>CASEYY010000031.1 GCA_949292335.1 uncultured Pseudomonadota bacterium
GTGCGGATTTTTCTTAAGAAAACCAAGATTTAAGGACGCAACAAGGATGTTGAGTAAAGTACTTAAACATAGCCTCTTTAGTGAGGAATTTCGGGCTTTCTGCCGTTTGGCGGAGAGTTTTGTTGCGTCTATAGTATGTATGAATCGACTTAGCAAAAAAGATATGGTTTATCGCCGATGGGCAGGAGGTGAGAGATGAATAATAACATCACCTTAAATGCCTCAATGCGAAGCAATTTGCTGAGTTTGCGAAACATCTCCAAACAAATGGATAAAACCCAGTTAATATTAGCCACCGGCAAGAAAGTGAACTCGGCAATAGACAATGCGTCCAGCTATTACCAAGCTCGTTCTCTGTCTAATCGTGCGGCTGATTTAACCTCGTTGCTTGATGCGATGAGCCAAGGTATCCAAACTATTGAAGCGGCGACTCAAGGTTTGACCTCGGGGTTAGAATTTTTGGAGCAAGCAACCGCGGTAACTATGCAGGCAGCAAGCTCACAATCCGGTGGTGTATCTGTTTTACCTGTGCCGGAAAAAGAATGGTTTATTGAACAGGTTGGCGAGAATGGTGCTGTGGTGTCCACGGCTCAAGAATTACGCGATGCGATAACATCGGGTAAAGAAACCATCTGCGTTTATGGTGCGATTGATTTGGGAACAATTACCTCGGCGACTGCATTAACACTTAAGGCTAATCAAAAATTGGTCGGAGTGGGATATTTCGGTAATTATGACACGGCAACAGATAAATTTTCTTCAATCACTGCGACAGCTACAGCCGGCACTAATATGATAAATATAAATAAAGCCGGGTGTTTGGTTTCTGATTTGAGTATAAATTATCAGAATACTGATACGAATATTTGGATTGGAGGAATAAGGGTTAGAACAGTCGAGGCTGATTTAAATAACTTAGATATTGAAGTAAAGTATTCAGATGGTAATGGTGCTGGAAAGGCTGCCGTATATGCCTATAACGGAGCAATAATTAATGTCAGAGGTAATAATAATTTAGTTGCTTTTGGTAAATATGGACATGGTTTTTTTTTAATTGGTGGAGCAAGTTGTAATGCCTTAGAAAATAGTAATATAAATATAAAGACTATGGGAGATCAAGGAAGAGGTTTTACTCTTTATAATTCAACAAATTGTATCATAGGCGGTAATTTACAAATTTACTCAAGTAATGGGTATGGGTTTTATAATTATCCTGGTAGTACCAGCAATAATACAATTACAATTCAATCGACGGCTAAAGTGTATATGGATACGGCACTGACACCTATTTATAACGGATACAAAGGAACTCCGGGGGCTAATGTTTTGGATATTGCTGCAGGAGCAAGTTTGGCTTTTGCTAAAGATGGTAATGTGAAGTGGTATAAACTCAAGACAGATTACCATGATGAAAATACATCAACGAATAAAAACAATGAAATAACTTTTGACAATGTGGACACCTTATTAAATGTTGAGAACACGGCGGCGTGGAGTTTGCCGGAGGATATTATTGCAGGGGTGGTAGAGGTTATGGATTTGAGCGGATATTCCGCAAGCTATCAAAAAATATTAGATGAATATGATAATTTGATAATGGATTCCTCTTATCAAGGCGTCAATCTGCTCAACGGAGCATTAAAAGAAATCACCCTAAACGAAAACCGTTCGAATAAATATAAAATCGAGGGCAAAGATATGTCTTCAAAAAACATCGGTTTAAGCCGAGATAAATGGGAAACCTTGGATGATGTAACTAAGGCGATGAATGAGCTGACGAATGCCATAAATTCAATAAGAAGTTTCCAAGAAGAGTTGGGCAATCATTATTCGATAATAAAAACCCGTATTAATTTTACCGAAGCTATGACCGATGTATTGGAAACCGGTGCTGATAATTTAACCTTGGCCGATATGAACGAAGCTTCGGCCGAATACTTGACTTTGCAAACCCGTCAACAGTTGGCGATTAATTCCCTATCTCTTGCTTCACAATCCGCCCGCAGTGTCTTGAGCTTATTCTAAAACGGTGGAGAATGAGGCAAATAATAAGAAAACTTTTTTAAGGCGACGGGAGTGTACTGGCGGTACATGACCTAGCCTTAAAGGAGGTTTCTGTATTAGTTGCCCATTATACGCCGTTTTTGTCATTCTCGGGCTTGACCCGAGAATCTAATAAAGCAATGTGCCAATACTTATGAGATCCTCGGAATAAATCCGAGGATGACGAGGCTGTGTGGTGGTCGAGGGTGACAGTTGTTTGTGGTAGCTGGGGATGACAATGGGCTATGTTGTCCAAGGGTGACAAGTGGTGTGGAGCTCAAAGGTTAACTGTAAAATCAGCTTACTTTCGCAAAAAAACTCTTGTCAAAACTTGCTATTATAATACAATTATCATAATTTTCACAACTATCAGGAGTTTTTAAATCATGACCGCTCTAATCTTTCCTCTGGGACTAATAATTGTTATGTTTGTTGTTGCCGGATTTCGTATTCTGTTTCAATATGAAGAAGGCGTTGTTTTCACCCTTGGTCGCTACACCAGCACACGCGACCCCGGTTTAACCTGGATTATTCCGCTCATCCAAGAAATGCGTAAAATAGATATGCGGATAATGACGGTTGATGTTCCCAAACAAGAAGTTATGACCAAAGACAACATTCCGGTCAACATCAATGCCGTTGTTTACTTTCGGGTTAAAAATCCCGAAGCCGCGGTTATTCAAATTTCAAATTATGTCTTTGCGGTGATTCAGCAAAGCCAATCTGCCCTCAAAGATGTTATCGGCACCAATGATTTGGATGTAACTTTATCCGAACGCAAACGCATTGGCGAAGAAATCAAAAACATTGTCGACGCCGCCACCGATAAATGGGGAATTGACATTGAGGCCATCAATGTCCAAGAGATTGAATTACCCGAAGACATGAAACGTGCGATGGCCAAGCAAGCCGAAGCCGAACGCAACCGCCGAGCCATGATAATTTCGGCTCAAGGCGAAGTCGAGTCCGCCCAAAAGATGTTGGAAGCGGCCA
This sequence comes from uncultured Pseudomonadota bacterium, assembly GCA_949292335.1. Lineage (GTDB taxonomy): Bacteria > Pseudomonadota > Alphaproteobacteria > RF32 > CAG-239 > CAZU01. The sequence continues at coordinate 3,037 of CASEYY010000031.1, forward strand.
AAACTTTAGAGAAAAGCCCGATTACCATGCAGCTTAAAACCCTACAAACCATCAAAGACATTTCGGCCTCACAATCGCAAACCATTGCTTTATTTCCGACCGAATTGAGCACTCTTTTAGGTAATATTCAAAAGAAATAATTTCTCATATCCCCGAATTATCTTTTGGTTCGAGGATATTTTTTCTAAACAAGCAAATCCGATTGACAAAAATGCAACCATAGTATATGTTATGCGGCATCACATAAATATTATTAACTAAATACAATTAATTATGAACAGAAAAAACATGATAGCAAGTGTCGAGAACGACAAAGTATTACAGCATTTTTTACTCAATGGAACACCCATTCAAATTCTAAAAATGTACACCGACGGTTACCCGCTTGATGCCCAAGGGCTCGAAGCTCTGTACTGCCGTGGATTTTCCAAAGGAGAAATCTTGCCTATGATCAAACAGGCAAGTAATATTTCGTCCCCGCAAAATCTCTACGACTGGCTGTGCGGTTTTATAGGTAAAGACGAAGCTGATAATTTTGTCGCCGACATTATTGGTTTTGATACCGAGATTCTAAAACAGATACCGACCAAAATTCTGGCGGAGCATTCGCGTTGGGACATTTTGGTAGAGATGAGAGCCGACGATATTTTATATCATTATAAAAAATATGATATGATGTCTACGGAAGGGCTTGCCAAACACCAACTTTATGATCTCTTTTTCAAAAAAGGCGGTATCTTAGTCACGGGTAATAATACAGGTGCCCTCAAGTATTTGGAAGAAAACAAGCTTTGGCGGATTATATGTGCTAATGCAAGCTATTGGTCAATCCACAAAAAAGCCCAGCCTTTTCTTGATATCTTAATCAGGAACAAGTGCTTTGATGATATTTTAAGTCTGACCGACGGAGCGAAGCTTCTGGCTGAATCTGCCGAAGGGATTGCTTTTCTCAAACGCAAAAACGAGCAACACCTCTTAGCAAAGGCCAAACTCTACGAAGAAATAGACTGGAATGTCTATTTTGTGCAAGACTATGAACGTGCCGTTGCCAGTGCCGTCAAAGCAAAAAAGTGGCAAGTATTAGTCGAACACGAATGTTCAAAAGAACTCTGGTCCAACAAGAAATATCTGTACTGGCTCAAGAGTCTGCTGTAGGAATAAACAAAAGCTCCTGTTTTTCATGACGGGAGCTTTTGTTGTATTAAAAGGCATATTGTATTCCCAGTGTTATCTCGTAAGGTACCTCAATTTTGCTGTTCATCTCGGTTAAAGCCTCCAAGTAAGCAAAATTTCCGTCACCCCAGTAGAAATTCACTCCGCCGCCCAACTCATAACGCAAGGAAGACATATCCTCATCAAAAGTATAATCGGCGACTTTGACTACCGACTTATTATCGCTGTCATGCACCAGACCAAATCTGGCAAAACCTTCGACTTTTTTATCTTCGGCCAGATTAAAACTTTTTCCGACGATTGCGTCAATTCTCTGCCTCAAATAATTTGCACCTTCGGCCTCAACTCTGGTATTAAAATTGGTTCGATAATCAATACCGTTGATGTGCATATATTCCACACCGAGAGATGTTTCAACAAACCAGTCTTTTTTAAGTTCAAACCTCTTGCCCAAGTTTGAAGCCAGCAAGACGCTATGAGCCCGATATCTGCTTTCTACATCTCTGCCGGCAGGAGTATAACTTTTAATTTTTTGCTTATGCCAAAAATAAGTTCCGACCAAATCAACAAACCACTTGCTTGGGGTTTTGAATATACCATACAAACCCAAAGATTTAGTATCACCGTCGCCCCTGCCTTCCAAGTGATAAATTTGCTTAGAATTAGTATATCCGGCAAAGGCTCCCAAAGTGAGCGTACTATCCCAATCCCAGTTTACATCTTGGTCATAACCGGCCTCGGTTCCGTAGACATCGATTCTGCTTTTGCCGCCGGCATTATAATCCAGTTCAATTCGTCTGCCCAAACCTTTCACCCAAAGGCGATTTTTGGGCTCGCTGTTTTTTCGCAAACCGCGAACATGGCTGTATACCGGATTTAGATGGGTATAAAACAGAGAAGACAGTGCCGTATAAGTATTTTTGGCAATTACCGAGCTTTCGGTCACATCCTGAGTTTTAACCAAGAACCAATTACCGCCTTCCGGAGCAAGGGTATATTCATAGGCCCCGACATCCACCGCGTCGCCTACCAAATAAAAGCTGTCTGACGCGGTATTTTGGGCAATAATCTGATATTTTTCGGGGGTATTACCCTCAAAACTATAATCATGCACCACAAGCCCGAAATTACCCGCCCCTCCGACTATGCTGATTTGATCGGATGTATCGTCGGATAAACTGGTACTTATATCAAAGACCGCACTTCCGTTGAGATTGGTAAAACTGACATTGGTAAAATTTTCATCATTATAGGTAACATTGATGGTAGCATTACTTACCGTCAAATCATTAATTGTATTACCGCCGACGATATTTAGCAAGCTATCGCTAAAAGAGTTTGTTCCGCTGAGTGTTCCGCCCGCATAAAGCGAAACGATACTACCGCTTTCGGCCGTAACCCCTGATGATTCCCCGCCCGAATAAATGGTCTGAAAACCTTTATTTTTTAGAGTTGTATTCTGAGCCGTACCACCGGAATAAATTCTCTGATAAGCATTATCGATTGTTGTATTATCGGCCGAGCCGTAAACCGACATTGATGCCGAATTAAGCAAAGCTGTATCTGTTGCCGTGGCCGAAGAATTGATTTCCACCCATCCGCCGTTTGAAGTAATATTGGTTACATTTCCGCTGCCATAAACATAAATGCTTGATGATGAATTAACCAAAGCACCATTTGCCGTTCCGTAAACCCTTATCCTACCGCCGTTTGATACTACAGCATCACTTGAGGTTGCACCGGCATCTATTTGCTGTGTAGCACCGTTAATTTGCGCACCGATAGATGTACCGCCGCTTAATATTTCTTGCGTACCTCCGTTAATAACGGCATTTTCATCTGTACCTGAAACATTCATCTTACCGCTGTTTAATACTGTATTTTTTGCCGTTGCGCCATTCGCCACAGTCATGGTTCCGCCGTTAATGGTGGTTCCTTCGGCATTTCCGCCTGCAGCCACACTCATGGTTCCCCTCGAAGCCACTGTCGAATTATAAGCATTACCGCCGGATTGAACATTTTGCTGTCCATAAGAATATATATAGGTATTATATGCAGCCCCGCCGTCCATAATCGTTTGGGTAGAATAAATAGTATAATTCTGAGTAGTACCGTGCACATTCTGCACAAACGGTGCATCAACATAACCATTACTAACGGTATCTCCTACTGCAACAACTTGAGTTATAGCCTTTGCATTAAAAGGAATTGTTGTCATCATCAAAGTATAAACAATTTTTTTCATTTCCGGTCCTCAAAAGCAGTTTACTTTTATCTCAGTATATAAGAGCAATATTTAAAAATAGAATAATAAGTATATAAAAAAATACAATATTGCATTGATAAATAGCGGCAAATTTCCTATAATTGAATAAACTTATTTTATTTAGGAGATTTTTATGTCATCGCCCACACTTCTCGGAGCCGAATACGACCACGACACAACCACTTTTAGGGTCGCTTCCGCACATGCCAAAGCCATCGACTTATGCCTATTTTCTGCTGACGAAAGCCAAGAAAAACGCATATCATTATCCAAAGAAGGAGATTTCTGGCAAGTTGAATTAAAAGGCATTAAGCCCGGACAAAAATACGGCTTTCGTGCTTACGGCGACTATAACCCCGAAGCCGGATTATTTTTCAATCCCCACAAGCTGGCGATGGACCCATATGCCCTAAAAGTATCATCAAGCCTCAAAAACTGGTGCGCCGAAGCCTTAAGTGTTGAAAACGATATTGACAGTGCTCCGTTTATGCCCAAAGCGATTGTTACCGACCGCCAAGCCATATTTTCCGGACTCAAAAACTTACAATCAAGACCTCAACACAGCATAGGCGAAAACATAATTTACGAAACTCACATCAAGAATTTTTCGCGTCTTAATTACAACATTCCTTTTGCCGACCGTGGTACCTTAAGAGCCCTCAGCAATGACTGGAGCATTGAATACCTCAAAAATTTAGGCATTAATAACATAGAACTCATGCCGATAAACCCGACCTGCCCCGGCAAGCAAATTCCCGAGATTGCAGGCCGCGGCGACAGTTGGGGTTATAACCCTTATTGTTATTTTGCCGTTGACCCCAGATACGGCGACTTAAGAGACTTGGTGCAAGTTATTGATAAACTGCACCAAAACGGTATTAAAGTAACCATTGACGCGGTGTTTAACCATACCGGCGAACACGACGCCCGCGGTCCTTGGAATCAGGCATTATCATTTAAGCTGTTAGATAGTCCGAGCTATTATCGTCCGGCCGGCGACCACAAAGCCGATTACATGAATTCCACCGGTTGCGGCAACAACTTCAATCTCGACAGCAAATTAGGGCAAAAAATATTGCACGATTACATTTGCTATATGCACTCTCTCGGTGTTGACGGCATTCGTTGGGACTTAGCCGGAGATAATGCTCTTGATAACTACGGACATTTTCAAGATAACGGTGCTTTTATCCAAGAGTTGGCATTTGCCGTTAACGAGCTCAAGATGGAAATGTATGTCGAGCCATGGAGTGCTTTGGGCGGTAACTACACCGGACGATTTAGTGCTCTGGTTCCCTCTGTTAAAGAGTGGAGCGACAAAAGACGCGAATTTACCGCCGACTTTTTCTCCTCACGCGAAAATGTTGCCGGAGAGTTTGGCAATCAAGTTTCCGGCTCGGCAATTATCGACCCTCAAAAAAGAGAAACTGCCATGGTCGGCACTGCCTTTACCCATGACGGTTTTAGTCTGGTCGGAGCCTTCAAATGCCCCAAAGACACTCGCGATAACGGCGAAGACGGCCGCGACGGCAGTGCCGATAATTATGCCAAATCATACAATGATGACGAGCTTTATCGCCGTGCCGCAAGTGCCGCCGCTCTCAATATTTTAAGCAAAGGTATTCCTCTGCTCAGAAATGGCGATGAGCTTAGTTATGCCAGCCCCAACAACAACCCCTATTGTATAGATGACGAAACCGTATGGCTTAATTGGAACAACCTTGAGGCTAAGCAAAAAGAACTTTTCAAAACCATATGCCGTCTCAACGCTCTCCGCCGCGAGCACCCGATTTTTACCGATTTAAGCCTCTACACCGGAGAGAAAAATCCGCACAACGGGGTTAAAGACATTACTTGGCTACGCCCGGATGCCAGTGAAATGACCTCTGCCGAATGGCAGCAACCTTTTCACAAAACCGGTGCCTATATGCTAAACGGAGCCGCCACACCCAATCGCAAAGCTGATGACGATTTTTTAATTTTAGCCTCCGGCGACAACTATTACACCATTGACTACAAGCTGCCGCCCGCACCTGCCGGCAAAAATTGGCAGCTTATCTTAGACACCTCCAAAAATGATGATAAACCTGCAAAAGAATACACCGCCGGCGAAGTTTACTCTCTAAAGCCTTATTCTTTTGTAATATTCACTTGCAAACGCGACAAAAGCGAAAGCAAGCAGCTTAGCCGCCGCCAAGTTGCTCTTAATTCCGGCAACTCCGGCCGTTAAACACCAAAAAGGCCGCACCCTAAGGTGCAGCCTTTATATCAAATTTGGAATCATACCACTTATCGCGGTATAGATTCCGGAGATCACTTCTGGTCAAGTAAATCTCCACTTTCTTTTTACTCTTGGTTATTGCCTCACGAGAGGTGAAGTAATAACCGCGAGAAGTTTCCCTCATTTCTGCCGCAAAAGGCACATAATTATGCGAGCGGCGTCTTAACGCGCATTCCTGTACGCTGATTACCAGACGGGAATCCTTAATTTCGATTCCGATCAGGTAGTCATCATAAGAAATACGATCGACACGCAAAATGCACCAGGAGAGTCTCTCAACCGGTACATTGAAGTGCTTAGCATAGAAGTCTAAGCTGGAAAATTTTTCTTCCATAGGCAATATTTTTAGGGTTAATAATCATTTTATCGGCGACAAATTAGCATATTTTTGTCTATTTGTCAACACATATATTTTTTGTCAGATATTAATTATTTTTTGACAAATATGTCATAAAAAGGCACAATATAAATAAGGATAACCCACAGCAACGAGGCTTATACAATGACCGAAGAAAACACTCCAGAAAAAAAGAAAAGACCAAGAATAACTCGTTCCACTCAAACAGCAAAACCTGTTGTTACCATTCGTGCCCGTAGCTCCCAAAATCAGCTTAGCAGTTCTGCAGGACATGACCGTACCGAATTTTTGAAACACCTTCTACACCACACCGAGGCTGTCTGCGCCAGAAATTTTAACAAAGTCACAAAAATGCTCCTCGATCTCAAAATTCCTGCCGAAGAAAAAGCCAGAATAAGCGACATTCGTTTTTCTGATTACGAAACACTTGCAGACAGTGTCAACAAATATCGTCATGTATTTGAACGCCAACTTGTAGTCGAAACCGCCAAAAAATATCTCAACGACATTACCGACAATGTATCTCGTATCATGGCCGACGAATACTTTCCCGACACCCCCCAAGACCCTGCCACTCGCTTGGAGCTTGCCGAAAAGATACTACAACTTGCTCTTGAATCGCCAAAAAAACTTAACAATGCTGCACCGGAAAAGTTGGTCAGCAAAATAATGCCGGAAATTGCCGCCAAGGACAGCCGCAGTGACTCTGCCGTTAGCGGATTTCTGCGTTGTATGGCCGCCGGCAAGTTTTACGCTCCTGTGTCAAACAATCGCAACAACCTTTATAAGCTTTCCGATACTTTCAAAGCCTTTTGGCAAAAGAACCCCAACCTAGAACAAACCAACAAGCCCAAATATCAGCCGGAAGAATATCTGTTTTTCGATTTAGGAGCAGACGGCAAACCGCTCAGTCCGCAATGGTATGCGGTCAGATGCAGCAAAAACTTTCGTAAAATAGCGCATAGTGTTGCCCAAAAGCTTGCCGCACACAATATTTCACCCGAGCAAGCCTACAAACTCAACAGTTATGACATAGCTTTCCTTCTGGGCAATAACGGTTCAGAACGTTGCCACGACACACCTTTTGCCAAACTCAGCCCCAATGTTAATGACAGCCCCTACCAAGAGTTTGCTCAAACTATGGGATACCTTCTCACCGTCGGACAATCGGACAATTCACGCCCATCAAAAGAAGATATCAACATTTGGAAAAAGTTTTTTGCTACCAAGGAAGAGGTTGCCGAATACGAGAATCACGGCGATGATATGCCGATTATAGAGTTTCGACACAATGCGCAAAAAATATATCAAACTCTCAAACAAGAATGTGCTTCTAACAACATTGACAATAATTTTATGTCCTCTTGGATTGAAGATTTAATAACCAAAAAAAATGTTTCAACCACTATTTACAACAACAATTTTGGCACCTTTCCTGCCAAGATAGACATTCACCACAACGACCGCTTGTCCGAAGCATCAAACTGCCCCAATCTAGATGCGGCAATTCTTAATGACCCCAACAACTACAGCTTGATGATTCAGTATCTGGAAACCTCTTTGGATATTCACGGAGACAAACACAAAGGAGAGAGTGCTAACTTCTACATTAAGGATTACGAAAACAACTCCCGTACCTACAAAAACAGCAATCTTCCCAATGCCGAAGGAAATTATCTTATAGCCACCTCGGAGATGACACACCTAAGACGAATAAAAATGCACTGTTGCGAAGATTACGATCCTTCTTTGGCCAATACTCCAACCTATCCCAAAGAAAAAACCGCTCAGAAACAAGTATCCAAAGTGTCTCAGCACTCCAGATAAACATTTATATAATGGCTTTTTGTTTTATTCGATTCTCGGACGCCAAAAAAGTCATCCTCGGATAAAAAAGTTACCCTCGGGCACCACAAAAAGTCATCCTCGGACTTGTTCCGAGGATCTTCCCTCTGTCGTCATCCTCGGACTTGTTCCGAGGATCTCCCCTCTGTCGTCATCCTCGGACTTGTTCCGAGGATCTCCCCTCTGTCGTCATCCTCGGACTCCGACCCGAGGGTCTCTCTGCCATTACCATCCACAACACACTCCAGTCATCCTCGGATAAAAAAGTCACCCTCGGACGCCACAAAAAGTCATCCTCGGACTTGTTCCGAGGATCTCTCTGTCATCACCATCAGCCACAACACACTCCCGTCATCCTCGGACTTGTTCCGAGGATCTTCCCCTCTCCTGTCACCCTCGGGCTCCGACCCGAGGGTCTCATAAGCTGTAGCACATTGTTTTTATCAGATTCTCGGGACAGGCCCGAGAATGACGAAAAGAAAAAACAAGCCCGAGAATGACAAAAAAAGAAAAAACAAGCCCGAGAATGACAAAAAAAGAAAAACAAGCCCGCAAAAGCGAGGAAAAAAATCCCGCATGAGAATGACAATAAAGAAACCCTAAAACCACAACTAAGAATACAAGTCCCAAGAATGACAATAAGAACAAATCCCAAGCACCTTCCTAAATAATACACTATTTAATCATCCGGCTTGGGCGACTCTGCCGATAATTTTTACAAATTTGTCAAAATTATCACAAAACCGTAACAAAAAAAACCGCGATTTTCACGACACTTCCCCCATACAGTCCTTGATTTTATTACATTTTATCGTTTTTATAAAAAAATTGACAAAAATGACAAATACCCCTTGACCCACCCCTCAAAATATGGTATAAATAAATCATAAGAAAAAATTATTTATTTATTATTTAGAAAAAGGGACAAACAGGATGCCCCTTTCGCCCAAAGAAGATAATTTCCCACGGCGATAAAACCAAAAATATGAAAACAATGAAATTTGCAGCCGCTTTGATTATGCTTACAATGTCTGCCACCTCTGTTTTTGCTGCTAACCGCAGCTCTGACCCAAATTTTAAGTGGGATCGGCAGAACGGAGAGGTCTTGGTAGCCGCCTCTGGCTACACTGACATGGGATTCAGTGGACTAGGTATAGGAGGCGAAGTTGCTTACCTCTTCCCTGGGAAACTCGGCGTTTTCGCCAGCTTCAAAACGGCGGTATGCGACTACCAGCTGCCGTATAAAGAAATTGAGACCTGCCGCTGCAACAGTGGTCTCATCGGCATCATTGCCGACACAACACCGGATTTTCCGGTCGGCTTTTTCTTCAAAGCCGGAGTTGGGTTGGCCGACGGTCTCAAAACCCTCCCGTTGTTTAACCTCGGGTGTGGAGCTAGAGCCTCCTACGGGATGTTCTACACCCGTATCGGAGTCGACTACAATGTAGAGTCGACGTTCGGAAACAGCGACGGCTGGTGGAATTTAAGATTCGGCCTCACGGTCGGAATTAGCATTCCAACCAGCCGATAGATAAAACAAAAAATCCTTTGGTTTTCAAGACCAAGGGATTTTTTGTTGACTTTTGTCCAAAAGATGCTATTTCTGAAAACAGATAACACTAATTTTTAATTTTCTATAATATGGACAAAGTAGCATTTATTGAGGAAGCCATGAAACAAATCGGGCTTTCCCGTGCTGAGCTTTTAGCTCACTGGAAAAAACAAAACAAAAAGCAAGCTGCCAAAGAAGACAGTACAGCCATGTTCTATCCCTACGAGGTGCTGTTTACCGATGGCTCCCGTTCTTGGGAACCTCAGGAGTACAAAGTTCCTTGGGGCGTAATTGTCGGCAATTCCGCCTTCATCCTCTATGGAACCGATCAGGCCTTGCCTTTTGCCGAAGCCGAACGCTACTGCAAAAATCTTTTTGCCGACGGCACCAAATGTCAATGTGCCAACCAAGAACTCTGGCAAAGATTAGCCACCTGCTCCGACGAAGAGCTGGCCAATCTCAATGAGTTCCTCGTCTCGCTAGGCGGTCGTCCGCTCAATCAAGCCATCTGGGCTGACGATGGTTTCTATGTTGACTTTAGCGAAGTCCGCCAACGCGGGCTTTATAAAACTGTCAACACCAAACCACGACAGTTTAGAGCCAGCATCAAACTCTAAGCAAAAAAATCCGCTTTGTCCTCCCGACAACGCGGATTTTTTTACATCCCGCTCTTTTTTACTATTGACAAAATCAACAAAAACACCTATCATCACCCCAACTTAACCGCAAATAACGAGGTTTTTTATGTCGGTAATTATATGCAAACAACTCAAGTCTAAACGCGTGAACCACCGTTCCCGTGCCTTGTGGCTGTTTGTATAGCAAAAATTGTGCAATCAAAAACGGGAACTTTAACAAGCTCCCGTTTTTTTATGCTTAAACGAAAGAAAAATAATGCAAAATCTTCAAAGATACATCTTAAACAATCAATCTCTCTGGCGAGGCCGCCTGCAAAAAATCAACAACCAAGAAGTTGTCGGCAACAATCACTTCATCATTCGCCGCCTCAACTCCGGCGATGTTGCCGCCATGAGTGAGCTTTCCGCTCAAATTTACCAACATTTAGGCGTCGGCGAAGAATGCTTCATTCACAAACACGACCAAGCCTACTACCAAAACATAATCAACACCCCCGATTATGAATACATCGGCGTGTTTCATGGCAAAAACCTAATTGCCATGTCATACCTTCATATTTGTCGCAATCATTCCGACTTTTGCGACGAAATCCCCGGTTGCCCTCGCAATTTTTTCAACACCCCAAACGATAAACTTGCCGCTTTCGGCGGGGACAGTGTTTTGCCGGCCTATCGTGGTAATTCACTCAATCAAATCATGATATCTTATCGCATGGAAAGAGCCGCCGCCCAAAATTGCCAAGGCGTTGCCTCAATTATTGACCGTCACAATCACTGGAATATGCCGCCTTATTTTAATAATGGCTTTTCCATGATCGGCACCGCAACAGACCCTTCCGATAACGGCAAAATCGCCATCATGCACCACAATCTTTGCCGAGAAGAGAAACAAACCAGTCATGGTATTGCCGTTCCGTTTAATCGCCTCAATGTTATTGATAACCTTTTGGCCAAAGGCTATATCGGCGGTGCTTACAATCCTCAAACTGCCAGCATTTCTTTTGTTTTGCCCTCACCGCAACGCAATCAAAATCGCCAACCGCTCAATTTCAGTATTATCACCAATCACATTATGAGTAGCCGCCATGTTTAAGAGTTATCAATTTTCTTCAGCTCAAAAAGGAACCAATATTTTAATTCTCGGTGCCGTACACGGCAACGAAACTGCCGGCCGTGATGCTCAACTTGCCATTATCAAAGATTTGCAAGAACAACGGCTCTCAATTATCAAAGGCTCGGTAACCTTTATCCCCGTTGTCAACGAAGCGGCCAATAAATTAGACCGCCGCTTTGTCGACATCAATCTAAACCGTGTTGTTTGCTTTCATGACAATCCGCAGAATAACGAAGAAAAAATTGCCAATGAGCTTATCTCATACATCGATTCTTGCGATGTTATGCTCGACTTACATTCCACTCACTGCCCCGACGATGTCGAATTTGCCTTTATTGACCACCCCTCGGAGCAAAACAAGGAGCTATTATCATTAATGCCGGTCAAAACCGCTCTCGCCGGTTGGCCGCAAATCTATGCCGACAATCCGCAAATCAGCAATTTCTGCACCGAAGAATATGCCTTTACTCACAACAAAACCGGCATAACTTTGGAATGCGGCTATCACAAATCATCTCATGCCGTAGAGATTGCCAAAAAAGCCATTTTAAATGTGCTTGCCCATTACGGCTGTATTGCAATCAACACCCCGACTTGCCAACTTCCGCAAATAATCAGCCTAAAAAATTATATCACCAAAACCAACTCCGGCCGCCTAAGCCGCAATTTCAAACATCTTGACCATGTCAAATCAGGTGAGGTTTTGGCAATCTACGATAACGGCCAAACCATCACCGCAAATTTTGACGGTTACATGATTATGCCCAACCCCGACGCCAAAATCGGCGACGAATGGTTTTACCTCGGGCAATAAAAAAAGCTCCGCAATATAATCTGTCCAACTTTCGGGGTACAGATTAAAGCGGAGCCCTTTTTATAAGCACTACGGCTATTAGAAGCCCATACCACCCATTCCGGCAGCCGGATTTCCGTGACCGCCGCAACCGCAAGAGCACTCTTTTTGCGGAGCTTCGGCGACCATAGCCTCGGTAGTAACCACAAGACCTGCAACCGAAGCTGCATCTTGCAAAGCTGTTCTTACAACTTTGGTCGGGTCAATAATACCGGCCTTTACCATATCGACATATTCGCCCTTTTGAGCATTATAACCAAAGTTGGTATCGTTTCTTTCCAACAATTTACCAACAATCAAAGCTCCGTCAACACCGGCATTTTCGGCAATCTGACGAATAGGAGCTTGCAAAGCCCGACGAATAATATCAACACCGACCTTTTGGTCTTGATTGGCAACCTCAATACCGTCCAAAACTTTGGTAGCATAGAGCAAAGCACATCCGCCGCCGGCAACCACGCCTTCTTTAACTGCGGCTCTGGTTGCATGCAAAGCATCATCAATGCGGTCTTTCTTTTCTTTTACCTCTACTTCCGAAGCGCCGCCAACCTTAATAACGGCAACACCGCCCGAGAGTTTGCCCAATCTTTCTTGCAATTTCTCTCTGTCATAATCCGAAGAGGTTTCTTCGATTTGTTTTTTAATCTGATTTGCTCTGGCTTCAATCAAATCCTTTTCACCGGCACCATCGATAATTGTGGTATCGTCCTTAGAAATTTCTACTCTCTTGGCGGTACCCAACATATCCAAGGTAACATTCTCAAGTTTCATACCCAGATCTTCGGAAATTACCTGACCACCGGTCAAAATGGCAATATCTTCCAAAATGGCTTTTCTTCTGTCACCAAATCCCGGAGCTTTAACTGCACAAACTTTCAAACCGCCGCGTAATCTGTTAACTACCAAAGTAGCCAAAGCCTCACCTTCAATATCCTCGGCGATGATAACCAAAGCCTTACCCGATTGTACGATAGCTTCCAAAATCGGAATCATCGGCTGCAAGTTAGAAACTTTCTTGTCATAGAGCAAGATATACGGAGCATCAAATTCGCAAATCATCTTATCGGGATTGGTAATAAAGTAAGGTGACAAATAACCTCTGTCGAACTGCATACCTTCAACCACATCCAATTCGGTTTCCAAACCTTTGGCGTCTTCAACGGTAATAACACCTTCGTTGCCGACCTTTTCCATAGCTTTGGCCAAATATTCGCCGATTGAGGTATCTCCGTTGGCAGAGATTGTACCGACCTGAGCAACTTCAGCCGAAGTTTTAATCATAACCGAACGCGATTTTACATCATTAACCACAGCTTCAACGGCCAAATCAATACCGCGTTTCAAATCCATCGGATTCATACCGGCAGCAACGGCTTTGCAACCTTCTTTGATGATTGCTTCGGCCAAGACGGTAGCGGTTGTGGTACCGTCACCGGCCTTATCGGCGGTTTTTTGGGCAACTTCTTTAACCAACTGAGCACCCATATTTTCAAATTTATCAGCAAGCTCAACTTCTTTGGCTACCGAAACGCCGTCTTTGGTAATTTTCGGAGCTCCATATGCTTTATCCAAAATCACATTACGCCCTTTAGGACCCAAAGTAACTTTTACGGTTTTGGCCAAGGTTTCAACGCCACGCAACATTTTTTCTCTGGCCGTAGTCCCAAATTCAATATTTTTTGCAACCATTTTTAATTTCCTCTAAATAAAAAATTATTCTTCAATGACGCCCAAGATTTCTGATTCTTTAATAATCAGTCTTTCTTCGCCGTTTACTTTAACTTCCGTACCCGACCACTTGCCGAACAATACCTTATCGCCGACCTTAACATTAAGCGGCACGATTTTACCGTCTTCTGTTCTCATTCCGTCACCTATAGCCTCGACCAATCCCTCGGAAGGTTTTTCTTTGGCGGTATCCGGAATAATAATTCCGCCGGCGGTTTTAGTATTTTCTTCAAGTCTTTTAACTAAGACACGATCATGTAAAGGTCTGATTTTCATTTTTAACACTCCTAAAATTTATTTCTAATCCCTTAGTTAGTTATCGCAAAAGCCCTTGTCAAGAGATGAGCAAAAAAAATTTGCCCTAAAATTATTCAAGGGCAAATTTTATTAAGGCCATGACTATTACTTTTCTTTTATCACTCCGACGACCTGAACCACCGCCGAAACCACAAAGCTTACGATTAAAAGGAAAGACACCAACACCACTGTTGCAAAAAATACCCACGCGTCTGGATAAACCAACATTATCGGTCTGGCGATGGTAGATGCCCACCCGTCCAAAGTAAATATCTGCAGCAAAGTAAATATTGCCGAGCCTAAATTTTCAAATACCGTAAAGCTATCCCCAAACAAGCTGACGGCAATAATGCCAAAAGCATAAAAGAAGACGATAAATACTACTAAAAACGAAACAAAATCCGGCAATACCTTAAAAAACACCTGCACCAAATTATTAAGGCGGCTAAAGTGATTAATATATTTAAACAGCCTAAACAAACGCAAAGTCCGCAAGATAATGAATGCACTCATAAACGGCAGCGATGAAATTAACACGATTGTCAAATCAAAAATATTCCATCCCGATTTGAAAAACTTTGACTTTAGGGCAACAATTTTAAGGAACATCTCAGCTAAGAATATTCCCATAAACACCCTATCCAAAAGGAACAAGCCGTTATCAAAATAAAATTCCATGGTCGGAGAGGTCATCAACCCCAAGACGATGGCATCGGCTAAGATGACGCCCATAATGAACATATCAAAGCTAAATCCCGACACCAACTTTGCCAAGCGGCGTTGATCATCGTTATAATAAAGCTTACCCAAAGCCTTTTTCAGCGAAGTTTTTCTGTTTACCATATCAATTCTCCGTCAAGTTCATTTGCCTACATTCTATATTAAAAAAGGCAAAACGCAACAATAATTCCCGCTATTGCAATCATCGGTCCGAAAGCCAGAGCTTTTTTTCTAAACACGGCGGCATAAACGATGCCCAAAACCGAGGCTGCGACAATAACATAAAGCAGTCCTTTAACCCCGACCCAAGCACCTACTGCGGACAATAATTTTATGTCACCGCCGCCAAAAGCATCTTTTTTGTGCCATACAATCAGCAAACTCACCAAAGTTGGCAAGAAATAACCTATTGTTGCGGCGACGGCACTTTCTTCCACTGCGACAAAACCCATATCCATACTTGCCGCCAAAAAGCCCAAAATAAGCAGAGGAACGGTCAGAATATCCGGCAGCAAGAATGTCCGATAATCAATTTCTGCCAACAGCAACAACAGCCAAATATACAAAGCCGTAAAAGCAAAACCATATCTTCCGAAGTAGTGATAAGATATTGCGGTAACGGCCGCGGTTATCCACGCCGATACAAAACATCTCCCTCGCAATAACTTATATTGACTGAGTTTGCGATAAGCCTTAAGTTTTTTCTCCGGCCGAAACATTTCAACCAACGCTCCGGCAAAAGTAGCCGGCATAAACTTCGCAAATCTCCTCGCCATATAAGGAACAAAATACCCCCACAGGCAAGCCGCCGCAATCCACCACATTTCGATTCTCCGTTGCCCTACTCTTGTTTTTAGTATAAAGGGCAATGTTTATTAAGCAATATCTTTTAGAATATATTGGCTTATTTTTTCGGCATAAAACGCAGGATCGGAAACCGCCTCACCCTCTGCGACCTTGGCCTGATCAAGCAATATTTTGGTAATCTCGGCGATTTTGTCTTCGTTTGCCTTGTCATCAATCATTTCCGATAATCTGATAATCAAAGGATGATACGGGTTAATCTCCAAAATTCTGGTTGACGCAAAAGCGGTTTGCTGTTGGTGATTTCTCATCAACCTTTCAAGATGTAGGCTCATCTGTCCGTTTTCAACCGTAAGCGAAACCGGAGAAGTGGTAAGTTTTTCGGTTGCCGTAACTTTACCGACTTCACTTTTGAGCAGTTCGGCCATTTTTTCACACAACTTGGCAAGGCTTCCTTCATCGGCCTTTTTCTCATCGCGTTTCCAGCTCATATCGGCATCGGCCTGTGCTACATGTTTAATTGCATAACCTTTGTAGTTAGGCAAAACTTGCGGCCAAAATTCATCAATCGGCTCATTCATCAGCAACACTTCAATGCCTTTTTGCTTAAAAGCATCAAGCTGCGGATTGTTGCGCAAAATATTGATATCATCGCCGGTTATGTAATAAATGGTTTTTTGGTCTTTGTTACAACGCGAAATATACTCATCCAAAGAGGTCAGCCTAACTTTGTCATTGGTTGAGTGGAAATAAGATATTTCGGCAATTTCTTCGCGGTTCTTAAAGTCTTCATAGATTCCTTCTTTTAAAACGATACCGAAATTCTGCCAAAACTTCATATAGTCATCATAATTTTTGGCTCTTTTCTTAAGTTCTTTAAGCAGGCGGCTAACCGTACCGGCCTTAATTTTTTCCATTAGCGGAGAAAACTGCAACATCTCCCGTGAGATATTTAAAGGCAGATCGGCACTATCGATAATTCCTTTAACAAAACGTAGATAATTAGGTATCAAATCCTCAATTTTATCTGAGATATATACTTTATTAATATAAAGCTTCAAAGAATTTTTCTTATCGGGCTGAAACAAATCATACGGGGCTTTTTCCGGAATAAACAGCAAACCGGTATATTCGATATTACCCTCGACCTTAAAATGCAAGGTCATCCACGGATCATCAAAATTATGCGAAACATGGCGGTAGAACTCATTATACTGTTCTTCGGTAATTTCACCTTTGTTTCTGGTCCACAAAGCCGAACCGGAATTAACATTTTCCTCACCGGCCTTTCCCAAATCCAATACTATCGGATAGGCAATATGATCGGAATAAGTCCTGATAATATGCCGCAAATATATGGTATCGACATAATTTTTCTCGTCTTTTTTCAAAAACAATTTGATATCGGTACCGTTTTTATCTTTTTTAGCCTCGGTAATTTCAAAACCGTCCACGCCGTTTGAAACCCATGTCCAAGCCTTGTCTTCACCGGCTTTTTTAGTGGTTATTTCCACTTTTTCCGCCACCATAAATGCCGAATAGAAACCCACGCCGAACTGCCCGATAAGCTCGCAGGCCGAACCGTTATCGGCCACATTTTTTACAAAATCTGCTGTTCCCGATTTAGCAATGGTTCCTAAGTGTTTAATCAAATCATCTTTATTCATGCCGATGCCGTTATCGGATATTGTTAAGGTGTTTTCTTTTTCATCGGGTTTAATGATTATTTTAAACGCACCGGATTCTTTGGCAATATCCGGCGAGGTTAACGCCAAATACTTTAGCTTATCGCAAGCGTCCGAAGCATTGGAAATGAGTTCGCGTAAAAAAATTTGTTTTTCCGAATACAAAGAGTTGATAACAATATCAAGCATCTTATTAACATCGGCCTGAAAAGCCATCTTATCAGCCATAATTCTCTCCTTTTAACAAAAAGCACTTACCCAAATAGTTAGTATTTTTTTTTGCTTATTGCAAGATTATGCTTGATTTATTTTCGAAAATATATAAATTATGATTGATTTTTTAATAATTGTTTGGAGTAAAATCTAATGGTATCTGTAGTAAATGATTCTTGCGTAAAATGCAAATCTTGTGCTGATGTATGTCCGGTTGACGCTTTTCATGAAGCCGAAAATATGTTGGTAATTGATCCCGACACCTGCATTGATTGCGGCGTATGCATTTCCGAATGCCCTCAAGAAGCCATCACTTCCGAAGACGAAGCCGATGAAAAGTGGATTAAATACGCTCAGGAAAACGCTAAGAATTTACCGAATGCAAACGAGTAATTTTTAACTTGACTAGTGAGTAAACTCCTCTTTTTATTACTAAAAGAGGAGTTTTTAGATTGGAAAAGAAATGATACAAAAAAGCG
This sequence comes from uncultured Pseudomonadota bacterium, assembly GCA_949292335.1. Lineage (GTDB taxonomy): Bacteria > Pseudomonadota > Alphaproteobacteria > RF32 > CAG-239 > CAZU01. The sequence goes on from CASEYY010000031.1 coordinate 21,043, forward strand.
AAACCACCACTTATTACGATGTTGTCGGTATTGGTAATGCGATAGTAGATGTACTGGCCAAAGTCGGTGATATGTTTTTAAGCGAACGCGATTTACCCAAAAGTTGCATGACCCTGCTTAATGCCCAAGATGCCGGTAAGATTTATGCCGACATTGTTCCCGAACGCGAAGTTTCGGGCGGTTCGGCAGCCAACACGGTAGCAGGCCTTGCCTCATTGGGCGGAGCCCCTGCCTTTATCGGCAAAGTCCATGACGACGAGCTCGGCCAAGAATTCACCCGCGATATCGGAGCCGCCGGCGTTGACTTTTTTACCAAACCTTTAAATGAAGGCCCCGTAACCGGTCGTTCCATTGTTTTAGTAACCCCTGACGCCATGCGTTCAATGTTTACCTATCTTGGTGCCAACACGCATTTAAGTGTTGAAGATATTGACGAAAACATAATTAAATCTAGCCGTATAACCTATCTCGAAGGCTATATATTTGACTACGAGCAAGGTTTTGACATTGCCGAAAAGGCCGCCAAAATTGCTAAAGATAACGGCAGACAGGTAGCCTTCTCATTATCTGATATAAGCTGTGTTAACGGCAAACAGGCAAAGTTTATCGAATTTATCCAGAATTATGTGGACATTATCTTTGCCAACGACGCCGAAATCAGAGCTTTATTCGGCAAAGACGACTTTTTGGAATGTCTTGATTTGATTAAGCCTATGGTTGAAATTGCTGCCATCACTCGTGGAGAGAAAGGCTCGGTTATAGTCAATGGCCGTACCAAAACTTTTGTTGAAGCCGAAACTGTTGAAAATGTGGTTGACACTACCGGTGCCGGTGATTTATATGCCGCAGGCTTTCTGTTTGGCCTTACCCAAGGTCGCTCTTTGGGCACTTGTGCCATCATCGGCTCTATTGCCGCCGCCGAGGTCATCACCCACTACGGAGCTCGTCCGGAAGTAAGCTTACGCGGTTTGGTCAGAAACAAATTACTTTCTTACGGCAAACAAGCTTAAAAAGGCTTAGTTGGCAAAAAAATGATTTTTTTGCCAACTAAGGTGTTGAAATTTAAAATCAAAAGAGTATTGTAAGGCGAATTAACAAAAATACCTACTATAATCGCCGCGGCTTTTATTATCGGAAGCCGTGCGGTTTTTGAGAGTTAAAGTTTTAGGAACAAAAACATGAATATGAGAAATATTGCCATCATTGCCCACGTTGACCACGGCAAAACCACCATGGTTGACGGTCTTTTGAAACAAAGCGGCACTTTTAGAGATAACCAACAGGTTGAAACCTGTGTTATGGATAGCAATGAGCTTGAACGCGAAAGAGGCATTACCATTTTATCAAAATGCACTTCCGTAAACTGGAACGGCACCCACATCAATATCGTCGACACCCCCGGCCACGCAGACTTCGGCGGTGAGGTAGAACGCATTTTATCAATGGTTGACGGTGTTATATTGTTGGTTGACTCTTCCGAAGGTCCCATGCCGCAAACCAAATTTGTTTTGGGTAAAGCACTAAAATTGGGATTATGCCCGATTGTAGTTATTAACAAAGCCGACAAACCCGATGCTCGTTGTGATGAAGTCTTAAATGAAATTTTTGACTTGTTTGTCAGCCTAGACGCTAACGACAAACAACTTGATTTTCCGGTATTATATGCTTCCGGACGCAATGGTTGGGCCGTTAAAGAATTATCCGATGAAAAGAAAGATTTAACTCCGCTGTTTGAAATGATTTGCTCTTATGTACCGGAGCCTAACTGCGATCCCGATGCACCTTTTTCAATGTTGGCCACCACTCTTGAAGCCAACAAATTCATCGGCCGTCTGCTTACCGGTAAAATTCAATCAGGTACCTTGCATGTTAACGATACCGTTAAGGTCTTAAACAGCGAAAACCAAGAAATAGAGCGCGTCCGCATCAGCAAAATTTTGGCTTACCGTGGTTTAAGCCGCGACAGCCTTGAGGTTGCCCATGCCGGAGATATCGTAGCTGTAGCCGGTGTAGTAAAAGGCACCGTTGCCGATACCATTTGCGCTTTTGAAGTAAATGAAGCCATCAAAGCTCAACCTATTGACCCTCCGACATTGGCAATGACTTTCTCAATCAACGATTCTCCTTTGTCTGGTCGCGAAGGCGACAAAGTAACTTCTCGTATGATATGGGATAGATTATGCAAAGAAGCCGAAGGAAACATTGCCCTAAAGATTGCCCGCACCGATAGCAGCGATTCTTTCGAAGTTGCCGGCCGCGGTGAATTGCAGCTCGGGGTTTTAATCGAAACCATGCGCCGCGAAGGATTTGAGCTTTCAATTTCTCGCCCCAGAGTTTTGATGAAAAAAGATGAAAACGGACAGCTTTTAGAGCCGATAGAAGAAGTTGTTGTTGATGTTGACGATGAATTTTCTGGTGCCGTAGTAGAAAAATTAGGTTCTCGTCGTGCCGAATTGGTAGAAATGATACCATCTCAAGCCGGAAACAAGTGTCGTTTGATATTCAACGCTCCGTCCCGCGGTCTAATCGGTTACCATTCCGAATTTTTGACCGACACCAGAGGCACCGGCGTCATGAACCGTATTTTCAAAGACTATGAACCCTACAAAGGCGAAATTGACAGCCGCCGCAATGGTGTGTTGATTTCTTCTGAAACCGGTACTGCTATTGCTTATTCATTGTGGAAATTGCAAGACCGCGGACCGATGTTTATTGACCCCGGTGTACCGGTTTATACCGGTATGATTATCGGTGAACACACCAAGCCCAATGACTTGGAAGTAAATCCTTGCAAAGCCAAGCAATTAACCAACATTCGTGCCGCCGGTAAAGACGAAGCCATTGACTTGATACCGCCGCGTAAACTCACTTTGGAACAAGGCTTGTCCTATATCCAAGAAGACGAACTTTTGGAAGTAACCCCGAAAACGCTTCGTTTACGCAAACGCATTCTTGACCCGATTGCTCGTCGCCGTGCCAAACCGGAAGTTATTTAACGACAAAAAAGCCCGCAAACAAAGACCTGCGGGCTTTTCTTTATTATCAGCACACTCAAACTATCTTCCGTCGCGTCCTCGCTGATTAACCGGAGCCCTTACTCTGGAGACCGGAACACTTCTTGAGTTATCCCGTCCGCTCAGACCGAGCAACCGCTTAAACCCTGCAATATTTTGTCCGATTTGCTGAGATAATCTTCCTGGATTTTTCTTGCGTTCCCCCATACCCAATCTTTCTTCAATCTTTTTATTAGCTTCGGCAATTCTGGATAAGTTTTTTTCATTCAAAATACCCATAGCTTCCAAGTTATCATGAATACGCAAAGCCGCCCTGTCTGCCACCTCTCTAAACTTTCCTTGAGCAAGCAATTTAACGCCTGTTTTAATATCATTAGTTTTTCGCAATATATCTTGTTTAAAATCAGCGGTAATATTTTTCATGTCACGAGCAAAAGCCTGTGCTAAGTTCTTAAACGACGATTTTTCCAGACTCTCTTTATTAGCTTTAATAATGGCTTCTGTTTCTTCCTTCGACAATAGAACTTCGTTACCATTTACACCGTAACCGACAACTCTACTGCCATTTTTGTTCGTTGTTACCCTAATTTGTCTGAGTCCCGGATGTTTTTTAAACACCTCTGACAAGCTGTTGCTCTTGTCTTTCTCTTGTTTTCCGGCTGTTTCAGTCTTCTCATCGGATTTGCCTTTGGCATCAACTTTTTCATTATTAAAAGAAGCTCCGTATACCTTAGCTGCATTCACTATCTCGGCCGGTGCCGGAGTATTGACAATATTTCCGTTTTTATCAATGCCTCGATAAGAAATATTGCCATCAACCCAAGAAGCTTCCCAAGACACACCATTGGTATCAGTAGCACTAAACGAAGGGGTATTCATATCAGCCATATTTTTTCTCCTGCAAACTCTTTTGTCTATTATAGCAAAAAAATAATTATGATGTCAAATTATTAAGTTTGGCAAAATAAAAAATAATCAACAATCATTGTTCTTTATGGTTTTAATATCAAAAAAATCGTCTATAATCGCTTGCAAACAAATAAATATAAAAACGGCAAAATAAAATGAATCTTTTTAAGTCTATCGCCACCTTTGGCGGCTTTACATTGTTGTCGCGTATCACCGGTTTTTTCCGCGATATGATTTTGGCCAATTACCTCGGAGCCGGCATGGCCGCCGACGCATTTTTTGTAGCTTTCAAATTACCCAATTTGTTCCGTTCGCTATTTGCCGAAGGAGCCTTTACGGCGGCCTTTGTCCCCATGATGTCACAAAAATTTGCCTCCGGCGATAAAAAGCAAGCCATATCATTTGCCGCTCGTGCCATATCTTTATTGGCTTTTGTTTTAGCTATATTTGTTTTGCTGGTAGAGTTTTTTATGCCCTATCTGGTTGCCGTACTGGCACCCGGTTTTGCCGGAGACGCCGGCAAGCTTGAACTTGCGGCCGAGCTTTCGCGTATAACTTTTCCGTTTTTGTTGTTTATTTCAATAGTTTCGTTCCAATCCGGCATTCTCAATTCGCTCAATAAGTTTGCCGCTCCGGCCGCCGCTCCGGTAATTCTCAATCTGATGATGATAATATCGGTATTTGTCTTTGTTCCGTTTTCGCCCTCCACCGCTCATGGCATAGCTTTTAGTGTTACCGCCGCCGGCTTTATCGAAATTTTATGGTTGATGTTTTTTCTAAAACGGCAAGACATTGTCATCAAGCCGCAATATAATCTTGGCAACATTGTCCGCGACAGTGAAATCCGTACCCTGTTTAAACGCATAGCCCCCGGAGTATTAGGTGCCGGTGTTTACCAAATCAACATGGTGGTTGATACCATTTTAGTCTCGTTGGTTGGAACCGGAGCAATCTCTTGGCTATACTACGCCAATCGCTTACAACAACTTCCCTTAGGCGTGGTCGGTGCGGCCATTGGAGTTGCGGTTTTGCCGATTTTATCGCGTCACATCAAAGCAAATGACACCGAGCAAGCTCGCCAAGTCCAAAGCAAAGCCGTTGAATACGGAGCACTGCTGTCGATTCCGGCCGCTGTCGCTTTGATAATTTTGGCACAACCGATAATCAACATTTTATTCCAGCACGGCAAATTCGGCTACCAAGAAACCGTTATGACTTCCAAAGCCCTTGTCGCCTACGCGATAGGTCTGCCGGCCTATGTTTTGGTAAAATCCCTAACTCCCAACTTTTTTGCCCGCGGCGATACCAAAACTCCGGTCAAATACAGCATTGTGGTTTTATTGGTAAATTTGGCCTTTTCGGTTATTTTAATGATACCGTTCGGTCATGTCGGCATCGCCTCGGCAACCACCGTTGCCGCTTTTGTTTCACTGTGGCAATACTATCACGGCCTCAAAAAAAGAGGATTTTGGCAATGGTCAAAAGAGCTATCGGTAAAAACCGTTAAAATAATCGTCTGCTCACTCATCATGGGTCTTGTTCTTGAAGCAATAAATTATGGACTAAATCTGCAATATACTAACTGGCTGCATTTAAATTTTTGGCCCAAGCTTATATTATTTGCATTAATATGTTTTTTGGGCTTTATAACTTTTATTTTGTGTGCTAAGCTTTGTCATCTGATGGACTTTTGGGCAATAATAAAAGGATTGAGCAAAAAAGGAAACGCAAATGCCTAAATTTAAGTTTCAAGGGATAACCGAAATCTTAAACAATACATTTCACCGACTGATATCATCGCTCACATTGGCGACTCAGAAAGGAATTTCTGCGATTAAACAGGCCGATATTTCTTTTTGGAAAATGATATTTGGTGGCTTACTTATTATATTGTTCTTATATTACGGTATCGGAGGAATTTCCATCAGCAGCATTGATACTTCATCTTCCTATCTCCCCAAAAGCAAAGACAAATCATTGGCGGTTGTTGACATGAGCTCGCACCTGATTAATCGCGAGGTTTATCATAAAATATGGACGCCCAATCTCCCTTTCATGTTTCCGTCGTACTTTCTGGACAATATGCCCAATTTCCAATTAGGCTTGATGAGTGCCATAAGCAAAACCATATCGGTATTTCCCCGCCTCATAATCACATATGAAAACGACACTCTGTCACAGAATTTGTCTGAAGCTGCCAACCTTTTGCAATACCCGGGCAATGTTTGGTTATTTTCGTCTGATAACCGACTGGCACCCTCATCAAGCACCCAGTACAAAAAAGGCCGCAAAAAGCTCAACCGGTTCAACCAAGAAATTGCCCAAGGACAGATAATATTTCAAGCAACACCTGACAACCTATTACTGATATTAACGGCAATCAAGGCCGACATAACCAAACAAATTTTGCGAACCGATTCCCATATTCGCGAATATCAAAAATCACTTATCGACACTAAAGCCGATGATATTTTCTACTATGATTTAGGCAAATTATACGGATATTCTCAAATACTAAAAGCCTTAGGGCGTGATTTCAAAGATGTGTTGGTAAAAGAAGATATTTACCAACAATGGACCGGTTTGTTAAAAAATCTGGAATTAGCCTCCGACCTCAATCCGAGTATAGTTCGCAACGGCAAGCTAAACTCCAGTTTTTCGCCCAACCATTTGGCCACGATTAACTATTTTGCCTCCCGCAGTATCAATATCTTAGATGAAATAATAAATCATCTTAAACAAACGGAATAAAATCATGATCATAGAAGTCCAAGAAACACCGGATACAAACATTGTCAATTTCTTTCCATCGGAAAGTATTTTACGCAGCGGCACGGCCGAATTTGTTGACGCTAAATCTTTGCGTCGCTCGCCCTTGGCCGAACATATATTTGACTTAGGCGGGATCAAATCACTTTTCATCACCTCGGATATGATATCTGTCACCAAAAACGATGACAGCGATTGGGAAAGCTTAAAACCTCTGATTATGGCCGAAATAATGGACTATTTTTCAACCGGAGAAGAAGTCCTTCCGGAAAGTGCAACCGCCAGAGATGATGTTACGGCTCAGATTATATCGCTTTTGGATGCCCGTATTCGACCGGCGGTAAAAAAAGACGGCGGCGACATAAAATTTATCAATTATGCCGATGGTATTGTCACCGTAGAAATGCAAGGAGCCTGCAAAGGCTGTCCTTATGCTATGCGAACATTAAAAGACGGAGTTGAACGGATATTAAAGACCTACATTCCGCAAGTAACGGAGGTTCGTAATCTTGAAACTGCCGAGGAATAGCCTTTTTGCCATAATATTTTTCGCACAGATATTTTTTTCTGTGTCGGTTTGTGCGGAAGAAATATGGCTGAAAGACATACCTCTTAAAGAACTGCAATCCCTATATTCAAAAGTAGGCTATGACGGCGAGAAAGGCTATCTCATGCTCCCCTCGTATCGATACCCGGCCATCTACCTCAAAAACTTTCCGACAGACTACAATGATTTAACAGATGAAAAAGAACGCAATACCTTATTTATAAAAATACTTACCCCGCTTGCCTTACGATTAAATCAAGAAATCCTAAAAGAGAGAGCAGAAATATCGGCAATTTCGCAAAAATTCAACCGCGGCGAAGAACTGTCTTCTGCGGACATATCTCTTATTGAAGAACAGTCCGTCAAATACGATGTATTCACAAGATTGAAAGGACAAGAACGGTATAACAATCTTCTCAAAGAATTATTGGTAAGAGTTGACCAAATTCCCCCTTCAATAATGATAACCGCCGCGGCTATCGAAACCAACTGGGGAACCTCAAGGATAGTAAAAGAAGGCAATTCCTTGTACAAGCAACTTGTTTGGCACACCGACCAAGGATTAAAGCCGCTTGGTGAGACGGAAGATGACAGCTACCGCATAAAAACCTATCCCGATATATATACCTCAATGCAAGAATTTGCTCTAAAGATTAACTCGACACCTACATTCAAGAGCCTACGCAATTTTCGCCGCGAACGCCGGGAACGCACCTCCAATATGTCGGGGCTGATTTTAGCTCCGTATGTTTACGGCAGCTCAAATTTAAAGAATTATGCCGGTATTTTTGACTATACGCTTGCCTACTATGAACTGATAACTATAGACAAATCCCAAATAGATGATACGATGGTAGGCAAAGCCGCATTAAAAAAATATGCAAGATATGTAACAAAAATGTAATTAGTCATTAACCATTTTTTGTTATAAGATAAAACTATAGAAGCTTCGACTGATTTAAGGGAGCCTGACCATGAGCAAAAACGACCTGAGTATGCAAGATGTTACCGACTTAGCTCAAGATGTTTCATCGGAGAGCAAGTCTATTATTGCTCGCAAAGTAAGTCTTTTCTACCAAGACAAAGATATTTCACCGCAGGCGGTAAAATTAGCCGAAGACATTTTTAGATTAATGGTTCACGATGCCGAGATTAAGGTTCGCGAAGTTTTGTCCGACAGCCTAAAGCATTGTTCTGATTTGCCCGAAGACATAGTAAGCAGCATTATTAACGACCGCGACAGCATAGCCGTTCCGTTTTTACAGTACTATGAATCCTTAAGTAATGAAGATATGCTCAAAATCTTGAGTATGCCCGGTATCAACCGTCAAAAAGCCATCGCTAAACGTTCCGGCTTATCGGCCGATATTTCGGAATATATCGCCGACAAATGCTCCGGAGAAGTAGTAGGCGAGCTTGTATCCAACGATAAAGCGGAGATCAGAGAATCAACTCTAAACACTATTGCCGTAAAGTATTCCGAAAACGACGATATCAAGCAACGGCTTGTATACCGCTCTGAGCTTCCGGTTTCGGTAATCGAAAAAATAGTAGATAAGCTTTCCTACAAATTAAAAACTCACCTAATCTTACAGCATAACCTACCCAAAGATTTGGCATCAAATCTTGTAGATGAGGTCAAAGAAAAAATCACCTTGAGTATATCGGAAGAATATTCATCCGATAACCAAATTGAAGAATTAGTTCACCAGCTATACAAGGCCAATCGCCTCACCCCGGGTTTAGTTGTCCGTTCAATATGTTTGGGTGATTTAAAGTTTTTTGAATATGCACTTGTCTACTTATCAGAAACTCCGATTGCAGAAGTACGGAAAATACTATTCAACAACAAAACCGATTTTATGATACGCAATCTGCTTCGTAAGGCCTTTATCCCCAAAAATGTATTTCCGGCCATTTTCAGTGCATTAAAGGTTATACAGGAGATTCGTTTTGATTGTGCCCGCTCCGACCGCAAGGCTTTTGGTCACAAGGTTATTGAAAGGATTTTGAGCTTTACGCAGAAAAATGATGAACTAAGTCCCGAAGATATCAAATATCTGGTATCAAAGATAAATTGATTTGTCTAGCACTGGAGCAATAATTGATAACAAATTCATCAGATATAATTTTACCCCGTATTTTAAAGCTCTGCGATGATATTTCGCATGGAGTTTCTTCCGACACGATTATCGAGACCACCATGCTTTTAGCCGGAAACATAGCCGCTGCCGATGGCTGTTTTTTCTTTCATGTTACCCAGAAAAAATTTCTAAATTTGGTATACAGCCGCATAGAAAGTCTCAACACTTCCATATCCGGCACTTCAAATATGCGTTTATATCCCTCGGTATATCTCCCCGACATAATGGAAAAGCATCCCAAGCGGCCGGCGGAACTATGTGCCGTAAGCCGCGAAGTAATCAATACTGCCAATGTTTTTAATGAAACGAACATAGACTCATCATACCTCAAAGAATTTGATGAAGAAAACAATTACAATACCTTATCGATGCTCTCATTTCCGATTTCCGACAGTAAAAACAATGTTATCGGAGTCGCTCAGTTTATCAACGCCAAAGCTCCCAATGGTAAGATAATAAATTTTAGCAGTGATATGCAAAATCGGATAATATCCGTATGCAATATGCTCTCCATAGCCCTGGAACGCAAAAGGCTGGAAGAATCCTACACCCAACTGCTTGAATCTTTTGTAGATATAATGGCCAAAGCTATTGATGCCAAATCGCCCTATACCGGCCTTCACTGCCAAAAAGTCCCGATTATCACCAGATTACTGGCATCAGCGGCAGTCCAAGCCAACGAAGGAGCCTTCAAAAATTTTGAAATGTCGGACGATGACTGGTATGCCTTGCATATAGCCTCCTGGTTGCATGATTGTGGCAAAATCATCACGCCGGAATTTATAATGGACAAATCAGCCAAACTTGAAACCGTTCATAATCGCATTCACGAGATTAGAGACCGCTTTGAGATTTTGCGTCGTGATGCCCATATAGAATATTTACAAAAGCGACTGCAAAACACGGACAACAAAGAAAATTTACAAGCCGAATTTGTAGCCAAAGTAAAAAAGCTTACCGAAGACTTTGAGTTTATCGGTCGCTGTAATATAGGTGACACCGCACTAAGTGATGAAGATATGGAAAGATTGGACCAAATATCTCAAGAACTCACTTTTACTCGCTATTTCAACCGTATGGTCGGTTTATCTTGGGGCGAACGCAAACTGATTAATACTCCTTCGATCTACAATAATCCTGAGGTTGAGTCTGTTTTGCAAGACCGTCCCGAACAACTTGCCGCCACCTATAATCAAGGTGAATTAACCAACTTAAAAATTCGCCAAGGCACCATAAATCAAGCCGAAAGACAAAAGATAAACGAGCATATTGTCACCACGATTCAGATATTGAAGAATCTGCCGTTCCCGCCTGAGCTATCCAACATTGTTGAATATGCCGGAGCTCATCACGAAAGAGTCGACGGCAAAGGCTACCCCAATGGCCTAACCGGTAAACAGATGTCTATTCCGGCCAAGATTATGGCCATAGCCGATGTTTATGAAGCCCTAACCGCTCGTGACAGGCCGTACAAAGAACCGAAAAAACTGTCCGAAGTTTTACGAATTATGCAAGAGATGAAAAACAGCGGGCATCTTGATCCTGACTTATACGAACTTTTCATCAGAAGCGGTGTTTACTTGGAATATGCCAAAGAATATATTGATAAAGAGCAAATTGATGAAATAAACCCCGAGGAGTATCTGTAAATGCTAGAAGTTTATCCGGTATTATGCCGTCCGGACTATATGGATAATTACGCCTATGTTATAATTGATAGCACCAGTAAATTAGCCGCCGTTATTGACCCGTCAGAAGCCGCCCCGGTTATCAAAAAATGTGATGATTTAGGAGTTAAGCCGCAATACATTTTAAATACGCACCATCATTTTGATCATGTTGACGGCAATATTGAGCTAAAAAACAAATATAATGCCCAAGTTGTATGCAATTCTGCCGATATGCACCGCATAGAAAGTGCCGATATAGGTCTCGAGGCCGGAAAAGTATTTAGTTTAGGTGAATCCGTTGCCGAGATTATAGATGTTTCGGCTCATACTATCGGCCACATTTTGTATTATTTTAGAGCAGATAAAGTTTTGTTCACCGGCGACACCTTATTTAATCTTTGTATCGGCGGTATTTTCGAAGGAACATCCGAACAGATGTTTGTTGCCTTGCAAAAAATAAAAGCTCTACCCGATGATACATTATTTTACCCCGGACACGAATACACCATGGGCAGTGCCGGGTTTGCTTTTAACTACAACCACGGAAATGAAGACATCCAAAAATACTTGACCAAAGCTCGCGAGCGTTTGGCTTCCGGATTACCTGTCGCCCCAATGAGCTTAGGCGAAGAAAAGAAATGTAATCCTTACCTTGAAGTAAGCACTTTAACAGAATTCAAATCTTTATAAATTTTTATGAACACAAAAGGGCTCTGCCACAAGCAGAGCCCTTTTGTTTATATCAGATAAGGATTATTTATTTTCCAAATCTTCACCGGTTTCTTGATTAACTCTCTTAGCCGAAAGTTTAATCTTACCGCGATTATCGGCACCCAAGCACTTAACCCAGATTTTGTCACCTTCTTTATAGAAGTCAGAAACCGAGGCAATTCTCTCGTTCTTAACCTCCGAGATGTGAACCAAACCTTCGGTAGTACCGAGGAAACGAACAAACGCACCAAAATCCATAATCTTGGTAATGGTACCATGATAGATTTTACCGGTTTCAGGTTCGGCAACAATACCCATAATCCATTCCAAAGCGGCATCGCCGTCTTCTTTTTTCATCGAAGCAATTTTAACTACGCCGTCATCGGAAATATCAATTTTGGTATGAGTTGTATCAACGATTTCTCTGATAACTTTACCACCTGTTCCGATAACCTCGCGAATTTTATCTACCGGAATTTTGATAGCAACGATTCTGGGTGCTCGGTCAGAAACATGCGGACGCGGCTCGGCGATAGCTTTGGCCATTTCGCCCAAGATATGAATTCTGCCTTCATGAGCTTGGATTAAGGCTTTTTGCATAATTTCTTTGGTAATGGAAGTAATTTTAATATCCATTTGCAAAGCGGTAACCCCATCTTTAGTACCGGCAACCTTAAAGTCCATATCGCCCAAGTGATCTTCATCACCCAAGATATCGGTCAAGATAGCAACTCTGCCGTCATCTTCTTTAATCAAGCCCATGGCAATACCGGCAACTGGTTTCCGCAACGGCACACCTGCCGACATCAAAGACATGGTAGAACCGCAAACCGTAGCCATCGAAGACGAACCGTTCGATTCCATAATTTCGGAAACCACGCGTACGGTGTAGGGGAAAGCGTCTTTATCTTTCGGCATCATCGGGTGAATTGCACGCCAAGCCAATTTTCCGTGACCGATTTCACGACGTCCCGGAGAACCCAAGCGACCGCATTCACCAACCGAATAAGGCGGGAAGTTATAGTTAAGCATAAAATCTTCTTTGGTTTCGTCAAACAAACCGTCAATGATTTGAGCATCTTCGCCCACACCCAAAGTAGTAACCACCAAAGCCTGAGTTTCACCTCTGGTAAACAAAGCCGAACCGTGGGTTGTAGGCAAAACATCAACTTCACACTGTATCGGGCGTACGGTTTTGGTATCACGGCCGTCAATACGATGACCGGTAGTCAAAACTTTTTCGCGTACTACTTTGTGCATTAATTTTTCGATAACATCACCGACATAGCGGTTTTCGATTTCGTTTTCAGGATCGATTGTAGCCTTAACCTCTTCCGAAATTTGACCGACCAAAGTACCGCGAGTAAGTTTATCGGTTTCTTCAAAAGCTTTGGCATATTTAGCTTCAAAATCTTTTTCCACTCTGGCATAAAGGGCATCGAACTCCGGCGGAAATACCGGCATTTCCCAAGCTTCTTTACCGGCTTCGTTTTTGAGTTCATTAATTAAATCAATAACCGGTTGGAAGTTTTCAAAACCGAACATAACGGCACCGAGCATAACCTCTTCCGACAGCTCGTTAGCTTCGGATTCAACCATCAAAACACCTTCTTTGGTGCCGGCTACGGCCAATTCCAAATCCGAAGTTTGCTGTTGTTCAATGGTCGGGTTCAAGATATATTGACCATCTTTATAACCGATTTTAGCAGCCCCGATAGGACCCAAGAACGGAATACCGGAAACGGCCAAAGCGGCAGAAGCGGCAATCATGGCAACAACATCTGAATCGGTTTGTTTATCGTGAGCCAACACGGTACAAACGACCTGCACTTCATTTTTGAAGGCATCGGGAAACAACGGGCGAATAGGTCTGTCAATCAAACGCGAGATAAGAACTTCGCGTTCGGAAGGTTTACCTTCTCTTTTCATAAAGCCGCCCGGAACTTTACCGGTAGCATAATATTTTTCTTGATAATTAACGGTCAAGGGGAAGAAGTCTTGATCAGCCTTCACCTCTTTAGCGGCACAAACGGTACCATGGACAACGGTTTGACCATAAGTAACCACCACCGAACCGGCGGCTTGACGCGATATTTTACCGGTTTCCAAAACTAACTTGCGTCCGCCCCACATCATTTCTTTGCGGACTTCTCTAAAATCGATCATATACAATTACCTTTCATCTATCATACAATCCTCTACCTGCCCCATGCAGGATTTTAATACAGGTTGCGGAGCTCTTTCAACAAGCTCCGCGACCTCAAAGCAAACCAAATTATCGTCTGATGTTTAACTTAGCGATAACGGTTTTATATCTGTTCTCGTCTTTAGCCTTCAAATAGTCAAGCAAGTGACGACGACGAGCAACTTTTTTCATCAAACCCAAACGAGAGTGATTATCTTTGGCATGAACTTTGAAGTGTTCAACCAAGTTGTTGATTTCCTCGGTCCAAATAGCAATTTGAACCTCCGGAGAACCGGTATCATTGGGGTTTAATCCGAAAGCTTTAACAAGTTCCTGTTTTTTTTCATTAGATATCGACATCGTTTTTCCTTTTTCATTACAAATTAAACACACGAACGGGAGAAATTCTGCTTTCTTCCACTCGCACCATAGCCACCAATTCATTTTCAAAGACCGCAGCCGCTTCACCGAGTGTCATATTATCGGCATAAGCCTTTGGTGAAATAGCCTGTCCTTTACGCAACTTGGCGGCATCTTCTTCCCCTACGGCAATGACCGTGATGTCGCACAGACATGTCAACAAGGGAAGCAACAATTTTTTGCGTTCCTCAACATACTCCATATTTTTTAATTTTTCCAGCAAAATCGTATCCGAGATATCAAATAAGGCACATTTTGTCCTTTTTAGAGCGGTTAAATGGCCGCATGAGCCCAAATTTTGAGCCAAATCTGCCCCCAAAGTTCTGACATAAGTACCTTTAGAGCATTTTACTCTAAATTTTGCCTCAGATTCGCTCATCATTTCAATAAGCTGCAAATCATAAATTTTTACGATTCGTTTTGGCATTTCCGGATTAAGTCCTTTTCTTGCCAAATCATATGCTCTTTCTCCGGCAATCTTTAGTGCCGAATACAGCGGCGGAGTTTGCTCAATCTCCCCGATGAATTTTGGCAGAGCCTCCAATATTTCATCTTTACCAGGGATTCTAGAACTCCGTGCGACCACATTTCCGGTCAAATCCAAAGTATCGGTAGCTGCCCCGAATTTCAAAACAAACTCATATTCTTTATCGCCGTCCATCACATAAGGAATAAGTTTGGTTGCCTCACCAAAGGCAATCGGCAACACTCCTTCGGCAAAAGGATCAAGAGTTCCGGTATGTCCGTTTTTCTTGGCATTTAGCAACTTTCGCGTCAGATTAACCACCAAGGTTGACCCCATTCCCGCCGGTTTGTTTATAATCAACCAACCGTTAACATTTTCGCCTTTTTTATGCTTCATTTTCCTCTCCGTTTAATTTTTTGATACGGCAAATTGACCAAGCTGTCAAACCTTTTAGCAAAAACACTTGCCAAATAAAGCTTTTTAGCTTTATATGAAAGTAAGATTATACAAAAGTTTAGGAGAAAAAACATGGCCGATAAAGAACCTTCGCAAAGACAGCTAAGGGTAGCCCAAGAAATCAGAAAAATCATCACGCGTTTTATTGACCGCGGCGAAGTCCACAATTTAGAGGGAATTGACACTCTTGTCACCATTACCGAAGTAACCGTCTCGCCCGATTTGAAATATTGCACGGTATGGTTCATCACCTCAAACGGCAATTTTTTGCAAGAAGTATTAGGCGGCCTACAGCTTGCCGCTAACTTTTTCCGCAAACAGGTTGCGGCACAAACATCTCTGCGTTATGTACCGGAGATAAATTTCCGGGTTGATAAAACATTTGAGGCGGTAGACAAGATAGAAAAGCTTTTGCAAGATCCCAAAGTTGCCCAAGATTTGAAATAACAAAAAACCGGATACTTGAATATCCGGTTTTTTATTACAGCCCCTGGTCAGCTATTAAATCATAGCCATACCGCCGTTGATGTTAATAGTTTGGCCGGTAATGTATTGCGATTCGTCAGAAGCCAAGAAAGCAACCACATTGGCAATATCCTGAGCCTCTCCGAGTTTTCCTTCCGGAATTTTAGCCAACAAAGCTGTTTTAACATCATCAGGCAGAACATCGGTCATCGGAGTTCTGATAAAGCCCGGAGCAATAGAGTTAACGGTAATACCGCGAGAAGCAACTTCTTGAGCCAAGCATTTGTTCATAGCAATCATACCACCCTTAGAAGCGGCATAGTTAGCCTGACCGGCATTTCCGGTAACACCTACTACCGAGGCAATACCGATAATACGACCGAAGCGGCGTTTCATCATACCTCTGATAACACCTCTGGCCAATTTGAAACCGGCAGAGAGGTTAACATCCAATACCAACTGCCATTCATCATCGCTCATTCTCATAAACAAATTATCTCTGGTTAAACCGGCATTGTTAACCAAAATGTCGATTTGTCCGAATTTTGCTTCGACCTCGGCAACCAAGGTTTTAATAGCCTCTGAATCCGAAAGATTGGCAACAAATACTTCAACATTATCACCCAATTCGGCCTTTAATTTTTCCATCGGCTCGGCACGCATATCGGTCAAAGCCAATTTAGCACCCTGAGCATGCAAAGTGTGAGCAATCTTATCGCCCAAACCGCCGGCAGCACCGGTAATCAAAGCAACTTTTCCATCTAATCTAAACATATTTTTATCCTTTTTACTGCTAAAATTAACTGCCCATAAGATTGGTTTAAAGCTCAACAAAAGTCAAGAACATTGCACCAGTTATAAAAATAAAAATTAAGGGATTTTTGACAATTTTAATATATACTTGGCAACTAAGATATTTAAAGAGCTATCTCAAATCAAAGGAATTAAAATGGCTAAACGCAAAAAAGGAAAAACACTTTTCGCCAAGGTTTTGACATTCGGACTTGGTGTATTTTTTATACTATCCGCATTGTTTTTAATATTTTCGTGTCTGTTTTATGACAGCCGCGATTCCGGATACAATATAGCCAATTCTCTGCCCATAAACAACTTATTGGGAGCAAACGGGGCTTACGCGGCAAGCTTTGCTTTAAGTTGGTTTGGATTGGGTCTGGCAATATTCTTAATTGCACCTTTGGTTTGGGGCTATGAGATTTTAAGGTACAAAACCTTTGTCCATGCTTATGGCCGTATATTTGCCTTTATTTTAGGTACCGTATGCCTATCAACCTTCTTGGATTTGAGCCTTGGTGAAGCGGAAAGATTTAGTTTCGGCGGCAACATCGGGGTATTTTTTACCCGCCAATTTTTAAGTTTAACCTCCCGCATATACCCCTTTGCCTATAACGACATAATCTTAGGCGGCATACTGTTTTTGCTTGCTTTGATTTCGTTTAATTTTGCCTGCGGAATAAACATCAGCAGTTGGTACAAATTAAGCAAAAAATTTATATTATTTATTGGCGGCATATTGATTATGTTCATCAACGGCTGTCGCAGTCTATGCAGTTTTGGTGCCAAAGTAAAGAGCAAAAAAGCCTCAACAAAACCGACCAAAACTCGCAAAGAGCCCAAACTTCGTGACAATAAAGAAAACAAGAATACCACAGCTTCGGCGACCATAAAAATTGCCAAACCGGTCAGTAAAATTGATGACGGCTATGAGTTTCCCGATATTAATCTGCTGTCTGCCGCAAAAGACAAAGCCACGCAGCACATGAGTCAAAAAGAACTTGAAAAAGTTGCCGCCAAATTAGAAGAAGTTCTGCAAGAATTCGGCGTATCGGGCAAAATAGTACAGATTCGCCCCGGCCCGGTAGTCACTCTTTACGAGCTTGAACCGGCACCAGGCACCAAAACGGCTCGTGTAATTGGATTGTCTGATGATATTGCTCGCTCCATGAGTGCGGTCTCGGTTCGTATTGCGGTTGTTCCGGGGTCAAATACCATCGGTATCGAACTCCCCAACTCCACCCGCGAAATTGTGTATCTGCGTGATTTACTGGAAAGTGATGATTTTAAAAACGCCAAAGCCGCTCTAACCATAAGTTTGGGTAAGGATATCGGTGGCAAAAACACCTATGCCGATTTATCAAAAATGCCTCACTTACTGGTTGCCGGTACCACCGGTTCCGGTAAGTCTGTCGGTGTTAACTCGATGATAATTTCGCTTTTGTACCGTATGCGTCCCGATGAGTGCAAACTGATAATGATAGACCCCAAGATGTTGGAATTTACCATGTACAACGGCATTCCGCACTTGCTTACTCCGGTTATTACCGACCCGTCCAAAGCGGTTATCGGTCTAAAATGGGCGGTTAAAGAGATGGAAGACCGCTATCGTGCCATGGCTCAGTTAAATGTTCGCAACATCAGCGGTTACAACCAACGACTTGAAGAATTGCGAAGCAGCGGTGAAAAAATCACCCGCACGGTTCAAACCGGCTTTGATATGGAAACCGGCAAACCGATATACGAAGAGCAAGAACTCGATTTAACTCCGATGCCTTATATTGTGATTGTCGTTGATGAAATGGCCGATTTGATGTTGGTTGCCGGCAAAGAGGTCGAAGCGGCAATTCAGCGTTTGGCACAAATGGCTCGTGCCGCGGGTATTCACCTGATTATGTCGACGCAAAGACCGTCGGTTGATGTTATTACCGGTACGATTAAGGCCAACTTCCCGACCCGTATCAGCTATCAAGTAACCTCAAAAATAGACAGCCGCACCATTTTAGGCGAACAAGGAGCCGAGCAACTATTAGGCATGGGCGATATGCTTTATATGCCGGCCGGACAACGTCCGTTGCGTGTTCATGCACCTTTTGTCAAAGATAGCGAAGTTGAGCAAATTGTTGAGTTCCTAAAAAAGCAAAAGCAACCCGAATATGTCGAAGCGGTAACCGAAGGCGAATTAAATGACAGCAAATCCGGTGGCGGAGCAGTATTTGACAACGGTGATTTCGGCGGAGGCGGCAGTGACGAAGACTTGTATCGCCAAGCCGTGCAGATTGTACAAAACGACAAGAAAGCTTCCATCAGCTATGTCCAAAGAAGATTAAGGATAGGCTACAATCGAGCGGCTTCGATTATAGACCGCATGGAAGCCGAGGGCATAGTTTCGGCTGCTGATCATGTCGGCCGCCGCGAAGTTTTGTAGATATTTATAAAGTGGATTTGCAGGCGAGCAAAATTTTAGTGTACAAAGCAGTACATGAATTTTGCGAGACCGCACAAAGCTGCTTTAGAAATCCTTTAGACGTATTTTTCTATCGAGTTCGCGATTCTTAATCGTCTCCCTCTTATCATAATTCTTTTTGCCACGGCCGAGCCCAACCTCAAGCTTGGCTCTGCCGCGATTATCAAAAAACAATCTTATCGCTACCAAGGTTGCTCCCTTTTTGGCCAAAGCGTTCATAATATCTCTTATTTCTTTTTTGGTAAGCAATAGCTTGCGTTCGCGTTTTTCGGCATGCGAAGAATATCCCTTGTTGGCATACTCGGCAATAAACATATTGGCCATAAAAATCTCACCATTCCGCTCGATTCCATAAGCATCATTGATATTAGCATGCCCCAACCGCAAAGACTTAACCTCGGTTCCCAAAAGTTGCAAACCGGCCACAAATTTTTCTTCAATCAAATAATCAAAGTTGGCACGGCGGTTTTGTGCGACCAAACCACTTACTATAAAATCCGATTTTCTTTTAGCCTTTGCCATTTTAATCCTTCAAATTCTGCCACAATGCCCGTCTGACCTTATAAGGCAGTCCGGTGTTTTTATACTGCGGATGAATGGCCGCAAAGCTATCCCAACAGCTTTTGCTCATCAGTGCATTTGTTTCATCTTGCGGTATAATCCACAATCTTTTTGCCGCCCAAAGTAATTCACATTTGCCCAAAGTGCAACCCCTAAAATCACCATCTTCGGTCAAAACTCTTTCCAACTCATCGGCTTTGGGAGCATAATCTTCATTACCTATCCGGCAAATCAGTTCGCTTAAAACGCGGCGACTTATTTCTAAGTCCAAAGATTTTAATTTTTGCCACGACAAACTCACTGCCACATCATCCCAATTTCTGACATAATCATTTACAAACTTATCAACCTCTTTTTGAATAAACTCTCTGGTTTTAAGCAGTGTAGCCGCCGTTTGTGCCAACCTTTTTTCATCAATACCGATTTTTGCAAGTTCCGGCAAAAACTTACGGATTTTTACCCTGAGAAAATCCTCATCGCCATTCATCGGGTCTTCAACCCATTTGATATTTTGTTTGAGCAAAAATTTTTTCATCTCATCGGGATGAGTATTAAGCAACGGCCGAATAATTTTAATTCCCTGTCGTTCGCTCACCGGCAAAATTCCGCTCAAACCAAACACTCCGCTGCCTCGAGCTAGCCTTAGCAAAAATGTTTCGGCCTGATCTCGCATATGATGCCCGGTTGCCAAAACTTTAATATCGTTTTGCCGACAAAAATCAAATAACAAATTATATCTGGCTTCTCTGGCGGCTTCTTCGATTCCTTTTTTAGGCTTTTCACCCAGCCAAAACAAAATATGATGTTCTATTTTATTTTCTGCCATAATTTGAGCCACATATTCCGCCTCATCTTGAGCTTCTTTGCGCAAGCCATGGTTAACCGTCAAAGCCACTACCTTTTTTCCGGCTTGTTGTAACAATAAGGCCAAGGCCAAAGAGTCCGCCCCGCCCGAAACTCCGACCGCGATAACTTCTTCATCAATTTTATATTTGGCAAAAAAATCCTTCATAACTCTTATTTACAATCAAGCTCTTTGGCCAACTGAGCCGCCTTATTTTTCAAATTATCGGTTGCCTTAGGAAATTCTTTGGGCAGATTTACAAAAGCGGTGCAAGCCTCGTCTTTTTTGCCGAGCATTTGCATTGACATTCCGAGTTTTAAGATATTGTCAGCCCCTTTATTGCCGTCTTTATATTTTTCATATCCTTTGGCAAAAGCTACTGCCGCTTTGGCATAATCTTTGCGACCATAGTAAGATTCGCCCAACCAATATTGAGCATTGGCGGCTAATTTATTATCAGGGAATTTGGTCAGAAATACCGTAAATTTTTCGGCGGCCAATTCGTTGTTACCGCTGTTAATGGCGTCCAAACCTTCCTGATAAATTTGTTCGGCGGATTTGGTTTTAACTTCCGGCAAATCATCCCCCTTGGTAATTGCTCCGCCGACGATTGAAGCCGGTGCGTCTTGAGCTACCGGAGCATCAAATTTTTTCTTTGGGGCTTCTTTGCCCAAACCACCGCTTTCAATGGGCTTTCCCTCAATCATTTTCAGCCGAACATAAATATCTTTGTTAAGCAGATTAAT
Source organism: uncultured Pseudomonadota bacterium (assembly GCA_949292335.1). Classification (GTDB taxonomy): domain Bacteria; phylum Pseudomonadota; class Alphaproteobacteria; order RF32; family CAG-239; genus CAZU01. The sequence continues at coordinate 42,209 of CASEYY010000031.1, forward strand.
TTTTTCATCCAAAGTTTTAATCTGGTGTTCAATCATATCCATCCGCCCGATAACATCGCGTAAATTTTCATCCATCTCGCCCATTTTTACCACATCCTGAGCTTCACCGGCTTCCTTGTTGCGATAGTTTTGCCTTTGCATTACTTGTATATCTTCACGCAGCTCATCTATTTGTCTTTGCAAAGCATTATCAGACACTGCGTTCACATCAAAAGCCGTCACCAAAACCACAACCGACACAACCAAACCAATTTTTTTCATTTTTCATCTCCGGATAAAACAATATTTTATCACAATTTAAAACAAAAGCCCGCAAAGCACAAGAGCAAAAAATTATGCCTTCGGAAAACAATCCGAAGGCATAAGTCAGAAACCCTATTATCGTCGTATTTATTATTCGCTTACAACAACGGTAACGGCACGACGGTTTTGAGCCCAAGCAGCTTCGTTGTTACCCAAAACAGCCGGTCTTTCTTTGCCGTAAGAGATTACAGAAATTCTGTCAGCGGCAATACCTTTAGAAACCAAATACTGTTTTACGGCATTGGCACGTCTTTCACCCAAAGCCAAGTTGTATTCTCTGGTACCTCTTTCATCGCAGTAACCTTGAACAACAACTTTAACATCTTCATGTTTCTTCAACCATTTAACTTGAGTATCCAAAACTTCGGCAGCATCCAAAGAAATAGCAGAGCTGTCAAATGCGAAGAAGACTCTGTCTTCAGCGTTTTCCATGAAGTCACGAGCCATTCTGGATTCGCATTCGCTGCCGCCAAAGAAAGAGCTTTCGCCCAAAGTTGAACAAGCAGACAAAGCCAAAACAGCACAAAACATACTTAAAAGCTTTTTCATTTTATATTCTCCATATGGTTTTAAAATTTTGCAATAACTGCAACCGCAGCTAACACAAGATTAAATTTAGCAACAAAAACTTAATTTTCAATAACAAAAACACATATAGCATAAAAAAGTTAATATTTTCTCTCTTTTTACAACAAAAAAGGTGTCAAATGCCTTTGCTAAGACATTTAACACCTTTTTTAAGGACTTCAGACACTAATTAATAGCGCACATAATCCTTAAGGTTATCCTCCCAACGCGGACGAAATCTTATTTCGCCGTAGGAGAACTTGCTTGGAGCTTGCTCCATAGCATCATCTTTATGATCCATGGTAATCATTCCGTTTACCATGTTCACAAAAATGTCTTTCTTCCCTCCGGTTTCAAACACTCGAAACGGAATTTTCTTTTCCCCAATCATATAAACGCCGCGATATTGCGGTGTTCCTAATTGAAAAAAACAAGCAACCCTTTCGGCAGCATTGAGTGCCGCCTGATATACCATAACGTTCCTAGCGTCCATGATATTTGAGAGGTGACCTTCTTTATCTCGCAAATAGGTGCGGGCTTCCGTCGCGTAGCGACCTCTAACCAGGGACCCCAAGCGCACCGGAATCTTCTGATATTCATTATTGATATCAGGTTCCAATGCGAAGCCCATACCCATGGGATAAGCCTCTGAGAGAGCCGTCACAATCCCGGTAAACTTATCAGGAAAAAACTCTCCCGTTTCTTCCTCATAAATACCGGAAAGAAATCTTTCTAGGCGTTCAAATTTTTCCGAACGAGTCGGGCTGGCAGTTCTCAGCCTAATCGGACCTTCCCCGCTCAAGTAATAATCCCGAGAAATCGTTGGGATTACAATGTTTTCTTTTGCCATAATTCAATAAATTTAAAATTTTTAAGCCTAAAAGAGCACAGCAAAAGCCTGCTTGAAACCTGACTTAATAATATTTTCAATAATTTTTTTATAAATCGTAAAATAGCACTTTTAGACAAAATGGTCAACTAGTTTTGTACAAAAAACTTTAAAAATCTTATTTTTGCCACCTGATTTGCCGCAAAGCTTCGCCCACTACCATTGCCGCCGATATTGCCATATTTATTGAACGAGTATCCGGCGACATCGGAATTACCACTCTGGCGTCAGCCAAATTATGCACTTCTTCGGGTACTCCCGCCGATTCGCGTCCCATCAAAATAATGTCGTTTTTTCTAAATTGAAAATCGGTATAAGGTTGGCTGGCTTTGGTTGTCATCAAAACGATGCGCCCGTATTCTTGCGGGTTTTGAGTACGAAACTGCAAAAAATCATCCCAGGAATTATGCCTGCGATATTCCACCTTATCCAAATAATCCATACCGGCGCGTCGCATTGCCTTTTCATTAAACACAAAACCGCAAGGTTCAATAATATCCAAAGGCAAATCCAAACAGGCTCCCAGCCTGAGCAAAGTTCCGGTGTTTTGCGGAATATCGGGTTGAAACAAAGCCAAACGCATTTTTATATCCTCTAAACAAGAAAGTTTTAAAAGTTATACGAGAAGTAAATATACAAGTAGGAATCCGCTCTTTTTTATTTATTCAATGTTTAGCGAGATTAATACGCAGTATATTTACGACGAAGTGTACACAAAAGAGGTACATGAGGAGTAAATATACAAGTAGGAATCCGCTCTTTTTTATTTATTCAATGTTTAGCGAGATTAATACGCAGTATATTTACGACGAAGTGTACACAAAAGAGGTACATGAGGAGTAAATATACCAGTAGGAATCCGCTCTTGTTTATTTATTCAATGTTTAGCGAGATTAATACGCAGTATATTTACGACGAAGTGTACACAAAAAAGGTACATGAGGAGTAAATATACAAGTAGAAATCCGCTAAACATTGAATAAAAAGTTTAGCAAATCGCCGTCTTGCACCACATACTCTTTTCCTTCGGAACGCATTTTGCCGGCTTCTTTGCAGGCCTGTTCACCACCCAAAGTAACAAAATCATCATAAGAGATGGTTTCGGCACGAATAAAGCCGCGTTCAAAGTCCGAGTGAATGATACCGGCACAGACCGGTGCTTTCGAACCTTTAACAAATGTCCAGGCTCTGACTTCTTTGGGGCCGGCAGTAAAATAAGTTTGCAGGCCCAAAAGATTGTAACCCTCACGAATAATTTTCGACAATCCGGTTTCTTTTAAGCCCAAAGTCTCCAAAAATTCTTTTTTCTCGGCTTCGTCATCAAGCTGAGCCACTTCCGATTCTATTGCCGCCGAAATAATTACCGCACGAGCATTTTCTTCTTTGGCCTTTTCAAACACTCTTTTAGAAAATTCGTTACCCTCTGCGGCCGCCGCCTCATCGACATTACATACATACAATACCGGTTTTGCGGTCAAAAGCTGCAACATTTTATAGGTTTTATAAGCATCTTTATTGCTCTCATCGGGAGCGGCGGTACGAGCCGGCTGTCCCATTTTCAAGGCTTCGATAATCGGAGCCATAACCGACACATTAAGGATGGCTTCTTTATCACCGCCTTTGGCTTTTTTCTGAGCCTGATCAAACCTTTTTTCCAAAGATTCCAAATCGGCAATCATTAACTCGGTTTCAACAATTTCGGCATCACGAATAGGGTCGACCGAACCTTCGACATGGGTAATATTTTCGTCTTCAAAACAACGCAACACATGAATTATGGCATCCACTTCACGAATATTGGCCAAAAACTGGTTGCCCAAGCCCTCACCCTTGGAAGCACCTTTAACCAATCCGGCAATATCAACAAATTCGAGTTGGGTCGGCACAATTTGTTTGGGTTTTACAATATCGGCAAGCTTTTGCAACCTCTCATCCGGCACTGCCACCCTACCGGTATTTGGTTCAATCGTACAAAACGGAAAATTGGCTGCCTGTGCCGCAATGGTTTGGGTTAAGGCATTAAACAAAGTAGATTTTCCCACATTAGGCAATCCGACAATACCGCAATTAAATCCCATATCAAAACTCTCCCCAAAAATTCAAAATCGGCATTGTTATAGCTTATAATTTTCGCAATTTCAACCGCAAAAAAGCTTGTATCAGTTCTTTTGTCTCATTCCCAAGCAAGACGAATATTCGGCAATTCCTTTTTCAATCAACACTTCTATGGTATCTAAAATCAGCTCAATATCTTTTTGCAAAACTTCTTTTTCAGCCTTGCCGAAACCGGACAACACATGATTAACCACCTCTTCGCCTTTGCCAATAGGATGCCCGACCCCGATTCTGATACGATTGTAATTCGGCGTAATTGCCGCATCTATTGATTTTAATCCGTTATGTCCGCCGGCACCACCGCCGAGTTTGGCTTTTATCTTGCCCAATGGCAAATCCATATCATCGTGAATAACTATTATGTTTTGCGGTAAAATCTTATAAAAATTAGCGGCTTTTACTACTGCATTACCGGACAAATTCATATAGGTTTGCGGTTTTAAGATATAAACCTTTTCTGCCCCAATTTTGCCTTCGGCAATCAAGGCGTCAAATTTGCTCTTAAACGGAGCAAATCCAAACTTTTGTGCCAAAGCATCAACCGTCATAAAACCGGCATTGTGACGGGTATTTTCATATTCTTTTCCGGGGTTTCCCAAACCAACGATTAAAAACATTTTACATCTCTTTTATAAAAAAGCGGCACCAAGAAATATTTATCCTCGTGCCGCCATATCGCCAATTTTGTATTAGTTGCCCATTAGACGAATTTTTTACTTTCTGATGAAATCAACATGAATAGGCTTATCCGAAACCGGATGGAACTGCACATCTTTGCAAACAACGGCAATTTTTTGTCCGTCAACAACAACTTCTACATCAGCTTCATAAAAACCTCTGGTGTCAAGAGCCTTTTCCAACTCTACCGGATGCAAAGAAACCATCATCGGTTCTTGTTTTCCACCATAAATAACGGCAGGAATACGGCCCTCACGACGACATGCACGAGCTGCCCCCTTACCTGCTTTTTCTCTTTTTTCTGCATTAAAAGTAATCATTTTCAAAATCCTTTATAAAATAAACCAAACGACTCAAAGACCTCCAGGGGTGTCTTCAAGCACATGTCCTTATAACGCAATTTTTTTATTTTTCAAGGATTTTTTAAAACAAAAAACGGCAAGGTCTTCAAGACCTCACCGTTGAAGTTTATGACAAGTTGCAGTAAACATCTTCCGGTTCTCCGCGTTTGTCATATAGAACAAACAAATCAACCTTGTAGGTTTCTTGTTTGTTCAATTTCTCATCCCCGATATACAACACCGGAAATGAAACTCCTTTCATTTTCGCTTCCCCTTCTCTGCCGTTTTCTTTGTCGGTCAAGAAAAAGTCGACATTTTTGCCGTAGTGGGTTACAAAATCAAGAAAATCTGCTCTTGCTTGATGCAGAATTTCTTGTTGCACCCCTATAACCAGCATAAGAAGGGTGATGTTAAATACCAATTCGGGGGGATTTTTATAAAAAATTGCCCCCACAGCCACGAATAACATGACATCAACAACCTTTAAGATCATTGAGAGTCCGAATATTGCCGAAAACGACAATAACGTTCCGCGGCAGCAGAATTGGTATAACAAATAGGTTCCCAGCAACATCAGTACCGGAAACAAAATTTTTAACATTTCCATATAAAAAAATTAAAAGATTTATTACTCAAGAACCCAAATTTCCTCGGTTACATCGTAACCAACAACTTTGAGTCTCTTTAATTTTTTGGCGTAACTGCTAATTACACCATTTTCAAAATACCGCCCCTTCCATTCAAAAGAACAGTACCTGATTTCTCCGCAACGCCGTATCTCTACAATTTTAACGGCATTCCGTTTCAGATAAATCCGCCTTGCCACGAACACTATCAATGACAAAAGCAAAAGAATATATGCTCCCATAATATATAAATTATATTTCCTTATGACATAAATTTATCAGAAATAGACAAAATTGTCAAACATAAAAAGACAAAAAACAGCCCATTTTTTACTTTGGGCTGTTTTACACTGATTTTCAAATAGTTAGGCTTGCAATTTTGCGGCAATTTCCTCAATCTCATAACATTCAATAAAGTCACCTTTCTGAATGTCATTATAATTTTCAAATGAAATACCGCACTCAAACCCTTCTTTAACTTCTTTTACATCTTCTTTGAAGCGCTTGAGCTGGCCGATAGCTCCGTCATGAATAACCACATTATCACGCAACAAGCGGATTTTAGCACCGCGTTTAACCATACCCTCGGTAACCATACAACCGCCGACCTTGCCCACGCCGGTAATATTATAAACTTCTCTGATTTCGGCATAACCCAAGAGTTTTTCTTTAAGTTCGGGCGATAACATACCTTCCAAACCTTTCTTAATATCATCCAAAACATCGTAAATGATTGAATAATACTTAATCTCAACTCCGTCACGACGAGCCATATCTCGGGCTTGGGCATTGGCACGAACATTAAATCCGATAATCAAAGCATGAGACGCTTTAGCCAAAGTTACATCCGATTCGGAAATTGCACCGACAGCCGAATGCAGTATCTGAACGCTAACCTCATCATTAGAAAGCTTGGAAACCGTACCTTCAATAGCCTCAATCGACCCTTGAACATCGGCTTTGATAATAATCGGCAAGTGTTTAACCTCACCGGACTTAATCTTATCAAGCATTTGTTCCATAGCCGACTTAGCCGATTTAACCAATTTGGCTTCGCGTTCTTTTCTGATACGATATCCGGTAATTTCTTTGGCTTTTCCCTCATCGGCAACAACTACAAAATCATCACCGGCCGAAGGCGTCCCTTGTAACCCGATAACCTCTACCGGAGTAGCCGGACCTGCTTCTTGCATTTTTTGACCATTCTCATTAAACATGGCACGAACATGGCCCCACTCTTTACCGGCAATACAAATATCACCGACTTTGAGTGTTCCTTTCTGTACCAAAGCCGTAACTACCGTACCGCGGCCTTTTTCCATTTTGGCTTCAATAATTGCACCTTCGGCATTACGATTCGGATTGGCTTTCAAATCAAGCATTTCGGCCTGCAGCAAAATTGCATCGACCAATTTGTCGATATTAATGCGTTTTTTAGCCGAAACCTCGGCACACAAACACTCGCCGCCCATTTCTTCGACACCGATTCCGTGTTGCAACAAAGAGGTTTTAACCTTCATCGGATCGGCACCGGGCAAATCGATTTTATTAATTGCCACCACAATCGGCACTTCGGCGGCCTGAGCATGGCGAATAGCCTCAATCGTTTGCGGCATGATGCCGTCATTGGCCGCCACCACCAAAACCACGATATCGGTAACCTTAGCACCTCTGGCACGCATTTCAGAGAATGCTTCGTGACCAGGGGTATCAATAAAGGTAATCTTATCACCCGATTTAACGGTAATCTGATAAGCACCGATATGTTGGGTTATACCACCGGCCTCTTTTGCGGCAACATTAGTTTCACGCAAAGCATCGAGCAAAGAGGTTTTACCATGGTCAACGTGTCCCATAACGGTAACCACAGGAGCTCTGGGCAACAGCATATCCGGAGTATCTTCATTGGCTGTCAAGATTTGCTCAACATCGCTATCCGCCACTCTCTTAAATTTGTGACCAAACTCTTCAACAATAATCTGAGCGGTATCGGCATCAATCGGTTGGTTAATGGTTGCCATAACTCCCAAAGACATCAATTTTTTAATAACTTCGGCAGATTTTTCGGCCATACGATTGGCCAACTCTTGCACGGTTATAATTTCCGGAATAATAACTTCTTTAATCACCTTCTCCGCAGGTGCAACCTGCACCACCGATTTAGGCTGTTTTTTCTTAAATCTGCGACGCGGTGCCCCATAGCCGTAATCATCATCGTCATCATCACCGCTTGAGATATTGTGAATACTAACTTTTGCCTGTCGGCGTTGCGGTTCAAAAGATCGCTTGGTTATTTGTTTTTTGCGTTCTTGCTCAAACACCTCTTCCTTTGACACGGCCTTTTTCACCGAACCTGCCGGAATATAGTCATCATCATCTTCTTCATCATCAAAATCATGTTTCTGTCTTTCCTTAAATTTGGTCAAGACCCGATTTTCATTTTCCTTAACCTGAACCGCCGCGTCTTCTTTCTTTTGCTGTTCGACTTCTTTTTTCTGTTGTTCGGCTTCTTTTTTAGCCTTTTCCTCGGCTTGAGCTTTTTCTGCCGCTTCGATTTCTTTTTGTTTACGCAGTTCTTCTTCTTTTTGTTTTTGTCTTAATAAGTTGCGTTCCTCTTCCTCTTGTCGGCGTTTAGAATCATATTCTTTTGCCTCGGCAATCAGCTTTAACTTAGCCGCAGTTTCTTCATCAATTTTCGGTTTGGTTTCGGTCTGCGGATTCTGCCCGATAACTCTTTTTTTGCGCACCTCAACCTGCACCATTTTTTTACCGTCAGCCGCCTGCGGCTTACCGCTGAGCTTAAGTGTCAGGGTAGATTTTCCCGATAATGTTAATTTAGTTTTTGCATTATCATCTGTCATATACATTCATCTCCGTTTCTAATCTTTAGTTGTTTAAGAATGAGGTCAGAGCGACAAAAGTTTTTCTAACCGCCTTTGCCATATCGCCTCCTTTTAAAAAGGCCAAATGGACTGTATTATCTCTTGCTAATTCTTTATCTAACTCCTCTGTCTTAAACAAACTGAAAATTTCCAAATTTTTGGCGGCTGCCATAATTTTCTTATGCCCGTCTTCACCTGCATCGGAGGCCTCCAACAAAAACTCGACATTATTTTTTTTCAAAGCCTCTGTCACCTTATCCATTCCGCAAACCAAACATCCGGCTTTGCGAGCCAAAGACACGGCATCAAGAGCCTGCTTGTGCAAAATATTTTCGACCTGAGTTACTAACTCATCTCCGACTTTTGCTTTAATTTTTAGAGCTTTGGCAAACAAATTTGCCTTTACGGCTTTTTGCAACAACGACTTTGCATTGCAAACATAAACCCCTTTACCGGGCAATCTTTTCTTAAAATCCGGCACCACGGTTCCGTCAGGCAACACGGCAAAACGCAACATCTGTTCTTTTTCTGTCACGACAGAGCTTGCAATACATTTTCTGGTCGTTTCTTTTTGCATTTTTTAATCCCTAAGTCGACGGGAGGTATTCCCGTCGACCATTGTTATACTATTCTTCAAACCAATGAGCTCTGGCAGCCATAATAACTTTTTCGGCCTCTTGAACCGATAAAGTGTCTTCGCCCAAGATTTCAATAAGTTCGTCGGTTGCCAAATCGGCCAAATCATCTATGGTGCGAATATTATTATTAGCCAAAGTCAAGAGCATATCTTTATCCAAGCCTTCAATAGCCTGCAATTTTTCGTCAATACCCAATGACTTACTCTTTTGAGCAAATTCTTTATTGCGTTTTTCGACATACTCTTTGGCACGTTTTTGCAATTCTTGAGCAATATCCTCATCAAAGCCTTCGATTTCAGATAATTCGTTAACACTAACCATGGCGATTTCGTCAACATTTGAAAAACCTTCGGCAATCAGCAAGTGAGCAATCATCTCATCGACATCCAAAGCTTCCATAAATCTTTGTGAACGAACCTTATTTTCATTCGAGCGACGTTCTTGCTCTTGCTCTTCGGTCAAGACATCGATATCACATCCCAACAACTGCGAGGCTAATCTTACATTCTGACCTCTGCGACCGATGGCAATCGAGAATTGTTCTTGCGGTACCACGGCCTCAATACGGTTATTTTCTTCATCAATAACCACTTTGGTTACTTCTGCCGGAGCCAAAGCACTAACAATATACTGAGCCTTATCATCGGAGTAAGGAACGATATCAACTCTTTCACCCTGCAACTCGTTAACTACTGCCTGCACTCTGATACCGCGCAAGCCGACACAAGCACCGATGGCATCCACGGTAACATCGTCAGTTCTAACGGCCATCTTGGCTTTTGAACCGGGGTCACGAGCCACGGCAACGATTTGCACAATACCATCGTAAATTTCTGGGACTTCCGAAGTAAACAATTTAGCCAAAAATTCGGGACAAGTTCTGGATAAAAAGATTTGCGGACCTTTATTTTCGCGACGCACTTCCAAAACATATGCTCTGATTCTGTCTCCGACCTTAAATTTTTCTCTGGGTATCATTTCGTCACGACGCAACAAGGCTTCGGTTCTGCCGATATCAACCGACACATTGGCAAAATCGACTCTCTTAACCGTACCGTTAATAATTGTTCCGACTTTTTCTTTATATTCTTCAAACTGTTTGTTGCGTTCGGCCTCTTTTACTTTCTGCATAATAACCTGCTTTGCGGTTTGAGCGGCGATTCGACCGAAATCAATCGGCGGCAACGGATCAATTAAGAACTCGCCGACTTTAATTTTTTCATCATAAGCCGAAGCATCATCCAAAGTAATTTGAGTAGCTTCGTTTTCGATATCATCTTCCGATTTAACCACCTCGCGATACCTCGACAATGAAATTGCACCGGTCTTGCGATCGATATGAGCTCTGATATCATGTTCCATACCGTATTTAGAACGGGCTGACTTTTGGATAGCAACTTCCATTGCTTCAAAAACATCTTCTTTGTCGATATTTTTTTCTCTGGCAACGGTATCTGCGACTAAGATAATCTCAGGTCTGGGCATATTTTCTTGTGTTTGCATATTATCCTCTGCATAAAAAAATAAAAGTTAGTATGTTATTTATCGTTAAACTGTTCTGTTTCTGCCTCTGCCAACAAAGCGTCGGTAAGGAGAAGTTTAGCTTTTGCAACTGCATTGAAAGGAATGTTATAAACCTTGTTATCCATTTCGAAGCTGATAATTTGATCATTATCGATTCCGATAATTTTTCCCTTAAATCTTTTGCGACCTTCGACGGTTTCATCGGTTTCGATTTTTGCTTCATAGCCGGCAAATCTTGCAAAATTTTCCGGTTTGGTAAGGGGTCTGTCAAGCCCCGGAGAGCTGACCTCCAAGGAATATTCGCCGTCGATTGGGTCTTTTTCATCCAAAATATCGGAAACCACGCGGCTGACGGCAGCACAATCATCTACCACCAAATTTTTTCTGTCTAGCCGCTCGATCATAATTTGCAAAGTGGGTTTCTGTACTCCGATAGTCATAATTCTGACCACTTCGAAACCCATTTTTTCAATTATGGGCACCAGCAAATCATGAAGTTGGTGTTTTTGTTGCATTATATCGATTCTCCCTAAACAAAAAGCGGAGCTTTCGGCCCCACTTTTACAATATTCACATCTAATATGCTTTGTTATATAACAGAAAAAATTTAAAAATCCAGTATTTTTTTGCATTAGTTAACGAGAAAGAAGTTTTGTCGGCGAAAAATCGCTTTGAGATGAGCCGTACAAAAACAAAAAACGCGGAGAATGGTTCAGATAAAGCGATTAAAGTTGCAAATGCGAGTGAGTGTACATTAGCGGTACATGACCGAGCATTTGTCGGCGAAAAATCGCTTTGAGATGAGCCATTATACGCGTTTTTTACCCGTCTTCCAAATGAAGCAACAAAGATACTGCTATTGAGGCGGCAATGATTGTGGGGGCAATAACCGCAAGACCAACCGGAAGATTATCACTGGTGCCCATGGCATAAACCACTTGCGATAAGAAATAAGCCGAAAAACCGGTAACAATACCGCCGACAATTAAAAACATAACGCCGCCGCGACGGTTATTGGGACGCAAAGCAAATACCGCCGCCATCAACACCATTGCAATCAAAAAAAACGGCGAAACCATCAAGGACCAAAAACGCATTTGATGCCTTTGTATTGCAAAGCCCGACTTATCATAAAAACTTATTACTTTAGGCAACTTCCAAAAAGATATTGCTTCCGGTTCCAAGAAATTGTCTTGAATTTTGTTCATATCCAAAATGGTCTTATACTGCATATTTCCCAATTTTTCGACTGGTTTCCCTGCCGCATAAATTGTAACATCCTTCAAATCAAAAAAGCCTTTTTCCAGCACTCCGGCAAAAGCTTCAATTTGCCTTATCGGTCGTGATTTTGCGTCTATTTCGCTTATACTGACACCTCTTAACAACAAGTCCCCGTTTTTTTCTTGCTGTAGTGTTTTGGCCTGCATGACCATGACATTGTCACCATCAAGAGCTTCCCTTATCCATAATCCGTCATCTGAAAACATAACTGCCGAAGGATCTTTATTTTCCATTCTTCGTTCCAAAACTTCAAACATATTGTACAAATCGGCCGCCACCGGATTAATCAAAGTCACATTTATGACCCCGATGACAAATGTTGCCAAGCACACCGGTGACAAAAAATCCCAAATTGAAACGCCGGCCGCCCGCATTACCACAAATTCATTGGTTTTACTCAATTTCCAAAAAGTTATCATTGCCGCAATCATCATCACAAACGGGAATACTTGCTCGGCGGTTTTAGGTAACCTTGCCACCGCAAGTTGCACGGCAAACCACACATCCAAATCGGGATGTCCGGCGATACGACGCAATCTTTCCACCATCTCAAACAGAAAGATAATACCCAAAATGACCAACAACACCGCCAAAAAGTTAAAAACTATTTGTTTGATTAAATAGCGGCCGAGAATAGAATTTGCTTTCATTTTTACTCTTTAATTTTCGTTAAATTTAATTCAAGATTAGGCAAAAAAATATTTTCTGGCAAGCAAAAATCTATATTTGCGAAATATAGTTATTTATGGCGTCGGGCAAAATTACCACGACATTTTTGTTTTTAAATTTATCGCGTGATGCCAGATCTACTGCTGCCACCATGGCCGCACCGGCAGATACGCCTATCGGCAACCCCTCGGTTTGGGCAATAGCTTTTGCCATATCCCAAGCATCTTCGTCTTCCACATCAAACACTTCTTCAACCAGCTCTTTTTTATACAGCGGCGGCACAAAACCGGCACCAATTCCGGCAATTTTATGTAAGCCCTTATCGCCGCCGTTTAAGACATTACTGTTTTTAGGTTCTACGGCAACCACATACAAATCCGGATTGGAAGTTCTTAAGGCCTGTGCAACCCCGCTTAAAGTTCCTGATGTTCCCACCGCCGCTATTAAGACATCGACATTACCGTTCATTTCATCCCAAATTTCGGTACTGGTATTAAGCAAATGAGCTTCCAGATTATGTGAGTTTTCAAACTGCTTGAGCATAATGACTTTGTCTGATTTTTCGGCCAACATCTCGGCTTTGGCGATTGCACCCTGCATTCCGTCTTCTTTGGGAGTTAAAATTACATCGGCTCCGAAATATTTTATCATCCTAATTTTTTCTACCGAAGCATCCTCAGGCATAATGATTACGGCCTTAAGCTGTTTTGCCGCACAAATGGCAGCCATGGCCACGCCGACATTACCGCTTGTTGCCTCAACAAAAACCGTATCTTCGTCAACCTCAACCTTATCCAAAGCGGCTTTAATCATATTCCAAGCGGCTCTGTCTTTTATCGAAAACAGCGGATTATAGAATTCACATTTACCGAAAATTTTAGCCTTCAATGCCAATCTTTTTTTCAGCGACACAAACTCCAGCATCGGAGTTTTTCCGATCATTTCGGTAATATTGGTATAAGTTTTAAGCATAAATCACCACATTCCTTTTGTTTATAAAGCACAAAAATATATAGACCCCTATAGCAAAAATATGCTATTATTGCAATGTTAATTTTAAGGGAAGGACTATGAAGCATTTAAGTTTTTTTGCTTTGATTAGTGTTTTTTTGCTGTTTGGGCAAAATGGATATTGCTCAAGCCTTGATGAATTGTACCGTGATGTCATCCGTTCCGACAATCAGGGATATCTGCCTTTATTCGTAAAGAACCGCAACACTCCGGACTTCAACTGGCTTGATGAAGAAAATTTTAAGAATTTGCCAGAGGATAAAATCTCTCCCTTAAAAGACGCCCATGATCCGATGCGTTTATCCCGTGAATATACCAATCCCTCGGTACTGGAAAAGTCCAAACAACAACAGTGGCTAAAGACCATAGCCGCCATAAAGGCCAATCAGGTAACCCCGCTTGAACTAAACGAGATAACTTCTCGAGTTAAGGAGAACGACCCCAAAGCAACCGAGATTTTAGCTTGGATGTACACCAAAGGAGTCGGCGTATCCAAAGACTTTGTCACGGCCTTTAATCTATACAAAAAAGCCGCCACGCTCAATGTAACCGATGCCGAAAAAAATGCCGTTATCGTCTACAAATCCATGAGCGAAGAACAAAAGCAAAAGCTTCTTCACTAACCTTCTTCGACCTCTTTAATCAACTCATTGACGAATCCTTTTAAGCCGATTTGCCTTACTCGACGCATTCTCTCACCGGATATAATTTTTTGAATTTTTGTAACGGTTTCCTGCAGGCTTACATTAACGATAACATAATCAAATTCATCCCAGTGGCTGACCTTATCCAAAATTATTCCCATTCTTTTATCAATTACCTCTTGAGAGTCGGTTCCTCTGCCTTCCAATCGACTTCTGAGTTCTCTTATGGAAGGCGGCAACAAATATATTGTTACTACATCATCTTTGGCTTTTTGCCGCATTTGTCTGGCTCCGGCCCAGTCCATATCGAACAAAACATCTTGCCCGACATTGATAAAACTATCCACTTCCGAACGCAAAGTTCCGTAGCGGGAACCATATTGTGAATCAACATACTCATAAAAGGCATCTTGTTTTAAGAACTCATTATATTGCTCATCGGTAACAAAGTAATAATCAACCCCTTCCACTTCACCGGCACGAGGTTTTCTAGTAGTAACCGAAACCGAAAATTTGATATTACTGTCATTTTTCAACAACTCTTTAATTACGGTTCCTTTTCCGGTTCCCGAGGGAGCCTCAATAATAAACATTGCCCCTTTTCGCACCTTACGCAATCTATCAATAATCTCATCCATTTTCTTTCCCCTATTCTATATTTTGCACCTGTTCTCTAAACTGCTCAATCAGTGACTTTAATTCCATTCCCCAATCGGTGATGGCTATATCGGCAGATTTTGAGCAGGTAGTATTGGCTTCGCGGTTAAGCTCTTGGCACAAGAAATCCAGTCTCCTTCCGACGGCTTCACCGGAATTTAACAACTGACCGGCCGTTTTGATATGAGCTTTTAAGCGGTCGATTTCCTCTCTTATATCGGCTCTGGTAACCAAAAATACTATCTCTTGAGCTATTCTGTCTTCGCTTACTTGCACATCCGCGGCATATTGCTTTAACATTTCGTGCAATTTTTCCTTAATTTTTGCCGGCAACGCGTCGGCTGTTTTTTCGATATCGGCAACTATAATCGTAATTTTATTTAATATTGTCTCTAAAGCCGATTTTATTTTCTGTCCTTCGTTCTCTCTGTCCTCTTTTAATTTACTGCACAAATCTGTAAAATCAGCCAAAATTTTATCTCGCAATGTTTCTTTTTCGCTCTCACTGAGCTGAGCTTCTTCAAGCTCAATCACCCCACGCAAAGACATCAATTCCGAAGCTCTGGGCTGTGCGATTTTACCGGAATATTTTTCGCTTAAAACCAAAGCTTCTTCGGTTAATTTTTGCAACAAATCAGCATCGATTTTAACCTTTTTTGCATTTGTTTCGGAGTTTATTTCCAGCATGGCACTAACACTGCCGCGGTTGATATACGAAGCGGCGATATTTTTAATTGCCATTGCCAAATCTTCGTATCCCGACGGCAACTTTGTTTTCATATCAAAAGATTTGCCGTTAACGGTTTTTATTTCCCACATCCAATTAATATTTTCTTCGGCTGTTTGCAAACTTCCGTTACTTCTTGCAAAACCGGTCATGCTTGCTATACTCAAGGTAAGAACTCCGTTTTGTAAATTAAATTTTGCAAACATTATAAAAACAAAAGTTTAATAAGTTTTTAAAGGAAAAATAATGACCAAATTTTCTCATGTACTAATCACCGGAGCTTCATCCGGCATTGGCGAAGCTTTGGCTCTGCACTATGCTTCGCTAAAAGTTTCGCGTTTATCCTTGTGCGGTCGCAACGAAGAAAGATTAAATCAGGTTGCCGAAAAATGCAAAGAATTGGGTTGTGAAGTTTCGGCTGTAAAACTTGATGTTTCTGACGCCGCGGCTGTTAAAAATTGGATAGAAGAATGCAATGCCCAACTTCCGCTCAATTTGGTCTTTGCCAATGCCGGCGTCGGCTCCGTAGAAGAAACATCGGAAAATGTCCGTAACACTTTCAATATTAATGTCATGGGAGTTGTAAACACGGTTCTTCCCACTATTGAGCTTTTCAAAAAAGCCCCATCGGAACAAGTAAAACAAATTGTTATTACCTCTTCAATCGCGGGTTATCACGGTATGCCGACCTGCCCGTCTTATTCGGCTTCTAAGGCTTGCGTCAAAGCTTGGGGCGAGGGATTAAGACTGCATTTAAAAAGATTCGGTATCGGAGTTTCCACGGTTTGTCCGGGGTTCGTTCGCTCTCGCATCACCGATAAAAACACCTGCCCGATGCCGTTTTTTATGGAAGCAGACCAAGCCGCCCGCATTATTGCCGCAAGAGTGGAAAAAAATGTCGGATTAATAGTATTTCCGTGGCAAATGCGTCTAGCCGTCTGGTTCGGTTCCATTTTGCCAAACTGTATAAGTGATTTTATTTATGATAAATTGCCGTACAAAGCCTAGTTTTTTATAGCTTTTACTTTTATCAAATACCACAAAAGCAACAGCCCCGGTAACGCCATAATTGTGGTAATAATAAAGAAACATTGCCAAGACACCGCTGCCGCGACCAATCCCGAAGTCGCGGCAAAAATGTCGCGTGCCGCTCCCATAAACGACGACAACAAAGCGTATTGCGTTGCGGTATATTTTTTATTGCATAATGCCGACAGATAAGCCACAAAAGCAGCCGTTCCCATACCGCCGGAAATATTTTCGATAAAAATATTAAGCATTAACACTTGTGCATTATCGCCGGCATAGGCCTGCCCGACATAAACCAAATTTGATAAACCTTGTAAAAATCCGCAAACCACCAAGGCTTTTACCAGACCGATTCTGGCAACCACCGCTCCGCCGATAACCGTTCCGACAATAGTGGCAATCACGCCGTAGATTTTGATGATTGAAGCAATTTGAATTTTAGAAAATCCCATATCATCAAAAAACGGATAAGCCATCGGAGCCACATAAGCGTCGCTCATTCGATAAAAGAAAATAAACAGCAAGATAACCGCCCATTTATCGCGTTTCATAAAATCGGTAAACGGCTTTACCACCGCATTGACAATCGTTGCTCGCAAAGTCTTAGGTTTAGACGGCTTATTATTATCCGGTTCTTTGGCAACCAAAATTGCCGCAAGTCCGACCACAACACCGCAAGCCATTATTTGATATACTATTGACCAATCCCAAAACTCTGCCAAGAACAAAGCCCCGGCACCGGAAAAAATCGTGCCGATTCGATACCCCAAAACAAATACGGCCACACCGGCAGCCTGTTCTTTGGGCTTAAATCTTTCAATACGATAAGCGTCCAAAACAATATCTTGCGACGCCGAAAACAAGGCCGCCAAAAGCACCCAAAAAGCAAATAACATCGGCGAAACTTGCGGTTTAAGCAGCGACATTACCAGCAAAGATATTATCAATAAAATCTGCAACAGCACTGCCCAAGACCGCCGCCGACCAAGTCTTGATAACAACGGCAAGCTCACCTGGTCGATTAATGGCGAGAACAACCACTTAAAGCTGTAAGGAGCTTTTACCAACGAAAACAGACCGATTGCCGCCAAAGAAACACCGACATCTTTCAACCACAAAGACAAGGTCGATGACACCAACAAAAACGGCAATCCCGAAACAAAGCCGAGCAACAGCATTAAAGGCATTCGTCTGTCGGCATAAATTTTTAGCGATTTTATCCAACCTAAGGGCATTACAATCTCTCCTTTACCCAAGACCATAACAGACAAAGTCTAATATTTAATTAAAGCCTCCGAAGCTTTTACACTCCGGAGGCTCTAACAGTTTATTTTCTAAAGATTGAGTTAGTCTTTATTTGCCGGTTCGATTCTCATGGCATAGAAAGAACGCCATACAAAAATCAATCCCAGAACAAAGAAGGCGATTCCCAACCCCATAGATACGCACTTCGGAGCTGCCACGGCCATTTCAACCGCCAGCAAACCGAACAAAGTAGTAAATTTGATAATCGGGTTCAAGGCCACCGATGAAGTATCCTTGTAAGGATCACCGACGGTATCGCCGACCACCGAAGCATCATGCAACGGGGTACCTTTTTCATTCAAATCAACCTCGACCACTTTTTTGGCATTATCCCAAGCACCACCGGCATTAGCCATATACAAAGCTTGGAACAACCCAAACACGGCAATCGAAATCAAATAGCTGGCGAATAAATTTGCATCAAAGCAAGCAAAAGCAATCGTGAAAGAGAAGATCACGATAAAGATGTTAAACATACCCTTTTGTGCATACAAAGTACAAATTTGTACCACTTTCTTTGAATCCTCGATTGAAGCCGCTTTAGCGGTATTAAGCTTAATGTGTTTTTTAATGTAGTTAACCGCACGATAAGCTCCGGTCGAAACGGCTTGCATTGAAGCTCCCGAGAACCAGAAAATTACCGCACCGCCCAAGATAATACCGAACAGTACTTCGGGGTCTAAGAGGTTAAGTTGCAGATTGAGCAACAAGATGATTGAGAAAATCATGGTTGTAGCACCGATAACCGCTGTTCCGATTAATACCGGTTTGGCAGTAGCCTTAAAGGTATTTCCGGCAGAATCGTTTTCTTCCAAGAAATGTTTACCTTTTTCAAAATCGGGCTTAAAGCCATAATCTTTTTCAATTTCTTTATCTATACCTTTGATAGCTTCAATTTGCGACAACTCAAAAACCGATTGAGCGTTATCGGTCACCGGTCCGTAAGAGTCAACGGCAATGGTAACAGGCCCCATACCAAGCATACCGAAAGCCACCAAACCAAAGGCAAATACGGTAGGATAGACCATAAATCCGTCCAATCCGTTGCGGGCGGTAAAGAAAGCAATAGCCATCAAACCGACCATAACCAAGCCTTGCCAAAAAGCCGAGAAGTTACCGGCGACAATACCGGAGATAATATTAAGAGAAGCACCGGCTTCGCGTGAAGCATTGACCACTTCTTCAACATGCTTAGATTTTGAAGAGGTAAAGATTTTGGTAAATTCGGGAATTAAGGCGGCGGCTAAGGTACCGCAAGAAATAATAACCGAAAGCTTCCACCATAAATTCTCGTCCATATCGCCAATCATCACATAAGAAACGCCGAAAGTAACCAAAATCGAAATGATTGAGGTCAACCAAATCAAAGATGTCAGCGGAGTTTCAAAGTTGAAAGCATCTTTTTTGCCGAAAGCCAATTTAGAGAACACGCCGTTTAACCAATAAGAAACAACCGAAGTCAAAATCATCAGCAATCTCATGGCAAAAATCCATACGATTAATCTGGCCTGAATATCGATTCCGTTTTGCATCATGACCAAATCACCGTTTGCGGCATACATCATACCGGCACCCAAAACGATGAAGCTGATTAAAGCCACGCCGGTCACACCATATGTTTCAAAACCATCGGCGGTAGGTCCGACCGAGTCACCGGCATTGTCACCGGTACAATCGGCAATAACGCCGGGATTTCTGGCATCATCTTCATCAATTTTGAAAATAATTTTCATCAAATCGGCACCGATATCGGCAATTTTGGTAAAGATACCGCCGCAAATACGCAAAGCCGAAGCACCGAGCGATTCGCCGATGGCAAAACCGATAAAGCAGGCACCGGCGTTTTCTTTATCTACAAACAAGAGGATGGAAATCATCATAACCAATTCGACGCAGATTAGTAAAACACCGATTGACATGCCCGAACGCAAAGGCAAGTTCATTACCGGATAAGGCTTTCCTTTTAATGACATAAACGCAGTACGGGAATTTGCATAAGTATTAATTCTCATACCGAACCAAGCCACCGTATAAGAGCCCAAAATACCCAAGATTGACCAAGCCAAGACGGTCAATACCTTAGGCAACGGAGTAGCGTTCAAGTAATAAAAGTAGTAGAAAATGCAGGCGGCAATAAACACCTCCAAAACCACCAACAATTTAGCCTGTTGCTTCATATAAGTTTTGCAAGTTTCGTAAATGGTATGCGAAACATTAAGCATAGCTTTATGAGCCGGCATTCTTTTAATACCGACAAATTCATACAAACCGAATAACAAACCGAAAGCACAAATTGCCAACCCATAGAGCAAGATATGAGATCCGGTAATTGCATATCCGAAGATGTTATAAGAGACATCAAGCGACGGAATTCGCAAATCGATTTCCGAAGCCAAAGCCGCGTTGGTCATAGCCAAAAAAGCGGCCATTGCCCAAGCGAATATATTTTTTCCTTTTTTTAGGTTTATCATATCAGATTTCCTTAAATACGATTAATCCACAAACTATAATTATAACAGGACAACCGACCCGAAAGCCGGCCATCGATTCGTCATGTTATGGCTTTAAGATACTGCCGAGAGTCTAAATAATCGGTTAAACAACGGCTGATTCTTTTTTATATCATGGTAAAAAGAGCAATAAACAATACCGTATACATCACCACGCCCAGAAAATGGGAACGTGCAACTTTAAAATCGGTTGAAGACGGCATCGAATTTTCAATAATAATCGTCTGTAATAATACATAAAGGGTATAGTTAACAAACGATGGCGTAATCGCCGGCAATATATAGCGGTTAATATAAAAACCGATGGGTAACAACAGCAACGGGGCCAAAGCCGCGGGCACGGCATTATAGAAAGTGATATTGGTAAACCCGACACTACCCATCACATAATTGCCGTCTATATTTCTTTTAGGGATAAGAGAAAAGTTACACGGTTTGGCATTCATAATCAAGCCGACCGAAAAATGCATTAACTCATGCAAAATAGTCCCCGGAATATTAATCAATGCACTCATAAACATAGAGCTGTAGGTTGCGTTTTTCAGGTGCACCAATATTATCACCAACAAAATCATATAAAAACGATTATTAAAAAAAGTCTGTAAAAAAGAATAAGAATTAATATACTCCCAAAACGTCAAGAAGCTGTAATAAATTTGCTCCGTCATTTATTTAGTCTCCTCCAGACTTGCCAAGCCGGCAATATAAGTATTCATCAACAATTTACACAAAGTTTCTTTATTTAAGTTTGATTTCGCATTGAGCTTATTATTGAGCAGATAACCGCTCATGGCAAACAGAGCCATTTCCAAGACTTTTATGGCCAATCTTTTTTCTTTTGCCGACATTTTCTTGATAAGGGGGACGACCTGAAAACTGATAAGAATATCAATTTTTTTAATAATACGAGCTTCGGCTATTGTGGTTTTAAAAACGTCCGCCGACAAATGCCGATTAAACAGCAATGCCCACAAATTAGGATTAGCGATAATGTATGAAGCCAAGACATCGGCATACCGATTAAGATTATTAAAAGCATTTTTTGACAAGGTTAAAGAGTTCATTTTATTGTAGAGCTCATTTAATGTCATCACATTTTGTTCGGCGATATAATTATCCATGGTAGCAAAAATATTATAAATCATTCCCACGGAAGAATTTGCTGCTTGAGCCAATTTTCTGGCACTCAAGGCATTAATTCCTTCATTTATCACCAATTTTCTGCCACATTTCAGTAAAGCTTCTTTGGTCTTGTTTCTGACAAAAGCTTTTAATCTGGCATCTTTATCGTCAATCATGTTTTTCACAGTCTGATAAAAAACTTGTAACTATTCCGAATAAATATATATATACTAAACACATAATGAATTATGTTTCAAACGAAATTTAAGAGATTTTCAGGGGATTGTTATGAAAAAGGCAATAATTATACTCGGTTTAACCTTCTTTTTGCCATCAATAGCCGCAAGTCAGGACAACGGATTTTCCAAAGACATATTGTTTGATCCTTCGGCTCCGTCGGCAACCGCCACACAGGAACAAAACTTAAATACCGAAGAAAATATATCAGATGCCGTCAACTCGGCCCGTGATTTACTCAATCAAAAACCGTTAAAATTACGGCAACAAAAATTTCCGGAATTTAAAAGCCGCACTTTGAGTAACAACACATCTTCCTCGCCGGCTCAAGAGCTTGACGGAGCTCCGTTTGGATTATACTGGTCATCAACCATGGACAACACCCGCAATCAGGGGGTAACCCTCACCCCGGTTGAAATGGAAGACTATGTTAACAGTTTTCTGGCCGGTAATTTACCCAAACCGATAGACTTTTTTGAACGCGTCTATGTCACCTATGGCGAAGAAAACAAGCTGTACCGCATCTTGGCATACAGTAAATTGATAGATGACGACGCATCCGCCTCAAAGATTTTGAAAGAATATAACACCTACTCCGATTATCTAAACAAAAAATACGGCAACAAACAAGAAGATTTCACTCCCGCCGTAATCAGCAAAACCATTACTAATGCTCAAGGCAAGGAAGAAACCGTTACGGAGAATGCTCCGATAGGTAATCCGGAATTTTTATCACAACTTTTATCCGGTGATGCAGTCTTATTTTCCACCTATTACAACAACGATATTGCGGCCGCTTTGAGCATAGGTGTTGACGGCGACAAAAAAACCTATATAGTGATAGACTACAAAAATTTGGAAATATTAAAAAAACAAGAAGCGGAAACTCTTGACGCATTATAAGGATAAGGACTTTTAACAGGATGAAAAAGATAGCATTTAGCGGTGCAGCCGGCAACGGTATCAGTCCGCTTGAACAAATTATGGCCCTTAAGGGATATGAAGTATACGGTTCCGATTACAGCTTTGATATCGGCAAAGACGCCGACCGTAAGCAAGCACTAGAAGATGTTGGAATTAAAATTGTTAAGCAAGACGGCTCCGGTATAACACCGGATTTGGAATATTTGTGTGTTTCGGCCGCCATCAATCCCAATAATCCGGATGTTAAAGCTGCTCAAGCTCTAAATATTCCGATTAAGACCCGTTCTGATTTGCTGCAAGAGCTGTTCTCTTCGTATCCGCAAGGAATAGCCGTCGGCGGCACGGCCGGCAAAACCACCACCACCGCAATGATAGGCTATGTTTTGGATGTTTTAGGTAAGAAGCCATGCATGGTCAACGGCGGTGCCCTATGCAATTTTTCAGACCGCAAAGGCATCCCCAACTATATCTATAATGAAAGTGATATCTGTGTAATCGAAGCTGATGAAAGTGACGGTTCAATCCGCAAGTATCACCCCTTTGTCGGTATTATTAACAACATCTCTCATGACCACACTTCAATGGAGAAATTGTTTGAATATTTTAATGCTTTTGCCGCCAATTCTCAAAACCTCATTATCAACTTGGATTGTCCTAACCACACTCACATTAACACACATCCAAACTGCAAGAGCTTTTCCATGCACAACCCCGAGGCAGACTTCTACGCATCATCGATAAGAAGCATTGCCGATGGCGTTGAATATGAGTTCCGAGGGCAAACATTCAAACTTAATCTTTTAGGAGCCTTCAATGTTGCAAATGCTCTTGCCACTATAGCTGCTTGCTCTTTTGTTGGCATCAATCCCTTAGATGCCGCAAAGGCTCTTGAGAGCTTTACCGGGATCAAAGTCCGCCTCGAAAAAATCGGCACGGCCAACGGCATAACCGTATATAATGACTTTGCCCACAATCCGAGCAAAATCGAAGCCTCGTTGTCGGCTCTAAAAGACTACCCCGGACGCATTATTGCCATGTATCAACCCCACACACCTTTTTCAGCGGTCAATACCGGAGATGAAGTTGCCGCCGCGGTTGCCCGGGTTTTGTCGTCAGATGATATAATGATAATGCAGGAAATCTACGAACTGACCCCGCAAGATGTCGGCATATCATCGGCCAACATAATCAATCGCATAAAGGAAAACGGCCATAATCAGGCTCTGTTTTTGCCGCATAAGGAAGATACCAAAAAGTTTGTTTTAAACAATGCGCGTAAAGGCGACAGAATTGTCATTATGGGAGCCCACGACAATTCATTAGCCGACTTCAGCCGCGAACTATTAACGGCAATAGCCGGCTAAAGTCCTAAAAAGTTAGCCACATAATTCAAATTTCTGCCATTCAAATATGATATCAGGGACTGGTAAGTCATAAACCCGTCCCATCCTTTTGAATTGAAAGCTAGCATTGAACCAATCATCCACATATTAGCCGGTAGTAAAAATACGGCACAAAATCCATATCCGACTTTTGGTAAGTCGGTTTGTTTTTCATGAATTTGCGAAGCAACTGTATCAACATGATATCCGATAACAAAGCCCATAATACCGTTTAAGATAAGGTTCATCGGAGCAAACATAGTATAAATACTTATACCAATCATCGCCAAAAAACCGAAAAACGGGAAAAAATAAGGAGCAATAATAATCAACCAATTTCCCTCGCCCTCAAACGACATTTCCCCTCCGCTGTCATCAGGATTAATATTAAGACCGCTTACTTTATGCAAAGTCAAAACGGCAAACAACGCATGAGAGAATTCGTGAGCCAAAACTTCCATACTCACTTTAGCAGATGAATCCATAAAAGAACGAGCAATAAAGAACAGAAAGAATCCCCCGAATAATGCCCAATACTTCATCTCGGAAAACTTAAAATAATCAAGCGAAGACACAAACGCCGGCAAAGAAAAAAGCAACCACAAGGCGGCCGGCCACTTCAACATATTAACAAACTTATCTACCAAATCTCGCATTATATATCTCTCCGTAAGATGAGATGAGTTTAACAAAAACAAACGATATTTTCACTTTGATTGTGCAACATATTAACATTTCTTCAAACTTTAATCTTTACAATCGCTAAAAACAGCGATGAAGGAATAATTCTGATGAGCGGCAATACATTTGACAGTTACGATTTTTTGCTAAATGAAGATGATGAGGTTATGCTTCTTTTGTATGCCAAAGAAAGCAAACCGGAAAATCCGTATATGGTGATAGATTTTGACAACAAAAGTGCCGAGTTGTATCGCAACGGCACTGATTGCGTTGTTATAGCTGATATATCGGAAGATATATTATCAGCCATACAACTTGTAGATTCTATTCTGGTCTGTGAACTGAGCCGTGACGAAGATGAAGAACCTAAAATGATTTATGCTTACGAAGCTCAAATTGAAATCTAAGTTCTTTTAAGTTTTCCGGCAGCGGATAATAGCGTAAGCACGGTATAAGACAAAGTCTCGCTGACCGGCATATTGGTAGTTTTGCAATCTTTTTCGGCTTTATACAAAAGCTCCGCCACATCGAACAGCCGTTCTTTTTTCCATACCCGCAGTTGTGCCGTCATGGCATCATATCGGTAAAACAACCTTTTAGAGAGGATTTTTTTTACGGCTTCGGTATCTGACATACCGCTTTCGGTTAGAGCTTTAGCCGCCAAAAGATTATTCATATGCCTTATCAACGACCTAACGATTTGAACTTCCTCTTCTCCTTCATTGATTAACCGCTGCAACCCGTTTACGGCTTTTTCTCTGTTTCCGGAAAACACATCAAACCCCAAGTCTTCCATACCTGTAGCTGCCTGATCAAACACCACTGCCTCGACATCGGCGGAGGTAAAATGCTTTTTGGTACCGACATAGGTTATAAGCTTTTCAATCTCGGAAACATTAATCTTGCGGTCATTTGACAAACGCGAACATAACAAATTAAAGGCCGACATATCATAGGTTATTGCATTTTCGGCCAGTATCGCCCGTACCGAAGATACAACATTTTCCTCTCTGTCTTCATAACAGGCCACCGCTGCCGCGGCCTTATGACTATTTGCCAAACTTACCAAAGAAGATTTATTGTTTAAGCTCTGTTTACCGATGAGCAAAAGCAAATTATCGTTTTTATCATTGTCCAAAAGAGCTTCCAAAGTTTTGGTAAAATTATTATCTGCCTCTTTTACCACGACCACTCTTCTGACATTCATTAAAGACTGTGCATTATATTCGGCCATTACCGCTCCGCCGTCAGCTTTAACCTCATCCCAATCCAGATAGGCTGTTGCAAACGGATCGTACAAATCTTCACTTACGGTTTTAACAAATTTTTTGGTATATTCATCAATCAAGCCTTCGTTTTGCCCATACAAAAGCACGGCCTTTATATCAGGCACCGGTTTTTTAAAATATGATTCGACTTGTACTTGTTTATATATCATTAGTTACCGCTGATTTGAGCATGAAAATAAGCTCCGATACGCAAGACTATATCATTGGCGATAATTCTTGCGGCATCGGTTTCTGCTTTTTTCTGAGCCATTGTTGTAGAATAGGGATCACGCAAAATATCGTAGCTGACATAAGCTATCGAATCACCTTTTACCAACTCTTCATTGCCTGCAAACAGCTGATAAAAAACTCGATATTCGATTCTTTCGCTGGTTGCGGTCACATCGTCACGCATAGCTTGTTGTGTTACGGTTCTGCTTACCAAGACGGCCTTAAGTCTATATTTTGCGTTCTGAGGCACTCCTTTTGGAGTAAGTAAATCCAACAAGTCATTCCGCAACTGTTGACCGAAGCGGTCGGCGATGGTAGCCACTTTTATCTGAGCCATTTCATCGGCGATTGAGGTATCGAAATCACCGCTGTAATACCAGGCTTTTTCCCCTGATCTCTGCACATACAAAGGCTGAAACCCGCAAGCGGCGACCAGCAGGACAGATAATAAAGCGGTGATATTTTTCATCATTTTTTACCCTCTCAAGCAGCCACGATATTAACGATTTTATTAGGCACTACGATAACTTTTTTAATCTCTTTTCCTTCAAGTTGTTTTTTAACATTTTCAAGGTTAAGAGCAGCTTTTTCTGCCATCTCTCTGGAAGCATCTTTCGGTAATTCTACCGTGCCCCGCATTTTACCGCAAATTTGTACTGCCATGGTAACTGTATTTTCCTCTGCCAATTTGGCATCGCCTTTAGGCCAAGTTTCTGCAACAATAAAGGTATTATGCCCTAATCTTGCCCACATTTCCTCGGCCAAATGCGGAGTGAACGGCGACATAAGTTTAAGCAAAATTTCATACAATTCCGGAGCAATTTTTTCCAATGATGAAAGATAATTAACATATGTCATCAACGAAGACACCGCGGTATTAAAACGCATTTGCTCGATTCTTTCGCTCACTTCCAAAATACATTTATGCATTGCTCGCAAATCTTTGTCGGAGGGTTTTGCATTTTTGTATACTTTTTTAAACAATCCGAACACCTTACCGACAAACCGATAGACGCCCATCAGGCTCTCATCCGACCACATAGCGGTTTGATCAAACGGCCCCATAAACATTTCATACAATCTGAAAGCATCGGCACCGTAGGCATCAATAATATCATCGGGATTGATTACATTACCTCGGGACTTAGACATTTTCTCGCCGTTTTCGGCCAAAATCATACCGTGAGAAGTGCGTTTTTTATATGGTTCCGGCATAGGGACATATCCGCAATCATACAAGAATTTGTGCCAAAAACGCGAATACAACAAGTGTAAGGTAGTATGTTCCATACCGCCGTTATACCAATCGACATTCATCCAATAATCGAGAGCCTCTTTCGAAGCAAATTCTTTATCATTATGCGGATCACAATAACGCAAGAAATACCAAGAAGACCCGGCCCAGTTAGGCATGGTATCGGTTTCTCTTCTGGCCTTTCCGCCGCACTTCGGACAAGTTGTATTAAGCCAATCACCGGCTTTTGACAGAGGCGATTCGCCTTCATCATTTGGGTGATAATCAGGCACCTCAGGCAAAGTAAGCGGCAACTCCGACTCCGGAATTGGCTGCCAACCGCATTTTTCACAATAGACCATAGGGATAGGTTCGCCCCAATATCTTTGCCGCGAGAAGACCCAATCACGCAGTTTAAAGTTAACTTTGGCTCTGCCGAAACCATGTTTTACGGCATAGTCGATAGCCTGATGCATAGCCTCATCTTTATTTAAGCCGTCCAAAAAGCCGGAGTTAATATGTTTACCGTCTTCTTCCCAAGCTTTTTCGGAAATATCTCCGCCGTCAAGCACTTGAATTATGGGCAAATTAAACACCTTGGCAAAATCATAATCGCGTTGATCATGAGCCGGCACTGCCATAATGGCACCGGTTCCGTAACCGGTCAAAACATAATCTGATATAAATACCGGTATCATCTGACCGTTATATGGATTCTTTGCTTTAACACCTTTGAGTTCGACACCGGTTTTTTCATCGCTCATGGTTCTTTGTAAATCAGACTTTTTGGCAGTTTCTTCGACATAAGCTCTGATTTCGCTTTGGTTTTCAAATTTATCCATATATTTTTGAACAAACTCATGTTCCGGAGCCAAGACCATGTAGGTAACGCCGAAAGCGGTATCCGGTCTGGTGGTAAACACGGTTAATTTATCATCACCGAATTCAAAATCCAACTCGGCACCTTCGGAGCGACCGATCCAGTTAATTTGCTGTGATTTAACGCGGTCGATAAAATCCAAGTCATCCAAATCTTTGATTAATCTGTCGGCATATTTGGTGATGGCAATCATCCATTGTTCTTTGTCTTTTCTGACAACCTCAGCTCCGCATCTCTCACAGTGTCCGTTTACCACTTCTTCATTAGCCAATCCCACTTTGCAGGAAGGACACCAGTTGATTGCGATTTTATCTTTATATGCCAGCCCTTTTTCAAAGAATTTTATGAACATCCACTGCGTCCATTTATAATATTCCGGATCACAAGTATTAATACATCTGTCCCAATCGAAGCTAAAGCCGATAGATTTAAGCTGTCTGGTAAAATTCTCGATATTGGCTTTTGTCGAAACTGCCGGATGCACACCGGTTTTGATTGCATAATTCTCGGCAGGCAGACCAAAAGCGTCAAATCCCATAGGATACAAGACATTAAAGCCCTGCATTCTTTTTTTTCTGGCGATCACATCCAAAGCGGTATAAGAACGGGGGTGTCCGACATGCAATCCGGCACCTGACGGATATGGGAATTCGACCAAGGCGTAGAACTTTTCTTTATTTTTATCAATTTCTACCTTGTATACTTTTTCATCATCCCAAATTTCCTGCCATTTTTTTTCGATAGCCTTAAAATTATATCTTTCTTCCATGTGCCATTCTTTCATCCACTCGTCAAAAGAGGCTTTTCCGTTATATCTTTTATTCATTTATCTTGCATTCCTTATGGTTTAACCAAAATCACCTTGTACGAAATTATCTTACTTTAACAAATTTGACAAGATAGATTTTTTACCTTGTAATTATCCGCTCATTTATTTAGAATGCCGGTAACAAAAAAGGTAAAACGGAAACAAAATGTCATCGCCCCGCGAAAATTCAATTAATTTGTTAAGCAAAGCCCTTACCGGCAGTTCGGTGGGAGGATTTTCGTATGATAACGGCGAGGACAATGCATTTACCACCATGTTGGTATTGACTTCGCTCCGGCATTTAACCTACATCAACAAAATACTAAAATCTCTAATAACCAAAAAGCTTTCCAAGCAAGATGAAGTTGCACACTATGCGCTCGTTTTAGGTGCGACCGAAATTTTGTACATGGATACACCCGATTATGCGGTCATCAACAGCTATGTTGAAATAGTAAAGGGCAAGACCAACAAATATTTAGCCGGTTTTGTCAATGCGGTTTTACGCAAGATATGTACTCGGAAGGAAGAATTTCAAAACAACGACCGCGGCGAATTTTTTTCCCAGAAATTCCGCGAATTGCTAAGACGCGACTATTCTTCCAAAACGGTAGAAGCGATTGAAAAAATATCATCTAAAGAGCCGCTGTTAGACATCACCTGCGGCAACACATATCAAGAAGGAACTTTAGGCGGCGTAAAACTACCTCTTGGCTCGATTCGCCTTGACAGCAAGGGCAAAATATCCTCGCTTCCGGCATACGATAAGGGCACATGGTGGGTTCAAGATTTTTCTTCCTCACTGCCGGTAAAAATGCTCGGAGAAATAAAGGGTAAAAAAGTGCTGGAGCTTTGTGCCGCTCCGGGAGGGAAAACTGCACAATTACTGAGCGGCGGAGCGGTCGTAAGCTGTCTGGATGTATCAAAAGAGAGGCTTGCCACTTTAGCAGAAAATCTGACCCGTCTTAAACTATCGCCGCAAGAGGTTATATGTTCTGACGGTATTGCCTATCTGCAAAACAACCAACAAAAATTTGACATTGTTTTATTAGACGCCCCCTGTTCGGCCACCGGTACCCTGCGGCGACACCCGGAGATTGTCCATACCAAAACCGTTGCCGACATTGAAAAACAATCTAAAATACAGTCCAAGCTTTTACAAAATGTCGATACCGCGATTGCCGACGGCGGCATTTTGCTCTACTGCACCTGTTCGCTGTGCAAAGATGAAGGAGAAAAGCAAATTTTTTCATTCTTACAACAGCATAACGAATACAAAATCATAAATTTATCGTCGCGGATACCCTCAGAACTTTCTGCGGCTGTCAGCAAAGAAGGTTTTATCAGAATTCTGCCGCATCATCTGGCAAAATACGGCGGTACCGACGGCTTTTTCATTGCCTGTTTACAAAAGGAAGCGAACTGATGTTCTTTGGGAAAGAAGATAAAACATCCATCTGCAAAGACGAAAAGATTGCCGTTATAGGCGATTCTCCATTGGCTTTTTTCTTGCAAGCCTACTTTCACAATATGGGGTATGAATGCAAACTTTTGCTATCGGAAAATCAAGCAAATTCCTATCGCAAGCTTGGAACTTTCACTGTCCGCTCTCCGTTTATGCCGAATTTCCGCCACAAGCCGGAGATTATATCTTCCGGCAAGCAACATTTTGATTTTTACATCATAGCTTCTTCGGCCGAAAGTTTCCGCGGAGATATTTTTTTTATACCGGACGGGACAAATTCCCGTATCATAAATCTATCGAGTTTTTACAATCATCATTTTCTGTCCCAGCTCAACAAGCCCAAAATAATTAACGGTTATGCAAAAGCCCATATTTCGCTAAATTCCGGCAAAGACACATTAGATGTTTATGACAAAGATTTAAGCATTGTGCTGTCATCAGCAGGTACCTCGGCACTTTCTATCGGCAATTTATTTTCTGCCCCGGCATTTAGCATTAATTTCGTAAAAAATTTCATGCCTTTATTTTGGCAAGATCTGTGCCTTTACTTTACTGAAGAACTTTTATTGGCAACTTTCTCCGGCAAAATTTCCGAGTTATTACAGGATATGAAGTCACAACGGCAAATTTCGGGGATAATCGGCGAGCTCAAACACATCTTACAACCAACAGAAATACACATAAATGAAGGAGAGGTATTAAGCGGAATCTATGCAGTACCCTCCGAATACCGCGGTTTAAATTTCAAACGCACCGGATTTATCAATTTCAGCAATCTTTTTTCGGATATCAGAGCCGACAACACTCCGAAAATATACAATCTCTTAATGCAGATGTCCAAGAAATACATAGTATAACCCGACAAACACGCTTGAAGAAACCGGAGCCGTTGTATATACTCCGAAAGTAGATTAACCTTCATACGTAAGGAATACTTCAACAACATGAGTTTAGAGACCCTTATCGGCGGAGCTGTTTTTATTGTCAGTATGTTATTGACGATACTGTTATTTTTATCATTTCTCAAAGTTGAATATTTGCGTGAACGACTTTTGGTAAATATACTATCGGTATATTTTTCTGCCGCGGTAATAACCGCGACGACGATATATCTTTTTTGGTACCCCTATGATCTCATCGGCAACAATGACATACTTTCATATCTTTCGCCGTTGTTGTTTGGAATTCTCATTATTATCGGCTTATTTATCGACCGTCCGTATATATGTGGAATTTTAGCTCTTGCGGCCTGTAGCGGTTCGGTTTTTGCCAGCGGCAACTACCTCAACCTTTTTCCGCAGATTTTGCCTTTATACAACCAACTCATAACCATTGTTTTATACTGGGGTTTTACCATGGGCTGGAAGGTTTTAAGCGGGTTAAATCCCATGCCGCAAATAGAAGGCCTTACCGCAAGCGGCGGCATCATAGCATTATACCTTTTAGGTGCGGCTCCCATAATGATGTATTATGGGGCGGCCGGAATTTTCGGAGCTTTTGTTATTTCTTATTTTTACAGCAGATTTTCGCCCATAGGCCTCGACACGGCTGTTTTAAGCGGTTACCTAATCGGTTGGCTCGGCCTGCAAAGTGCGGTCGAATATTTACTGCCGTGTTTTGTAGTATTTTGTATGTTTTATCTGATAGAGCTTGCTGTAGGTATTTCGCGAAAGCTTAGTTTTCTTCCACAATACAAAGAGTTCGGATACGATTCGGTTTCGGTTACGGTATTCAATAACGGTTGTCCGGCCTCGTTTATTCTTCACAACCGGTGGAACAACACGATTTTACTTTTAATATTTGGCAGTTTGCAGATATACAGCCACAATCCGCTATCCATGCCCTTATTTGCCGGAATTATGATGATATGGCAGGTTTATCGCTTATCTCAATGGCAAACACCGAGCAAGACATTTAAGGAGAGTTCGCAAGAGCTTATTTCCGACATCAAGACGACCTTTGGTCAAATATTTTCTTCAAACAAGACACATCATAAGGATGAAGAGTGATGTTTTTGCTGGATTTTCTAAAATCATTTTTCTTACAGCCACGTCGTTCTGACTATGAATTGCTGTCGGAAGAAGAGGCTCTACATATAAATATCAATGTTGTTGTAGTAGAGTTTAACGAGAATGTTGAGAGTTCCTCCGGAGAGATATTGGCGGCACAGCTTCACGCCCAGAAATATTTGACGGTAAGGTACTTTGACGAGCCTTTCAGCAAAAGTTTTCTCAATTTGGAAGGGCGAACATTTTTTGATTTCATAGACAAAGGGCAAGCCATTTTAGGCCGCACCAAAGCCGATATATTGATATGGGGACACCGCGAAGAAAACAAGATAAGACTAAATTTTCAAACCCCGATGCAATATGAGCGGAGCAACTCGTCTTTTTTGTCATTATTAGACAGTTTATATTTGCCGACCGCACTTTTTGACAAGCCGCAAGATTTTCCGCTTCCGATACTAAATCTCATCATTGGCGGGATGGTAGCGGCACTTGACACGCCGGATAAGACCACGCGTATACGGCAAAAATATTTGCTCAAAGGGATTATAAACACCCTATCAAAAGACAGCTCGGCCAAAAATTTAGGCATAGAATATATGCCCTACATCATGAACTTTTTGGCACTGATATATTTGAGTTATTGTCGCAACAATGACAATGACAAAGAATTTAAGGTTGTCAACAGTCTTCTGGCCACGGCATTAGAGCACAAAGATTTAATCAAAAATCCGTTGCATTTAGGTTGCATATACAACCACTTGGGACAGCTGCACGAATGTGCCATAAATATGTACTCCCGCAAATCCGACAAACATTTTAGAGGAGCGATTCGCAACTATCAACTGGCACAAAAACATTTAGGTAAATATGTATACCCTTATGACTATGGTTTTATATCATATCGTTTATCGGATATATTATATGACTATTGGCGGCAAAAGGAAGATATTCAAGCACTAAGGGATTCGGTATTTAATTTACGAGAGAGTGAAAAAATCTTTACCTACTCCCTGTTTCCGGAATTTTGGGCCGACATAGAGGGTTTGCTTGGGCATCGATTAAACATATTAAGTACATTGACTGAAAACAATGCGATTGCCGAACTGGCGATTAACGCCTACAAGAACCAACAAAAGATTGTTACCGAAAAACGCGATCCCTTTGCCTGGGCGGCGATTCAAGAAGATATAGGAAACATCTATTATCGTTTAGGACGAGACAAAGAAGACAAAGATTTATTGGAAGAAAGCTTAGAATATTTTCATGATGCACTTTATATATTTGAGAATATGGAGCTTTCCGACAACGCCAAACGGGTAACCGTTAATATTGCCAAAGCTTCCGATTTATTGGAATAAATATATCAAAAAATTAATTTCTTTTTAAGAAAAAATGTGGTAAAATTTAGGTTGTGCGGAGTAGCTATCCGTGCGGATTTTTCTTGAGAAAACCAAGATTTAAGGACG
This sequence comes from uncultured Pseudomonadota bacterium, assembly GCA_949292335.1. GTDB lineage: Bacteria > Pseudomonadota > Alphaproteobacteria > RF32 > CAG-239 > CAZU01. The sequence goes on from CASEYY010000031.1 coordinate 76,312, forward strand.
CAACAAGGATGTTGAGTAAAGTACTTAAACATAGCCTCTTTAGTGAGGAATTTCGGGCTTTCTGCCGTTTGGCGGAGAGTTTTGTTGCGTCTATAGTATGTATAAATCGACTTAGCAAAAAAGATATGGTTTATCGCCGGTGGGCAGGAGGTGAGAGATGAATAACAACATCACCTTAAATGCCTCAATGCGAAGCAATTTGCTGAGTTTGAGAAACATCTCCAAACAAATGGATAAAACCCAGTTAATATTAGCGACCGGCAAGAAAGTGAACTCGGCAATAGACAATGCGTCCGCCTATTACCAAGCTCGCTCTCTGTCTAATCGGGCGGCGGATTTGACGGCATTGCTTGACGCGATGGGGCAAGGTATCCAAACCATCGAAGCAGCCACCCAAGGCCTAACCTCGGGAGCGGAATTCTTGGAACAAGCCTCGGCAGTAGTGAGTGAA
>CASEYY010000032.1 GCA_949292335.1 uncultured Pseudomonadota bacterium
ACAAGAGCCGTTATCAGACACACTTTCGGCAAAGGTTGTGTAATCGGTCTTTTGTAATTTGCCATCAACCAACATCTGATATAAATCAGGAAAAGCCGTTTTGGTATATTCCGCTCCGTCACACCAAGCACCACCGTTGGGAACATCGGTTCGAGCGGTATATTTGATATCACCGATATTGCCGAATGATGATTTGGCAATCGCCACAGCCGCACTGTCTGCCGCACTTGAAGCCGATGATGCTGCTTCTTGTGCCGATGTTGCGGCGGCAACCGCTTTTTGTGAAGCTTGATTACTTTGATTAATTGCTTCTTGGGCATTCGCTTCGGCACTGTCGGCGTAATCTTCAACCAGTACCAATTTTTCATCCATCGCCGGAATTATGGTGGTGGACATATAGGCATCTATTTCACCTTTGTTGATAGTTACAAAAGCTTCTATCGTATTTTGTGCCGACTGTGCCGCATTAGCCGAAGCATCTTCAATGCCTTGAGCAATTTTTTCAGCCAGATCTGCTTGAGCCTTGTAAATAACTGAATCCAGAGTTGGTTTTGAAACATCATTTACATATTGCTCTATCTCTTGTTTTCCGGAAGCAATATAACGAAGTCCGCAATCTATATCCAAACTAACTTCGTCACAAAACAAAACTTCTACTTTCTCTCCGGAGTTTAATACTATCGTATTTTCCATTTCCTTACTCCTTTATGGTCGGGCTTATTATAAATGAAGCCGTTTTTGAAATATCTGACGGATATATGGTATGGACCTCTCCTTGAGCGAAAGTTATTTGTATATTCGCGGAATAATCTCCGTAGGCGGTCATACTTTTACTGTCTGCCGGTGTCAGTGATATACTGGCTTTTCCCAAAACTCCGTCATCAATACTGCCTGACTTACTCAAGACGATTTTGCCGCTTTCGTTATCCTTAACATACAAATTTACTTTAGCTCCGCTGATATCAATAAATCCATCTTGGTTTTTAAATTGCAGGGGAATAGTAAAACTATCCCCCTGTCGAATTTCGATGAAATTTGGCATTATTCTTCCTACCATTTTATTCCTCCTTTTTTGCTTTTATGAACCAATAAACCGCGTAATTTTCCGGTGTTACATGTTCTGATGCTCCGTAAATTTCGTTTGACTTTGAGGCGTCAAATGAAAATTTTGCCTGTGCACCAACTGAAGTATAGTCGCCACCATTGCTATTGCTTGTGGTTAGATTAAAAGCTCCATCTGCAGAATGATAGCCGTGTCTTTGCAATAACAAGTTTATGTTACCCTCAATATTGGGTAATCCTTCTTCTTGAGCAGTATATATATCTTCGGACGAATTATCGCCCAGACCGCGTAAAAACTTACCGCGATAGTCCGGAACATTAAAAGTAGTAACCCCGTTACCCTCACCAAAGTTATCTCCGATTACGGCATATAAATCGGCATAATCTTCGCGAGAAACTTCCTGTCCATCGCACAACAACCAGTTATCGTGATTTTCGCTGATGGTTGAAGCTTTGATATCGCCAACCTTTATCATGGCATTCATCAGCTCTTTGATGGTGGTGGCAGAACTTGTCGTGCTTTCTTCAAGTTGGCTCAAATTCACCGCATCATCGGCTAAAACGCCGTCGGCGACATTGGTAATTTTGAAATTGCCGGCATTGAAATCTCCCTCCATTTTTGACTTGCCGTTGCGTAATAAGCACTGACTTAAACCATCGGCAAAGTTGTCGTCTTCTTCGTCCATATGGTCGGTTACGATATCAATATCGTTAATCCGATCATCTTCCCAGTTATGTAGTCTGGAAAACATTCCTTCATTATCAAATGGCATTTTTATTCTCCTTGTTACTCTTTTACCTTGACCGCCTCATCGTATTTGACCATTAAATAGCCGTCTTCATTTTCGCTAACGGCCTGCGGATTAACCTCTTTTACTTCTTGAGCAATCAACCCGATTTGCGAAACCGGTGAGCCTTTGAAGTTGAAACAATAAACCGTCAAACCGTTATCTAATTTTCCTACAGCTTTGATGTTTTCTTTAAGTCTGATATCTGACAACATCATTCCTTGCAGTGCCCCGCCTATAAATTGATTTCCAAATTCTGCTTGTGCGTTGTTATTATAACTTTTATTTTGTGATATACGATTTTCTGCTCCGCTTTGAATATTGTATTTATCCATGGCTATATCATAACCAGAGTACGAATTACTCAAGGCCTTGAGTAACTGGCTGATATAATTGCTTTGTGCCTTATTACTAAAATCTGCGGCATTAATTGAATCTTGCAGACTGCTCGAATAAGCATTTTGCCCGTTTAATACCGCTTGATATGCTGCCTGATTTAATGCTGAATTTTGGCTGTCTTGCAAATCACTCATCGCTCTGGAATATGCATCGGAACCTATGGTTATCCCCTTGTTGGCAAGTGAGGCGGCCAAATCAGATGTCTGATTGGCAAACTGAGGTTGCAACTTATCCAAATAAGACTGGTAGGTAGCCTGCTCGGCTCGTTGCCTTGCCGCATCCGATGCTTCTACCCCAAAATTATAATTACCCATGTTGCTTAGCTGATTGGATGCATTGGCCGCATATGCGGTTAAATTATTTAAAGTATTATCATAATTTGTGGTGTTGTAGTTATTTAAATAATTCAATATCTCTTTTTCCGAACCGTACATTGAAGTGTCTGCTCCGCCGGCTCCGAATACTTTTCCTATTGCTTTACTCATTTGTGTTTTCCTTTCCATTTGTTTTCTGTTGTTAACATGCCATAAAAATAACAATCCGCTCCGTCATCTCTAAAATGACGGAGTTTCCCTTCGCGTACAAAACCCAGTTTTTCAACTAAATTTATGCACGCAATATTGTCGGTATTAACCAAAAGGTTAATCCGCTTGGCTTTGAAATAATCAAAAGCCAAAGAAAATACCGCCGTTAAAATCCGGCGATTACACCATCTTTTATCGGTGGTATAAATAGTCCACCACAGGTCTTGCCCCATTCTGATATCGTGATATATCAAACCTCCGATTATCTTGCCTGACACTACAAAACCTATGGTATAATGATTGCCCAGCCACTGTTCATCAAATCCTAGTCCTTGGCAGACCAATGAAGTTATTTGCCCGTTGCAATCCAAAATCATATTACAAGACGCCGCTGGCTTGCTCATAACGTACCCCCGTGTCAAACCACTCGATTAAGTTGCCGCGAGTTTTGGTCTTAAAGACTATTGATGCCTTGAAACCGGTGGCAGAATTGGCTATCCATTGCGAACGAATTGTTCCTTTCAAAGTTTGCCATTTGGTACCTATGGGCTTGTCCAAGCATGACCATTTGGCCTCGTTCCATTTGGTTATACCGACACTGCCGACATTTTCGGCATAGTTGGCTTTGCGTTCCTCAAAATCCATGTTGGTGTAAATTACCAAAGCATATTTGGTCGATGATTTGGTACGGGGATTTAGGAGCTGTATCTTTTTTAATCCTGCCGTTCCCAAATTGCTGAAGGCTTGCTGAACTTCGCCTAAAATATGGTTGCCGTCATCGGAATATCCGTCATCAAACAAGTAAACTCCATAATCAGAACCGAAGTACAGCCTGCCTTCAAAATTACCCCAGCAATATGATTTGATGTTGGTAAAGCGGCACCACGCCCCGCTGGTTAGATTCAAAACATGTTGTTCAAAACCTCGCGACAACGGGACATTAAACAAACAATAACCGCCCTTGCTATATATGATACCTTGCCAACCATCTTTATTTTTGTTTTGACTGGTGCGTTCCAATACCAGCCCTCTTATCTTATCGGAAAATGCAACCGCAGAACTTCCGGCTTGATTGAGCGGCAATACTTTGGACAGCGGCATATAGCCTTCTTCGGTAATTATGACTATATCGCCTTGATATTGAAATGTGCAGTTATACCCTATCGGCTTAGATATTTTATAGGTACCTTTCAATTCCCACGATGTTGCCGATGAGGGATTGGTGCCGGAATAGATAATTACCTCACCTTCGGAAGTGATAAATACCGTCATATCATCTATCCCCTGCCCGCCGTCAACGGTCCAGCAGCAAACTGCCATTAAATGACCGCCAAATCTCGCTACCTGACTTAAGTCTATACTGCTTAAATTGCCGGCAATGTTTCCGGCTTCGGAGGCATACCATATCCGCATGGCTCCTTTTTCAACAAACCATAAAAACTGTTTGGAGACCGTTCCGGATATTATTTTTTCCGCCACTAAATTATTGTTGGAAAATTCCCAATCTTCAAATTTATCATCTCCATTTTCATCGACATAAAATACTTTGGGCTTGTCAACTCCGTTCATAAAAAACAGACGATCTTTGTATTGGATGGTCTGGCAACGATTTTCCTGAAACTCAATATCATAGGTTTTGACATTTAGCTTAGATGTAAGATTGTACGCTTTGCCTTCTGCAATACCGATAAATCTCTTATCATTATATTTATTATAAGAAACCAAAGTCAGGAACTTTTTGTCATTCTTAAAATAACAACTATATCCCTTTCGCAAAGAAACTTTGGTATCATAGGGAATATAGTTATCCAAAACTATGGCATCATCGGCAGCCATATTGTCCAAACTGTCACGAACATTTAAACCTCCGACCGGTGATGGCAAAGTATAGTTTATGGACTTGTTTCCTCTATTTATTTGTCGGTTTAACATTGATGGTTACTCCCGCTTCGGTAATATCCGCAAAACTGCCGGATAAATTGATGTCTTTAACTGCAAGGGTGGTGGAAAACCGCTTCTTTAGCTCGCGTTCGTATTCACTAAATTCTTCGGTATAATCCATACCGTTTCTTTTCAACCACCGCCACAAAATCCCCAACTTGACCAGATATTCGTCAAATATCGGAACATCGGTATTTTTACCGATTGTGCTTTTTTCGGCCCAACCTTTTTGCGGGTCTAAACAAACAACATTACTGCGATATTGAAATACTATTTTTATCCCGTCTGCCGGCGGAGTTAAAAATTTTATCATCCCGTTTTGAATAATGAATTTGGTATCCGAATTATTTTCGCAGAAATATTTTTCCCGCATCCAATCTTCCGGATTAATTGCTCCGATGACTTTTTCCGAGCTGTCTTTGATATAAATGGTATTATTCAAAATGCTGTAGAAATCCGGACAAACCGCATCCAGCAAATAGTTACATTTGCCGCCGGAGGTTAAAAGAACACCTTCTTTGGTCAACTCTTGCCAATCGCCATAACGCAGCAAACTGTCTAAAGTCGATTTGGCAACACTTAAAAAAATGCTATCCTGCTGTGATGAAGAATTAAACAAATCTTCGGGTCTTTTGGTGGCGGCCAAATCCGCTACTTCCTGACATATTTCCAATATTGATTTCATTTCTTTTTTCTCCTTTCGGGCTTGTTTTTAAGACGAGAAATTTCTGCTTCCAAATCGGCAATCTTGCGGCGATACTTTTCTTCTAATCCCGCAATATCAACACCTTGTTTAATTAACTTATTGCCGGAGATGAACTTTTTGGCTAAATTTGCCTCAACCTGAAGTCCTAAATTTCTGATTCTTTCTTCATCCAGAGAAGCCAAAGTTTCAATCGTAAATACCCCGTGACATTTACAACTTTCGATTTCGCTCGCGGTCAAAAAAGCAAATTTTTCTAACGGTGTGCCTTCGGCAATCTGCTTTTGTGAAAGTTGGTAACGAGCATACTCAAGCGGAAAACGATTTATTTTTTCCTCGGTCGCCGGTTGGTCAAAAACTTCGGTCGTGTTGTCTTTAATTCTGATTTCGCAATAACATACATCCTTAAATATCGGCAATCCGTCGTCCGACAATTCTCCGGTTTTAATCGCTCGATTATAAAATCTGGCCGCGACATGATTGTCCGTCCGATTTTTGCTTTGCTCAATCAAATTTTGATAAGTTGTGAAATCCATATTCTTCTCCTTGCTCTGATAAAAAAGAGGAGAAGTTTTTATTTAACCTCTCCCCTTTTTTTACTTACATGATCGTGACTTGTTTTATGATTATGCCGGTGAGTTAATCAATACACCTTGCAATGCAGCATTAGACAAAGTCATGTTACCGGCCCAACCGATGATACGATACATAGCATCTTGGTTAACCGCCATTCTGTCGCCGCCGATTACTTTCATATTGCGATCTTTATGCGGACGCAAATAAATGTAATTGGTGTTCAAGAAATACATATGGTTTTCCGGACAATGACCTCCTTGGCCTCCATCAAAAATAACATCGGCACCTTTGAATTTGAGGTTTGAAAATCCGGCGTCAGCCATTGTTGTATCGGTATATCTGGCCATCGGCTGTAGGGCTTGTTCAAAAGCCGAATAAAGTTTATCATCGGCTACAATCAAATCCGGTTTATCAACACCGCGTGAGCAATTCAAGTACATCTCATTCATAGCTTGCAAAATATTGCTGCTGTTGAGCTCCGAAATGGTTTTGGATTGGTTACGCCAAAATTCGTTGCCTCCGGTGGCTCGGTTGATGTTACCTACCGTACCGGTGGTCGGATCATCGGCTACCAATAATTTCAAACCGCCGATGGCTTTACCGTCTGATGCGGTACCATCACCGTACAAAGCGGCAGAAAGCTGGTTACGCATGGTCTTTTCGGCATTTTGAATGCGTTTTTCCATCAACTCCATTACTCTGGCATGACCTGAGTTTTTGAGCAAGTCTTCGCCCGAAACCGCTACCGGAACCGCACACAATTTAATTGCATATTCGGCTGCCGAAAAAAGCTGTTTGGGAGTGTAGCTGATGGTATCAAAACCCGAATACCAAACCATATCGCCTTCACCATATTCCAATTCTTCCAAAATTTTGGAACCACCGGAAATGGTACGGATGTTGTCTTTGGATTTGAGCTTGGATAACAGAGCGTTGTTTTTGGAGATGTTATCTGCCAATTTCTCGGCTCTGGATTCAAGAGTTGTTGTAAACAAATCACCATAATTTGAGTTTGCCATTTATTTTTTCCTTCTTAAAAAATTGTTGTTATTATTCATCGTCACATAATGCCGCAAAACGCATCTCAAGCTCCTCACGGAGACTTAAGTTCTTGGTATCAATCTCGCCTCGTCCCTTGGGAGCAAACGAAGCTTCTTTTGATTTCTTGGCATCTTTGCTTTTAAGCTCCAATGCGGCCTGAGAACGTTCGTTGATTAGTTTATCTCTGGTGGATGCATTGAACCAAACCGCGGTGTCATATGCATCTTGGAGATTGGTTGCCATGCCCTTGGACAGCAAATCATAAATGTCTTTTACGACTTCCCCAAAGAATGGGTGCTTCTGTTTGCCGTTTTCATCAAGTTCATGAGCAAATTCTTCGACCTGTCTTTGGACAACTTGGTCGGCCAAAGCAGAGCTAAGCTGTTGCTGCGGTCTGACAACAGTTGAAGAATTGTTGGAAGTTGAGCCGATGTTTACTTTATATACATCAGCCAACATTTTTATGGTATCTGCCGGATTGCTGCTTAGCATATGGTCAATTTCGGCCATCTTGTTAAGCCAATCGCTTGCCGAGGTGATACCATAATTGCGAAGCTCCGACGAGCGGGCGGCATAGATATCATCTATGTGCTTATAAGCTCCGGTCCTTTCGCGTAATTCGCCAAAACCTTTGTCGACTTCTTGCTCACGAATGTGCAAATATTTACGCCATTCCTGCGGCAGTGAGGCAAAGCTTTCGGCAAATTCTTTTTGATAACTTTTAGGGGCGGATAAATATTCATCCGCCCCTTTGTTATCTTCATCTGATTTTTTGGTTTCCGTTACCGAAGTTGTTTCTTCCATAACGCTATCGTCATCGTCAGAGGTTATATTCAGCTCTTTGGCGATGCTTTCAAGTTCTTCTCTGATTTCACTCATTCCATATCCTTTTTTTATATTGTTGAACAATGTCGGCAAAAATATCTTTTTGCCGTTCTCTTTCTTTATTCTCGCGAATATGCTTCATATATTCGGGAGAATAGTCTGACTGTGCCGTTAAATTGTTGGCACGCAGATAACGGTCGATTTCAAAGCTTGAGGTTGCAACCGAACCGTCCGGCAAAACTACTTCTGCCGAAAATTCTTTACTGAAATATGTCATTTTAATTACTCAAAATTTTTGACCATGCCTGTAGAAATATCGCCGCCTTTACCATTTATTTTTAAGGCGGTCTGTAATTCCATCTCCTTATTGGTCAACAGATTTTTGTTGTTTTCTTGGTTTTGCTTTAAAAGCAATTCGGCTTTTTTAATCTCGTTTTGCTCTTTTTTAATGGCAAAATCTTGTTCGTTTTTGCGTTGTTCAATCTCCAAAGCCATAATTTGCTTATCGGGCTGTGTCGGAGTTACAGGTTCCGGTGCAGACAACTCGGCGGCAATTTTATCAAAACAGCTCTCCAGCACATTTTCGTACTGTCTGGCATTGGATAAACAGGAAACCACACCGCCTATCATCTGGCGATATAATCCCAACAATGCCGGCTGTTTGCTCACAATATCAAAAGCCTGACCTATCATGGTATGAATGGTGGTTATGGCTTCGATATTGTTTTTAGCTTTATCGCCTTCGCCAAACCTGACATCGCTTTCAACGCCTAAAACCATATCTCTCAGCTTGTCGGACTTTAGAAGTTCAACCGCTAACAAAGCCTCGGGTTGCAACCTTTCTTCTTTAGGCAAAAAGGCCAGCAACTTATCTTTATCAAAACATTCGCAGATAATTTCGGCTTTGATACGGAAAATTTCGCCGATAAATCTTTGCATATCATTTTGTCTGTCTTGATTTCGCAAAGTTCCGAAGTTGGTCTTTTTGGTAACCGCGGTTGCTGTTTCGGCTGCATTGGAGCTGCCTCGCATTATATCGCTGACACCGGTTATCTCATAAATTGCGGAAATTATGTCCTGACGGCGAGCGGCTAAAGATTGCAAAGCATTTAGGTATTGCTCGATGGGCATAAAATCGACAATATTTTTGATACCGCCGGCAGATTTCAAACGATCAAAATCCGAAATACTGACCAAGGTAATGTCTTTATTCAAAATATTTCCCAATTCCGGAAAGGCATTATCATAACAGCCCGAAACTTTGATGGCTTTCATGGTCTTTTCCATTCTTGTCGTAACTCCGTCAAGCTCGTCCAACAACGGTTTTAACTGCGAATAATCGGGTACCGGAATGATACTGTCGTTGGTTGTTGTAGCAAACAACGGCTTGGGCATGGGATAAAATCCGTTGATGGTCAGACCGTCTTCTATCACTCTCAAAAACTTGTAAGGCGATGATTTGCTCACATATAAAATGCGTCCGCTTTCTTTGTCCCAAATTTCATAAACCTCAAAAGATTTAACCTCCCTCTCTTGAGATTTTTTCATATCGAAACATATATCTTCATCAAAATATTTACAGGCTTCATTAAAGCTCATATAATGCTTGAGGGCAAACCAGCGACAATCTTCCCAAATACCAACTTTGTCGGAATCGGCAATGAAATAAATCGGGTCGACATATTCAGTATTAACCTGTTCGTCAATCTTGACTTCCAAACTATTGCCGTTCATATCTTCTATGACCCCGAAACTCGGGTGGTATCGCTCAATGACCAAACCGCAACCGCCCAACAAAAAATCATTGCGGGCATATTTGATAACACTGTCAAAATCAAACTGTTCCAAATCCCAAATGAGAGCTTTTTCCAACATCCGACAGGCAAGGTTGTGAACTTTGTCGGTTGATTTTTCTCTCCTTTCGACATAGGGTTTGGGTTGGGTAAAATATAAAAATGGTTTTAGGGTTTCAACCGTCGACCAAAAGATATTTTGTTTGTCTTTTTTGGTTTCATTGCGATAATATTTGCGAATGTCTTCGATTAATTTGTGATAATCGGCATAATGCTCTTCGGCTTTATTTATTTTTTTCAACCATTCCGCAACTTCGGAATCGATTTTTGATATTTCTTTCTTATTCATCTTCAAATACTCCTAAAATTGAATTTTCTCTGACCACGACAACATCTTTGTCATAGCTTGGAAGTTCATCAAACATATGAAACAAAACTTTGTCGCCTGTTTTTACGGAAACAACATCCGAGCCGACACTTTCAACTCGTCCGATGTTGCGACTTTGGTGATAGTCTTCTGTTAAAATAATACCGCCGGAAGTGGCGGTAGTTTCTGGTTCGAGGCGAATAAACACCCGATCTGATATTGCTTTTATCATTTGTTTTTTCCTTTTATTTTAGAGTTAGTGAACTTTTACCATTTGCTTTCCTTACTTTGCTTGAACATATCTTCAATAACAACCTGACCGTTGCCATAGGTTCTGACCTTGCCGCGATCGTATACCGGTTCGGCAAAAGTAAGGACAAAAGCATCGGCCTTATCGGGAGATCGCCCCAGCCTTTTTTTGACTTCATCTTTGCTTTCAAGTTGCAGTCGCCCTTTGGCATCATATTTTTTGTTGACCGAGCATAAATCACTCAACAATTCTTCATCTGAGACCAGCTCAACCGGCAGCTCTTGTGATAACCAGGCTCTTGCGTTATCCCACATTTCGGCTCGGCGGTTGACATATCTGTCTTCTAAAATTGCCTTACCGCCGAAATTTACCGCTCGGATAATATCGCGATAACCGCGGGATTGTAAAATGTCATAGACCCCGCCGCCGACACCTCCGGCATCAAGAAAAATTCGAGCCGGAGAATAGTCTTTTATTATTCCTTGGCAATAATCGGCTATGCTTACGACATCCTGTTTTTTTAAGCTTTCAAACTTAAAGCACCAACGGCCGCGGCGAAAACAAAATACCGTGCTGTCATCACCAAAACGAGCTATATCCAAGCCAATAACAAGCGGGGAATCACTTGATGATATTTTGCTCAAAAATGCTTGTCTGACCAATTTGGGAGCAATCAATTTTGAAGCACCTTGCGACAAAGGTTGCCCAAGCCAAATGTGCAAGTAGTCATCGGGGGCTTCTTTTTGACATTTGGCGGCTTGTAACTTCAGCTCTTGAGGACAAAAAGGATTATCATAATAATTTACCTTGACGACCAAGGTTCTGTCGTCGGGATTGGCGGCTAACAAAACCCACAGCGGATCGTTTTCTTCTTCGCGGTTCATTGATATCCAAATTTCGGAGCCGTCTTTTCTGATGGTCGGCGATAGGATATCCCATGATTTTTTGGAAATACTTTGACCTTCTTCAATCCAAGCAATATCTACTCCTTCAAGCGATTTTATTTTTTGAATGTCCTGATCGCGAAGTCCTTTGAAAATAAATTTGCTACCGGTAATTTTATTTTCAATTTTGGTTTCGGTTATTTTGTAGTCCTTCATTTCGTAAAAAGATATGCGTTCGCATAACAAATGGTATACGGAATCCTTTATGCTGTCTTGCACTTCTCGTAAGCAAGCAATAAGAAGTTTTTCCATACGACCTTTTAGTAGCAGACTGTCGGCAAAGGCATAAGATTTGCCGCCGCCGCGACCGCCATAATAAAATTTTATCCGCTTTTTCTGGGTCAAAAGCGGAGCAAACGCCTGCGGTATGCGGGCGGTAATAGTTTGATTGTTCATGGCTGTTTAAAATCCTATTTGTTTACAAATTCCACCAAAACTTTTTTGAGTTCTTCATTTAGTTGGTTTTCCGATGTGTCTTGCCAAGAATTCGGAAAATTATTTTTTAGAATAAAATCGGCCTTATGCAATCTAACGCATTGATCGACCAGATAAGCCTCGCATTTTTTTTTGGCTCTTCTGATAAGCTCGGCGAATTTCGGATTCTTTTGATAATCGTCCAAATCTTTATCGGAAATACCCAAATAATCACAAAGCCCCGTTAAATGTAACGGGGCTTGTTCGTTTATTTCGATTACTTCACCTTTTTTGGGACTATATACTTCGCTTTTGAAATTGGCTCTCTCGTTGAAGTATTTTTCGATTTTACGTTCCATCGCCGCAACGGATTGATATTTGACCGGTGTTGCAAGTCCCATTGGTGATAACTCCTTTAATCAAAATCGGGCATAAAAAAATGAGCAAGTGGTCTTGACCCACTTACTCATCATGCTTGAAGTTGTACACCAGCCCGACGGCTATGTCAATATAGTGGAAAAAAAATATTTTTTACCAAAACATAAAAACTCTTCCAAGTATAGGAATTTCAAGGGCTACACTAAAAATTATATGTGTGGATAAGTATCCAGATTTTATCTGATTGATGATATTTAATATTAGAAAAATTAGTGCATAAATTTCAACTAAATCCATTTTTTTAGTCCTTATTTTGTTAAACAAGTAACTTTTACTATAAATTTTGTTTTGTGTAAAGTTTTAATTGTCATTTATTCTATTGCTCAATCTTTTAGTGTAAACAGTAACAATCCTGTCTAGGCCTCTACACAAGTCATACCTACAAACATAAAAGAAATAACTCCGCTGTCTTTCGCTCAACTCAGGCGACGGTTGCGGTTCGATTTCTTCTAAACAAATTTTCCTGATTAGCGGCCAAAATTCTGCCGGAATGTTGCGAATCGCTTTTTGATACCTATCAAGAGCATCCAAATATGGTTCGCTTTCGGTAGGAATGGAGGAATCGACCCTGTCCGAAGAACCGGGTTGGCTCCGCAGTTTTTGTCGGGCTACAATCTGGTAGTCCAACATAAATTTAAGGCCATAGTGCAATCTGGTTTCGGCACCATAGAGTGAATTTTCAAGCTCCAACCAGCCTCTGTCATACCATACCTCGAGCAGGCTTCTCTTGTAAAACTTTCCGTTTTTCTTGGTAATTCCCTTATCTATGCTGTCTTTTTTGGTAGTATATTTTATGGACATCTTAACCTCTTTTTAGTGATTATATTGTATGTTTACAATATGAAAAATTGTAAAGTCAATGTATTTTTCAAATTTTATAAAATCTGTTTACAAAATTGTAAAAATGCAATACACTCTAGCCACTTCAAGATAAATCGGGAGAATATTAATATGGATAAACAGCAACAAGTACGCGATTTTTTGGAAAACACCATTAAAGAAAAAGGATTAAGCCTTAATGCACTATCCTTAAAATTGGGAAAAAATTCGACCTATTTGTTCCATTTTATTAAAAGACACTCTCCGCGAAGACTTGATGAAACAACAAGGCACAAACTGGCAGAAATACTAAATGTTTCTGAGCAAGAACTTTGTGATTTTCCTTTGCAGGCAAACCTAATTCAAGATAAATTGGCAACCCTTACCAACCTGTTTGGCCTGGCCAAAAATAAATCCGATGAAATGGTCGCTGTAGATGTCTTTGATATGGACGGTACAAACAAAGGCAGATTCGAGCATATTAAGAAAAATGCCTTGGGCGAAATCGTTATGGCTAAAAATTTGTTTACTATCTATACCTCTGCCAACACAATACCCGAAAATATTAAAATAATCAAAATTTGCGGCGACGCAATGGCTCCAACCCTTAATTCCGGCGATTTTATATGGGTCGATACTTCTTTTACCGCTATGAATTCGGATGGTATTTACCTGCTCAACACCGCCGGAGATGTTTTAATCAGACGACTGCAAATAAATCCGTTTGATAACTCCATTGAGGTTAATGCCGACAATAAATCTTATCGTTCCTTTAATATTGCCGATTGTAAAAATTTGAACATCTGCGGTAAAATTATCATGGTTACCAAGAAGAACTTTTAAGCTTATCCACAGATATTGTAAATTTACAAAATACGCTTGATTGATTTTTACATTTTGTTATCTGTATTGTATATTAACAATACGAGGTGCGAAATGTATGACGACAAAATAAATCTCCTTCTTACCCAATTATTCTTCCAGTTCGAAGATAATATCTTTGTCAACAACGGAGTGTGGCCGAGAAAAGTAAACCTGATATTTGCCTTTGCCGATTATATCGAAAATATGAAAGACGCCGAAATCGCCTATTATCTTGAAACCGAAGACCAACATATCATCAACGATTTTCGGCTGGCAGCCAGAAAAGGTATCGAGGCTTGGCTTAAGGAAAATATGAAGACACTTATGGTGTAAGCTAAAATACTATCAGCGGAACATTCATCTCTGCGGGAGTTAAACCGGCATGATTGGCCGCTAAATATTCTACATCCAACCCGCCATCTTGTTTGTAACAAAAACATTTATCCCCGGTTCCCACCGCCACATAATCACCGATAAAATCTTTTACCCGCGGATGCTCCGTGCCATATCCCAATAACTTGGAATTTAGGAAATCTTCGTGCGTAAACAAAATAAAATCATCACCAAAAATCTCATTAAATTTTGAAGCAAAATATTCTTGCTTTCCATCCTTGATAAAAAAGCTCATTGCCCTACCTTCCAATGAGGGAGCCACAGCAAAACAATCAGTAAGCTTGGGATAATCATTAAGACATACAGGCTCGGTATTTACAATGCCGTGGTCGGCAGTAATAATAACTATGCTGTTTTGCAGACATTGTGATAACTTTTGCAAATTGTTTTCGATATCCTGTATTACCTCTGAGACCTTTGCGGAATCTACTCCATCCTCATGCAATTCGTGATCGGGTGATGTCCAATAAGCCGAAACAAAGGTTGGCTTTTTAGCTTCTTTATCAATAGCGGCAATCCTACAGCACATTTCCTTAAAAGTTTTTGCACCTCCAGACACAAATTTGGGAAACACTTGTTTGTATTCAACCTCGTGGTTTTGTTCCAAAATTTGTTGATATATGGTTTTGTAGGGCAATTTTTCGGCCGCACTCGGCGAGCCAAAAGGTTTATGTGTATAAAAACCGCGGTTCAAAAAAATCTCCACCGCTTCGCCAAACTCCCTAAAATACGGCATCCACCCCAGCCAGCCATGTTCAATCGGGTATAAACCGGAATGCATTGAGGTGGTTGCGGCGGCCGTCGTCGGCGGAAAAACGCTGGAAATCACCATCCTTTGATGTTTCCTGATAAAGCCGTCTCTTTTTAAATGCCGGCACAATATATCATCACTTAAGCCATCTAATATCAGAAATACTACATTCTGTTTCTTGTTTTTCTGCAGAATCGTATCTAATTCCGCCAAAGTATCATGATGAGTTTTGGCCCCGTAATATTGTAAAAAAGAATTGCTTAAATTAACAACATTCTTATCACCCGAGCTAAAGACCGCCATTATTCATATTCCTTACAAACCGTTTAGCCAAACCGCTATTTTATTGTCAACCAAAGCATCATATTTCTTAGATAAATTGTTGAAAGACCGTCCTTCTCCCAGCTTGGCATTTTGAGCATGACGGGCAAAATCTTCAAAAAAGCTTCCGACATTACTGCCCTGAGTTGAAAACGGTACCACCTTTTTACCCTTAAAATCGGCCTCTTGCAAAAATGTATAAAGCGGGGTTGCCATGGTATACCACCACACCGGAGCTCCGATAAAAATTGTATTATACTCATTAAAATCCGGCATATCACCTTGCAACTTGGGGTATTCCATATTTTTAAGTTGTTGTTTTACACTGAGTGCAAACCATGGATATCGGTCGAGCTTTTCTTGTGTTTTAATTTCATACATATCACCGCCGATATTTTGCTGTATTCTTTGAGCTATATCTTTAGTATGTCCGCTCAGAGAATAATAAACAATTAAAACCTTACCGAAATCTTTTTTAACCACAATCTTTGCACCTTCATATTGCGACATTTCTTCTTGGTTTCTTTTGGCAACCCGCCACAAATGGAAGCCGCCAATTCCTCCGCCAATCAATGCAACCAAAACTATAAAGTATATTATCATCTTTAACATATTATCCTCCTTATTGTACCGTGCTTGAAAATAGTGAGCGACTTATGACAATTTGTCAATATTAACCTTGATTTATAATTATTTATTTTGTATACAAATTTTGCTTACCATTATAAGGAGAGTGTAATGTTAAATTTTTTGGCAGTATTCTTGGGCGGAGGAATCGGTTCAATCTTAAGATGGATGGTTTGCAATAAAATCAACACCCATTGGGGTACCATGGCCGTAAATGTTATCGGAGCCTTTTTAATCGGCTGTGCTTATGCATACATATCGCAAAAAACCAATCTGCGTCCCGAAATTAGCCTTTTTGTCATGACCGGATTGCTCGGCGGATTTACGACTTTTTCAACCTATCTTTTAGATTTCACCAATTTGGTAAATAAAGGCTCTTTGCCCGAAGCCGGAACCTATCTCGCCTTCTCAATCATTATCGGTGTATGCGGGCTGTTGGCCGGAATTAAACTGGTGGCTTAAAGTTAATTTTTTTCTTAAATCACATATTAAAAGGTGAATCCATAATGTCTATTGCTAAACAATATCTCGGTAAATTGGTTAATGTTGTTATTGACAGACCGTTAAATTCAAAACATCCCAAACATAATTTTTTATATGAACTTAATTACGGCTACATTCCCAACACCGTATCCGGTGACGGCGAAGAACTTGATGCCTATGTCTTGGGCGTAAATCACCCCGTGCAAGAATTTGCTGGCAAATGCATTGCTATAATCCACCGCACCAATGATGATGACGACAAACTGATTGTGGTTCCCGAAGGTGTGGATTTTTCCGATGCGGAAATCGAGCAAGCAACCGCTTTTCAAGAGAAATGGTTTGAACACAAGCTTATAAGAGCTTAATTACATACTCTGTTTCATGGATTATGCTCTACTTGAGCATAATTTGCATTCGTTGTTCAAATGGCTCAAAGCCATATTGCTCATAGAATTTGTATGCTCCGGTATTCTTATTAAAAACACCCAAACGCACTTCATCAATTTTTTTTGCTCGGCAAATATCCATAAAATTATCCATCAACATTTTGCCAATGCCTCGGCGTCTTTGACTTTTGGCCACCCCGAAATTGCCGATGTGAGCAACTTTTTGGGCGACCAGATACGGAGCTTTCGTAATATCTGCCAGCAAGTAACCACAAATATTTTCGCCCTCGACGGCAACCAAGGCAATATAATTCTCATTATCCAACGATGCCAAAAAGCCTTTTTGTTCTGCGGCATCATCCTGCGGAGTAAAATATCCGTTCAAAACATCTATATGGTGCTGTCTAACCTCACGGCACAATTCCAAAACCTGTGCTAAATCTGTTTTTTTAAATTTTCTGATTTCCATTTCCACTTCTCTGCTCTAAAAAATTAATAATCTCGTGTACGGTTTCTTGCGGTGTCTGCTCTCCGTTGTCAATAATCAAATCGGAAAACTCCGGATGCTGATAGCCTTCTTGATACATCTCTTTGATTCGTTTAATTTCCCAATCATCAAGTTCCCTCGTACCCCGATTTTGCAAACATACCTCAAGTTTGGGCGATAGAGTTATATTAATAAAAGTGGTTTTGCCATCTTCCCAAGCCTGCCACTCCTTATATAATTTTGCGGTTATCGGATAGGCGAAAATTATGTTTTGATAGTTTTCGCCGGACTTTTCTTTTTGAATGATTGCGTTAAGACGATTGGTTCGCTCAGCCCAACCGGCCTGCATGGACAGCCCTAACCTATCCTGTTCTTCATCAGAGAGTAAATCATCGACCTCAATGAAAAGCGAGCGAGGAAGTATTCTTATCAAAAGCTTGGCGATCGTACTTTTGCCGGAATTAATCGGACCGTTTATATTTATAATTCGCATAGCATATCTCTTTGTTGCTTAAACTTATATTTCATTAAATTAAAAAATAATGCAAAATGCAAGATATTTTGTGGTAAAAAAAAGTCTCACACAAATTTGTATGAGACTATGTAGAAGAAAAAGACCGATTATTTTTTTATCATATCATAAGCAGCATAGATTGCCGACAAACCTACTACGATATAAACGATTTGTTCCAAGACCGGAGCAAAACCGAAAATAAAGCTGACCAAGTTGAAACCGGCAACTCCGATCAATCCCCAGTTAATACCGCCGATAATTGTTAATATAAGAGCTATTTTACCTAACATGTTTCCTCCCCCAAAAAATTTTAACAAACAACTTTGATGTATGAGCAACAATTAAATTTTCAAGAGAGTATTACAAAATAGTCGTTATATTGGTATATATTTTTCCATTTAGCCAAAATGCAATTTTCTGTGACAATTTGGGCAGACTGCTATGGTATTTTCTACGGTATCTTCTCCGCCTTGCGACAAAGGAGTTCTGTGATGAACTTCTAAGTACGGTTGTCCGGTGTTTTTTGAAACAAACGGAGCCGGTTTATGACATTCTTCACACACCCCGTTTGCTCGGCATAGCACCTCGGCTCTCACATCCGGATTTCTTACATATTGGCTGGTAATCATTTGTATTTTCAACGGAACCGTCGGAGCTGTCTCTAAACGATGTTTGCGTTTTTGCGGATCGTCATTGCGGGATATTTCGGTTTCCGTATTTAGCTTTTCTTCATATTCTGCAAGATTTTTGTATCCGAAAAACTGCTCACATTTTCCGATATCGGCAAGCATTCTTGATACAACATTGACAATGTTCGGATTATTAAGATCCGGATACCATATGGCCTTTTGCCCGAATAGTCCCTTAGATCCTTTATAAGATGATATCCCGTCGATTACCGGACGCCTTGCCGCAGGAAATATTTTTGCTTCATGTGCCGAAATCGAGTAATATATATTTTGACCGTTTAGTCTGTTGGGACCCTTTTGGGCTTTTTTGAATACAATAGCGTTTTCATAATAGCCTATTATTTTTCGCGTGCCACTCTTGGCATCTCTGGAAATAAATATGACAAAAACATCAGATACGGAATTGTCCGAACCATCCGCTCCCAGACGCCTGATATTAGGAGATGATACTCCGGGAATAGAAGCATAATACGTGCCGTTTTTGTTTTTGAAATTAAAACATTCATGGACATATGGATCAGTCTTGGCATGGCCAAAACCGGATGCCGTGGTTTTGGCCTTTTTATCATAATCACCATCAAACCACGATAAATTTACAACAAGCAATTTCATTGTTTTCTCCTTATATCAGCTTTTATACTTAGTGTCATGATATGATTTATTGATATAATAGTCCATAATTATTGTTGTTGCTTTTTTAAGCAAAAGATACTACAATGACGGCGTTTTTATTAAAATTATGTCTAACTATTAAAATATTTTTTATATGGAATTAAAATGTATAACCTGCTCAGGTGCAAATGAATTTACCGACATTGACGGCTTGTTTACTCTGTATCGGGAATTTCCGTGTGTTGAATTCGGAATTCAGGTCTCTGGAAAAAAATGCGGCTTTGCTTCACCAAGATATGCTTGGTTGCAAAATTTAAAAGAGCAAATTTTGTTGAGAAAGGTAGATTTCCGGCTGGCCTTACACCTAAATCAAGATTGGGTCGATGAGTTTTGTGACGGTCATATTGTTCCCGAGTTACAGGAGCTTTTATCGTGGAAAAACGCACAAGGTGCTCCGTTATTTCAAAGAATACAGCTTAATTTTAAGATAGGTCGAAACGAAAAGACACCTACTCTTGATAAGCTGGAGACACAGATGATGAAGTTTCCTCATTTGCGTTTTATTCTGTCTTATAACGAAGCAAATGCAACACTCATTCGGGAAATTTATCAACGGCATAATGTAATTTTTGATTTATTGTTTGATGAATCTTTCGGTGAAGGTGTTGCTCCCGATTGCAGACAAAAACCGGTCTTTGATGATATTGTTCAGGGATATGCCGGCGGACTTTCTCCGGAAAATATTGTATCGGAATTAACCAAAATTGCGTTATTGTTACCTCCAAAGGCATTGATATTTATTGATGCGGAGGGAAAATTGAAAGGTGCTGACGGGCATTTTTCTTGCTTGAAAGCCCGTAGCTTTGTTGCCAATGCGATATCTGTGTGCCTTGATTGGTATGAATAATAAAAAAGTGCTCTCGTAAGAGAGCACTTTTTTATGTATAAGCCCTAATCTCTTCATGAACACCACGATTGATTAAAGCAATCTGAGGTGGTGATAACCATCTCATGTTTTACGAATTAAAAGGATATGTTATACTGCAAAATGTTTTAATCTTTTCTCATATACAATAAAGGATATGGATTGCCTTGCTCATCTTGCTCTGTTCTTTTATAAACCTCAAATCCCATATGCTCATAAAAACCTTTGGCAAGAGGATTTTGCTCGTTTACGGCAAGCTGGTTCACTGAATAATTTTCAATTCCATATTGTAGCAACAGTGTTCCTGTCCCTCGTCCTCGGTAATTATCCGAAATAAATAACATTTCAAGCGTTTGTTTCGCAATTCCCATAAAACCTACAGGGGTGCCATCGTCGTTCTCTGCAACAACCAAAATAGGAACATCTCTCAAGGCTTGAGGAACATATTGTTTAATATTATTTATTCCATCTTCTGATAAAAACAGGTGCGTTGCCCTAACAGAACTTTCCCAAACTTGCAATAGCTCTGCAATTAATGACGCAGTTCTCTCTTCTATTTTGCTGATTTTCAAATGCACTCCTCACAATCTTACTAATCATGAATGCACTAATATAACATGGTGCAAAAGATAATGTCAAAAACAAAAAACTTCAGACATACCACCAACATTTACTATCAGAAAATGAAACATCCGAACAAAGCCGACCAATCTATTGGTAAACGAAAAACGGCAGTTTTATACCTGCCGTTGGGGCGGTTTATCAATAAATAACTCCGGTTTTTAATTTTAAAATCCGGCTTATCTGATAAAGTTGGTCTTTTCCATTTTCTCTGCTTCGGGCGGCAGAATACCTTCTTTGGTAGCGGCTTCTCGGCATTTGAGTAAATATGCCATATTTTTGGCCAAAATACGCAGGTTCTGCATACCTTCTTTGTCTTGTCTGACTTGCTCCGGAGTTACGCCATGCACCATATTCCAATATCTTCCGGAGACAACCGGCATTTCGGAAATCTGAAAATATTTGTTAAGCTGGTCTAAGCTGAAAGTGGTTCCGGCACGTCTGGCACTAACAACGGCTGCTCCCGGTTTGTGTCTAAAAATCGGTCGTCCGGATACGGAGGCAGAATAAAATACTCTATCTAAAAACGGTACTATCACACCAGAGGCAGATGCATAGTGTACGGGAGAGCCAAAAACAAACCCATCAAACTCGGCCGCCTTATTTACAAAATCGTTGACCTCGTCGTCAATCACACACTTACCGAGCTTTGAACATCCTCCACAAGCCATGCACGGACGAATGGCGTCAATCCCGATATAGTATATTTCAGAGCTAATACCGTTTTTTTTGAGTTCATCGGCAATTTCTTGTAATGCTGTGTAGGTGCAACCTTCTTTATGCGGAGATCCGTTGAGCAACAAAACCTTCATAATCATCCTCCTAAAAAAATATAAAACAATCAATCATATAATTTTATTTATTAAAATCATAAAAATTTAATCCGATGTTTTCGTCAAAAGTTCTCTCCAGTTTGCCCATCGGAACAGTATAAATATAAAATTCGCCGGCACCATTTATTGTTGCATTGAGCAAATGCCCTGCTAAACCTTGGTATTTATCATTTCCTAAAGTAACATGATAATGCGTATAAACCTTGCCGTCTTGAGTGGATATATTACCGGTTAAATTAGCAATTTCCATTTGCCCCAAAAAATTTTTATCTATGTATTTTTTAGTTGCCGGATCAAAAAATCGAAGAGTTGCTTTGTTTACTGCACCAATCCCCGTAACACTTCCCAAAGAAATCTTATTTACTTTAACGAAATCGTTCAAAGCATCAACTAAATCGGCTCTGTTTTTGATACTTACAACATAAGTTGACGCATATTTTTTTGCGGTCCAATCTTTTCCCTCCAAAACCTGACCTCGTATCATTATGTAATAATATCCAAATGTTACAATGCATAATGCCAAAAAAACAGAAATTATTTTCATAGTTTTTGCTCCTTTTGTTAAATAGTTATAAATTATAATAAACCATCGTTAGTCAATATTTTTATATTAAAAATTATTTTTTTCAAATGCTTTTATATAAAAAGTTCGGACAAATTGAAAAAATGATTATTGAAAGAAAAAGGAACATCCGAACTTGATGAAAGCCTTGATAATAAAAGAACCTTCTCTTAGCTTTGCTAGGCTTTAGCCTAAGCCAAAGGTTATGTTTTATTGTTTTGCCAAATCCTCTTATCCATGGGTTGTTTATGAAGATTGGGGATAGGCTTTAACCTTATTTTCAACTTTTGAGATTATGATTATCGTAATTTAATCTTTTGGAGTTTCTGAGATATGAAAAAGGTTGCTTTGATATGTGGTTTAATTGTTTTGATGACAACTTCTTGCTCCTTGTTTGATAGGGGAGAAAAATTTGTGAATCCGGTCTTTTATGAAAAAATGATTTCGGCTTCTCATGAAAATTTTGAAGTGCAATTAACGCCAACCAGCATTTATATGTTTTCAAGTGAAAGTTTTAAATATAATTACACCTGCAAGCTGATTAATAACCAAATGGATACGGTTAGTTTGGAATGTTTTAAATATAACTACAAAAATGAAAAAGAAGAAACGCAAGTTTTCACCTATACCCTAAAACCCTGCACCAAAGAAAATCTCTGCTTGGATGAAGGTGGATGGTTGGTTTATGAAAAGGTTGAGCCCTATGAATATTTTGATAAAACACTTACTTATATCATCCCTTCAAAATCTGAAGATGCTCCCAAAGACAAATTTGTAAACCCGTTGTTTTATAAAAAATTATCTCCGATATCTCGAGGTTCAAGACCAACCTTTTTAACCCCAACTTCTCTTACTTATCTTGATTTGTACGATAAAGAAGTTGTTGGAAAATGTAAAATGCTTGAAAACACGCAGATGTTTGTGACATTAGATTGTTCATTTTATCATGAAGAAACTAAAGAAACATATGGTTTTGTTGTTCGCTATGTATTAAAAGGATGTGATGAGAAAAAAGAATATTGCTTTGACGGCGAATGGTTCGTATTAGAAAATGCATCCGGCAGTGCTATCGGAACATTTGTTATAGATAAAAAAGATATGGGGCAGTAAGAACTGCCCCTTTAATAATTACCAAGATTTGATGTTTCGGATTTGTTGTTCTGTCCAATTATTCCGCTTTAGGTCAACATCTTTACGGTGCACATTATAGATAATTCCCTCATCACCAAACAAGTTTTTCTCGGCAATGGCTTTTCTGAGCTTAGGCCAATTTTCTTGAGATACATTGCCGGTATTAAATTTTATATCCAAGAGTACATTTTGTAACTCCGGTGGATAGTAAGCAAAATCAGGAAACTCTTTCTGAAGATATTTTATATCTTCTGTTATGTGGTTGCGTAGCAATTTATCAATTTCAGCGGAAGATACCTTTAATTGAGATTGATTTCTGTAAAAATCAGCTCTGTTATTATTTTTTTCAATTAAATTCCCCTTTTCATCAACATTTTGCTTTCCCTTTGAAGTTATGGCGTCAAAATAATCAAAAGCAGCCCGTTTTTCCGCTTCCGTCGCTGGACGTCCGTTTATCTCCCAATTCACCTGATTAAAGGTATCCCAATCATCAACATTTGCACCGGCTCCGGTTGTTTTATTCCATGTCGTATCAATATAGATATAATCAAGAGGTTTTTCCATATTTCTTATTATTGGGAGCATTCTTTCTTTTAATACCTCAGGAGAAAAATTACCCATTGACATATTACCCACATCACTCCCCGAATTCGGTAAAGAATTTTGAGCAAGTTGACTGGTGTTGTTTACCTCCTGATTTTGCTCTAATAATTTTTTTATTCTGGCATAAGGGTTGATTGAACCTGCAA
>CASEYY010000033.1 GCA_949292335.1 uncultured Pseudomonadota bacterium
GGGACAAGAAACCCGCAACAAATTGACTGATTATTGGAAAGACCATGAAATTACCAAAGATGAAGAATATGCAATTTTAACAAATATTATCCATCAAGAATGGTCCGGACTATCAGTTAAAGAGCATAAACAACTAAAAGGTTTGAAATCACAAAATTTACGTGACCATATGAGTGAGGCTGAATTGATTTTTACCGCTTTAGCCGAATTATCAACTCGCCAAGTTGCTGAAAATATAAATGCAACAGGAATGAAAGAAAATAAAGAAGCTGCTCACCGTGGTGGAAATGTTGCAAAAATTGCAAAAGAAAAATTTGAAGATGAAACCGGACAGAAAGTCGTCACGGGTGAAAATTATCTACCATCAACCAAAAGAAAGAAAAAACTGACAACAGATAATAAAAACAAAGATTAACATCATGTCCTTTATGTCATTAAGTTAAACGTGTCCATACAAAAAATTATGATGATTTTAAACTTTTGAGTAGAAAAATTGATATGCTGGCAAATTGATTTTGTTATGTAAATTTTAACAAATTCAGAAAAATTTTGCATTGTCTTTAATCTGTTTTAGTGATACAATAAACTAAAAATAAATATTTTGTTATTGGAAAATGAATATGAAAAAATATATAACGAGAGCTCAGCAAAATAGAATTGTTGAGGAAATACGTGATAAGGTCGAGAAGAATGGAGTGGTGGGTAATTTTGGAATGCCTGATGATACAAGCTATAAAGATAAAGAAACTAACACTCTATTTATTCTGCCTACCGGTAGACTTGGCGAAAGATACACTAAGATTGCTAAAGATTATTTGGAATTATCAAAAAAAGAAAAGTGTAAAATTGTATCTGAGTTTAATGGGTGTCCTTATGAACTCTCTCCAGAAATGAAAGAATATCAAGCTATTGATGCAATAGAAACTTCAATGGATTTGGCTCGCGATCTAAGTAAAGAAGAAAACGATATAAATGACTCAAATAAAAAAATATCTGTTCTTCGTGCTCGTTTGGCAAGAAAAGTTGATGCATTGATTGGAACGAATATAAAAAAGAAAGAATTGCCCCAGGGTATGAAAAAAATGGAGGAAAAACTTTCTAACTTTCTTTTTAAAAGGATGCATAATTCACAAGATAAATAAATTTAACAACGTTATATTATTAAACAAAAATAGAAAATAAAATACCTTTTATCTTAAACTTACGCACAGGCTGAGTTTTACAGCTCCAATTTGATGAATAACACGACAATATAAAAGTGAGAGTTCATCAATTATATAGTATTAAATGAATGAGAGATGAAGATTTATGTCTTTGTCTCTCTATTTTAATATCGGGCAGCCATATCCATACTGGAATATTGCGGTAGCCGTGCCCATTATGGGACGAGCTATATGGCAGGATATATACGGTATCCCATACCGGTATATTCTATATTTTAGGCTAAGCCGTATATAGGCGGGTAAAAAATCCCTTACGTGTAGTGAATTTTTAGGAGTGTCTTTTTCATTAGCATTTTAACTTTTGCAAATTTTTACAAAAGTTAACTAACTGACATTAATGACACTTAGTTGATTTTAACCTTTAACATTCAGATGTTAAAAGTTCGTGACGTTATGGGAATTTTATCTGCTAAGATGTATGTGGGTGCTTTAAGAGACAATGTTTTACGCAGTCAAGAATATAAAAGAGAAGCAGGACAATGGCAATCTTGTGCTCCGGTCGGTTATTTAAATATCTCCAAAACCAAAACGACTCCGGCAGATATTATCATTGACACCGACCGTGCGCCAAAGGTTAAGAGATTGTTTGAAGAATATGCCAAAGGGGGGCGGACTTTACAGGATATTACGAATTTAGCCAGAACCTTGGGATTATCTTCTAAAATGTGTCGTCTAAATAAAACAATCAGCCGGGCACAAATTCAAAATATTCTTAAAAATACTTTTTATATTGGCTATTTTAAGCAAAAAGGCAAAGTTTACAAACATAATTATCCGCTTTTTATTGATGAAAATTTATTCCGCATTGTTCAGGACACAATAGAAGGACGGAAACGCGTGCCGAGTAAATTATATTATGGCGATAAACAATACGTCTTTACCGGTTTAGTCAGATGTGGTTGTTGCGGCAGCTTGATGACCTGTGAAACCAAAGTAAAAGATGACAAACATTCTTATAATTATCTCAAATGCAACAAATTACGTTCAAAATGCAGTCAGAAACCATTAAATGAAGCCAAAATCCTCGCCCAGCTTGAAAAAGAATTGTCGTTACCTCTTGCCGTTAGTGACGATATGTTAAAAAATATTAAAGCCGAAGTCAAAAAGCAGTTTAAAGAAGAAAGAGTAAATACAGCGATTCTCAAACGTGATATTACTCTCAAGATAAATCAATTAGATGAACAGCTCAAAACCTTGTTTCGTGGCTATATTCAAGGCAAATGTAATGAAAAAATGTATAATGAACTGAAAACCGAAATTGAACTGGAAAAAGAAAAACTTCAAAAAGACATGGACAGATACCTTGAGATTGATACCGAAACTGATGAAACTTTGGCAAATATCGCGGAAATAGCAGCAAATGTAGGAAAATTCTTAAAAAGTCCGATTATTTCGCAAAAAAGAGATATTTTGAAATTAATATTATCGGACTGCAAAACAGATGGAAAAAATCTTTGTTTTTCAATAACTAAACCGTTTGATAAACTGCTAAAAACGCCTGAAATTAACAAATGGTGCCGTGAGGTAAGAAGGTAAATTCCCATTGGCTTGAACGCCAACGGGCCCCTTTCGCGTCGTAAGGTTCAAACTTCGCATTTCGCTAAGCTATTCGCTAAGGCTCAATACTCGTTTTCACCAACTACCCGCTCCGGACTTTACTTCGTAAGTCCGATCCTAACCGGCGGATATACCATTAACACTAAAGCCCCCATTTAGGGGGCTTTAGTGTTAATGGTGCCGCTAGTAAGAATCGGACTTACGACCCCACCCTTACCAAGGGTGTGCTCTACCACTGAGCTATAGCGGCATAATAATTTTTGCTTCTTTTACTATATCTTGAGTGGGCTCTTAAAGTCCTTTTTCGGACTTACTCCCCTCAGGAACCTAATCTCAATGCGGCAATATCTATATTGCCTTTTTCGATAAGGTTTTCTGAGATGTTACAGACGAAAACTTGCCTAATGGCAACTTTTCGCTTAGCCATCCCGTTACCAAGGGTGTGCTCTACCACTGAGCTATAGCGGCATAATAATTTTTGCTTCTTTTACTATATCTTGAGTGGGCTCTTAAAGTCCTTTTTCGGACTTACTCCCCTCAGGAGCCTAATCTCAATGCGGCAATATCAATATTGCCTTTTTCGATAAGGTTTTCTGAGATGTTACAGACGAAAACTTGCCTAATGCCAACTTTTCGCTTAGCCATCCCGTTACCAAGGGTTAAGCTCTCATCTCAAAGCTATAGCGGCAAAGTTTGATCTACCTTGCGAAACACAACATACATAACCAAAATTTAAAAATCAAGGGATTTTTTATTTATTTTGCTATTTTTTTCTTTTTTATGTTGTATACTCTTGGAAAATACTTAATTCATCTTGTGAGTGATTATGTCTGAAGAAAACAAAACTGTGAAAAAAACTCGTGCTTCCCTGCGTTTTGAACGCGAGGCTAAGGCTTTGCAAAAAAATTTGCAAAAAAGAAAAAAACAACAAAAAGAATTACAAGCCCTGAAAGATAAGAAAAATGGATAAAATTAAAATTCGCGGCGGCAAGCCTTTGGAAGGTAAAATTTTTATCAGCGGTGCAAAAAATGCTGCTCTGCCTTTGATTTGTGCTTCACTTCTGACCGATGAAACCGTTACCCTTACCAATATGCCGATGCTTTCTGATATCAAAGCAATGAATGCCCTTTTGGAGCAGCTCGGCACCAAAATTAATGATTTTGATGACTTTGTCGATGGACACGTTACCAAAACTTATTCCTATCGTACCAAAAATATCGAATCTCTCACCGCTCCCTACGATTATGTCCGAAAAATGAGAGCCTCTTACTATGTTTTGGGTCCACTGCTGGCTCGTTTCGGCAAATGCGAGCTTTCACTCCCCGGAGGGTGTGCCATCGGGGCAAGGCCTATGGATATTCACCTGTCATCTTTGGAAAAAATGGGTGCTCAAATCGAAATTAAAAACGGATATATTTATGCCCAATCAAACGGCAGACTAAAAGGTACTCATATATTATTTTCCGGAGTTTCGGTCGGAGCAACCTGTAATTTGTTGATGGCTGCCGTATTGGCCGAAGGAACTACCGTTTTGGAAAATGCCGCCAAGGAACCCGAAATCGGCGATCTGGCTAAACTCTTAAATGCCATGGGAGCTAAAATTCAAGGAATCGGAACTTCAATACTAACCATTGAAGGCGTGGATAAACTCCATGGCACCGTGCATAAAATTATTGCCGACAGAATCGAAGCCGGTTCTTATGCCGTGGCCGCCGCTATCACCAGAGGAAAAATCGAACTCATCAACGCAAAATCAGAAACTTTACGACAGCCGCTTCAAGTATTAAAAGATATGGGGGTGAATATTGTTGAAACTCCCAATTCAATTATCGTGGACGCCAAAGGATGTAATTTAATCGGTAAAGACATCATGACCGAACCTTTCCCCGGTTTTCCCACCGATTTGCAAGCCCAATTTATGGCTTTGATGCTTACCGCAGAAGGTGCTTCAATGGTGACCGAAACCATTTTTGAAAATCGTTTTATGCATGTGCCGGAGCTTTTGCGTATGGGAGCAAATATCAATGTGCACGGACACGCTTCCGCCATTGTCCGCGGAGTTAAAAAACTCTCCGGTGCTCCGGTTATGGCTACCGACTTGCGTGCATCTTTTGCTCTTGTGTTGGCCGGACTTATCGCCGAAGGTGAGACGGTTGTTAACCGCGTCTACCATCTTGACCGCGGATATGAAAAACTCGAAGAAAAGCTTAAAGCCGTCGGTGCCGATATTGAAAGAGTTAAAGGGGACGATAATTACGAATAATGTTTTATTTTAAGGAGAAAAATCATGAAAAAATTTGCTTTGGCACTACTTCTCTTTTTAGCCGCCTGCGGAGCCGATGATTCTCAAAAACTTAAACCGGGCTCCTATAAATTAACAGACTCACTTAATAATGTTCCGACAGTCGTGACCTTTGCCGAAGACGGACGGTTTAACGGCAAAGTCGTAAATAATATGATGGGATCTTATACTCTGGGAGATGATAACACCATTACTTTTTCTCCGATTGCGACGACCATGATGATGGGACCGCAGGAAGCCATGGAAGCCGAACAAAACTTCTTGCAAATCTTGCCCAGAATAAAATCTTATAAAATGCAGGGCAAATATCTGGTCCTGGTGACCGATAACGGCGGCGAACTTGTATTTGAGCCGTACACGCCACAAGAAAATAACAATTAAATTAATGCCGTCTCTTTGGAGACGGCATTCTTTTCATAATCCTAACAATGACTTGCTGAAAGCTTGGGCGTCAAACTCTTGTAAATCGTCTATTCCCTCGCCTACTCCGATATAATATATCGGAACTTTTGTTTCGTGGGCAACCGCAACCAAAATTCCTCCCTTGGCCGTGCCGTCAAGTTTATTCATTATTACACCATTTACTCCGCAGATTTCCTTAAAAGTTTTAACTTGATCGAGCACATTTTGACCGCCTGTGGCATCAACACATAGCAAAGTATGGTGCGGAGCTTGAGGAATAACCTTTTTGATAACTCTTACAATTTTTTTCAATTCTTCGGCCAGATCTGCCTTATTCTGCAAACGGCCGGCCGTATCTATAAATACTAACTCATCACCATTTTTAATAGCCGCGTTCAAGCCGTCATAACAAAGCCCTGCCGCATCACAACTCGGTGCTCCGCTGTATACTTTTATATTATTTCTATCGCCCCAAACTTTTAATTGCTCAACCGCGGCCGCTCGAAATGTATCTCCGGCAATAAAGCTCGTTTGCTTTCCCTTAAATTTGTGAGCCAATTTGCCGATTGTCGTGGTCTTGCCGGCTCCGTTAACTCCGACCAATAATATTACCTGCGGGATTTCGTTTGAAAACACAAGCTCTTGCTGGCAGGTCTTTAATATTGTGCAAATTTCATCGGCCAGTTTTTGCTTAATCGCAACCGTATCGGCTTCTTTATCAACTTTTTGCGATGAAAACTTTTTAATTATTTCCGTTGTCGCCTGATAGCCCATATCGGCAAGCAATAAAACTTCTTCTAAATCTTCTATGGTTGCGGCATCTATTTTTTTGCCGGAAAAAATATCGCTGATACCACAGCTTATTTTATCCGATGTCTTTTTCAAACCTCCGGTTAATTTGCCAAACCAGTTAATCATTTATCTCTTCTCCTTTCTGACGAAGAATATTGGCTCTGTTTCGTCTTTCTTCTACCGGAACTTGAGGCATTAAAGCCGCCGGTGTTCCGGGGCGTTCGGAATAGGGAAATACATGCAACTTACCAATACCGGCTTCTTTTACCAGTTTTACCGTATTTAAAAACTGTTCTTTGGTTTCGGTCGGAAAACCGCAAATAAAATCGGCACCGAAACTTGCGT
Organism: uncultured Pseudomonadota bacterium; assembly: GCA_949292335.1. GTDB lineage: Bacteria > Pseudomonadota > Alphaproteobacteria > RF32 > CAG-239 > CAZU01. The sequence goes on from CASEYY010000033.1 coordinate 6,623, forward strand.
CGGGGCGAACCGCTTTAATCTTATGACACAAATTGATAACATCTTCGCGACTGTGGCGACGACGCATTCTTTTTAAAATCAGATTATCTCCGGACTGAACCGAAAAATGAAAATGCGAAGCTATATTCGGATAATTCTTTACCAATTTTATAAACTCATCATCTATTGCCGCCGGATCAAGTGAACCAAACTGCAAAGATGGAATCTCGGGTATTTGCTCTAAAATATTTTTAACCAGCTCACTAAAAGATGGTTTATATGAGCAAATATCAACTCCGGTCAAACATATTTCGGCAAAACCTTCGGCAAGTAAAGTACGAATTTGAGTTATTATGTCCGACTGCGGAACCGAGCGATTATTTCCTCTGGCAAACGGGACTATACAATAAGTACATCTGTGATCACAGCCTTGTTGGATTTGAACAAAAGCTCTCTGCCTGCCTTCGAATCCGGTAATGACATAGTCATCATAACCGTCGTAAGAAAATATATCGCCGACGATTGTTTTTTCGCTCAACGGCTGGGATAAATAGTCGGCAATGCTTTGCTTTTCTTTATTACCCAAGATTAAATCGACCTCCGGCATCTCGGCAAATTTTTGCGGTGATATTTGTGCCGCACATCCGGTTACAACAATCTTACTGTCGGGATTTTCGCGAGCCAGTTTACGCACCATTTGCCGACACTGCCTTTCGGCTTCGGCCGTTACCGCACAGGTATTAACAACTATCACATTTTCTATATGTGATAATTTTTCTTTTATAACTTCCGATTCATAAGAATTCATTCGGCAACCGAATGTGACTACTTTTACCATATTCCCCAATCCATTCCTGTTTCCGCCCAAATATAGCCATATTTTGTTTGCAACGCAAGAACTAAAACCAAAATTATAAATTTATTAATCTTTTACAGCTATATTCTTAGATAATCGTTTTGATAAAATTAGGAGAGACTTTATGAATTGTAAATTTGCTACTTTGGTTGCGGCTGCTGCCTTGTTAGGATGTTCGAATGCTTGGGCTTATGGTGATATTACCGCTCCTTTATATTTACCTGATGATATGGAAACCCTTTCTACCACATCGGTCGCTTATGAAAGAACCAAATTTGACGATGACGGCGTGAGAGAAGATTTAATCGCCAGAGAAAATTTGATGATGGGAATCGGTGAAAATACCGCCTTATCTTTCACTTTGGGAAACCGCTTTAACACCAAGTGGTTGACCAACCAAGAGTATAACAACGAACATAACTTTGATTATGAAGTCGGCCTCAAAAGAAATATGCACCTTTATAACGACTTGATGATGCAGGTCGGTGCTTCTTATTACACTTTTAGCCCGAGAAGTTGGTATGGGCACAGCAGTGAGGCCAAAAACAGAATCCGTGCCGAATACGGCAATACTCGCTGGTATAAAGAGTTACGCGGCGAAATTAAGCTGGCAAAAGAGTTGGAGAGCGGTTTGACTCCTTATGCCGGTTTTGCGGTGGACGGAAATATCGACAGCAGTGACAGAGATTTGTATTACACAGCAATGGCTGCCGTCCACAAAAATGAAAACAGTTTTGCTTTTGACGCCGGCTTGCGTTATGAGTTCCAATTCGGTGATGATGTAAATGCTTGGTTTATGCAAGCTTCTGCCGATTATTTCATAACCGATAATGTAACCGTCGGTGCTTTTGCCGATTATCAGTTTGCCGATAATTCCGATACCGAAGTTGACTATGGATATACCGGTGAATTGAGATTTAAGGTGTTGTTCTAAAAAAGATCAAGCCCCGCAAACTGCGGGGCTTTATTCTTGATTATTTTCCTATCATTGCTAAAGCATCGTCAGAGAATTTCTTCATCTTTTCGACGCTTTCTTTTAATTGCCTGTTTTCACTGTCATCAAGTAGCGGATGTAAAACATCGTGAACACCTCTTTTGCCGATTACGGTCGGCATGGAAATACAAACATCTTTAACTCCGGCAATCTCGGCATGATGTGATGAAACGGTCAAAATTGCATATTCATTGGTGGTAATGGCCTGGCATATCCGGCAAATAGCTCCGGCTATACCATAAAAAGTTGCACCTTTACCGTTAATGATTTTGTAGGCAGCATTGCGAACATCATCATCTATTCTGGCTTTCACCTCATCGGTCAGCGGCTTGCCCAAATCTTCCGCCAATTTATCTAAAGGCAGAGTACCGCTGTCGCCGTTGGACCAACACAAAACTTCGCTGTCGCCGTGCTCACCCAAAACATTGGCGTGAATCGATTTTGGCGAAACTCCTAAGTGATATCCTAAGTCGGTACGAAAACGAGCCGTATCCAAAACCGTACCGCTGCCGATTACTCTTTCTTTGGGGAAGCCGGATAATTTTAAAGCAACTTCAGTCATGATATCTACCGGATTGGTTGCTATCAACAATGTCGTTTCCGGAGCATTGGCAACAATTTGCGGAATAATGTCGGAAAATATCTTAACATTACGACCGAGTAAATCTATACGAGTTTCGCCCGGTTTCTGGTTGGCTCCGGCGGTTACGATAACCACCTCGCAGCCGGACAAATCTTTATAAGTTCCGGATTTTACTTTATTGGCAAACGCAAACGGAGCGGCGTGTGCTATGTCTGCCGCTTCGGCCCAGGCTTTATTTTCGTTCATATCAATCAGCGTAATTTTACGAGCAACACCTCGCATTATGAGGGCAAATGCCGTGGCCGCTCCGACCGAACCGGCTCCGATTATTCCTACTTTCATTTATCTTCTCCTTTTTAATCTTATCTATTCTATTGTATAGATAGTGCAAAAAGCAAAAAAAACAACCCCCTGCCGTTTCACAGAGGGTTGCGGCCATAATAAAATTATTCTTCTACTACGGTTTCATCCTCATCAGATGTTGCTTCGGGATTTTCTTCGACAACATCAACGGCTTCCATAACTTCTTCGCCGGCCGGTTCTTCGTCAACCACAACGACCTCTCCCTCGGCAACAACATCACCCGAAGCATCGGTAACAACGGCTGCTTCTTCTACAACCGGTGCCGGTTCATTATTTTTGAGCAACATTGACAAGCCCAATAAAACTACCAAGACCAAAACAACATATAATACTTTTTTCATTTAAGAGACCCTCCTTAAGATGTAATTGTCGGGTTTTAAATTAAGCATTGCGTGCCGTTTTGTCAACAGCATTTACCGTTTATTATATTATTTTGTGGGTTTGCGAATCTGCGTGCATAACATTAGATGTTTTTATTTTATTCTTGTTTTTCAACACAATAGCAACAAAAAACCGTAAATATTGTGTGTTTTATGCAAATAATGCTTGTCAAATTGAATAAAATAGTGCTAACTATCTCCGAACGGCCTTGTGAGAGGTTTTGTTAATTGTTTTAATTTTTTTGAGGTTTACATTATGACTGATACAGCAAATCGCGTTAAGAAAATCGTTGCAGAGCATCTTGGCGTTGAAGAATCTAAAGTTACTGAAAATGCCAGCTTTATTGACGATTTGGGCGCAGATAGTTTGGATACAGTAGAATTGGTTATGGCTTTTGAAGAAGAATTCGGTTGCGAAATCCCTGATGAAGCCGCTGAAAAAATTCTTACCGTTAAAGACGCTATTGACTATCTTTCAAAAAATGCTTAAGTCTCAATGGCTTTAGGAAAGTTAATGAAACTCGCCTGATCTTATCGGCGAGTTTCATTTGTTTTTATATCAATTATTTTCGAATCGTTATGACACTGAAATGAAAAAATTTATTGTTGTTGTCTTATTTATCATCGTCGCCGTATCCCTTGCCATCAGTTCTTGGTTCTATTCGCCAATCGCTCTGTCTGGTGAGATTTATCTGGTGGTGGAAAAAGGCGATTCAACCGCTGCCGTGGCAAATAAATTACAGGATAATAATGTTATAAATAAGCCTTGGCTCTTTAAAATGGCCGCTCGAATCGCCGGACTTGATAAAAAACTTAAAACCGGAGAGTATTTCTTTAGCGGTGATGTTTCAATGCAACAAATCTTGGATAAATTGACTAACGGTGATGTAATTTACCGCAAAATCACCTTACCCGAAGGCCTGACCTCAGCTCAAATGATTACAATAATAAACGAAGAACCTCTTTTGAGCGGAGAAATTACCGAAGAAATCAAGGAGGGCGAATTACTGCCCGAAACCTATCTGTTTGTCCGCGGGGAACCTAAAAACAACATCGTAATAAGAGCAAAATCAGCCATGAAAGAATTTGCCGCCAAAGAATGGCAAATAAAAGATGATGTAGTACCGGTAAAAAATATCAACCAACTCATTATACTTGCTTCAATTATCGAAAAAGAAACTGCTCTTGATAATGAACGAGGATTGGTGGCTTCGGTATTTGTTAACCGCTTGCTTAAAGGAATGAAGTTACAGACCGACCCAACGGTAATTTATGCTTTAACCGAAGGTAAAACCGATTTGGGCAGAAGTTTATCGCGGAAAGATCTTAAAATCGACAGTCCTTATAACACTTATAAATATTACGGCTTACCCCCGACGCCGATTTGCAATCCGGGAAAGGCATCTATCGCCGCGGCGGCGAATCCCGAATACTCCAATTATCTCTACTTTGTTGCTGATGGTAACGGCGGACATAATTTTGCGACCTCACTTAAAGAACACAACTCAAATGTGGCCGAATGGAAAAGATCTAAAAAATAATGCTTGCTTATTTGTAATACAGCCAATACAATCCATGGTAATTAATAATTATTAAATCATAAGCCTATGGATAATTTAAAGAAAATGATGCGTTTTATCAGCAGATGTTTTACCGCCCCTCCTTTTTACAGGTATTACGAAGGAAAAGGGAAAAAACTTCCTGACGCTGACAAAAAGATGAAAAAAATGTCGAACTACAAAAAAAATTACATTCGCCATGAAAGGAACAAATGAACGCAAGAAGGAACTGTTTACTCTCATGTCATCTATAACCGGATGTGAAGTAACTGAACGAACTTTGGTTGCCGATTTGCCAATAGATTGCGAGGGTGATGATTTTGCGGTTTTATTCGGTAATTTGGCCGAAATTAATATTTTCTCATGCCAGTCGGCGTTACAATCGTCGCAAACAGTCGGAGAATTTATTGAAAAAATTATTTAGTAAAAAAGGCTTATCTTGTTTACAAGGATAAGCCTTTTTTATTTTAGGCCTGACCGGCCGTTTCCATTATGATGGGATATAGAGCATCTTTGGGCTCCATGCCCTTGGTCATTACCACCTTAAATACCAGATATATCCGTTCGCACTCATTCACGGCTATGTCTATCATTTGCGATATTTTATGTTCGAAATATTCTTCCTCATAATTTAGGAACACCGAATGCTTAAATACCGGCATATTTTGTTCGCTCCAATAGGAAAAATGTCCGACCCAAAGATTTTCGTTTACCAAAGCCAAAAGCTCAAAAATTTTGCTGCGATCTTCCAGCTTGTTTTCAATTTCCATCAAACATGACATATGAAGACATTTCATCGAGCTTTCCCAAGCAAAAAACAGCAACATATTGCTCCATTTGCCTTGGACTTCTACAACAACCTCGTTAACATTCCTGCGTTCAAGCTCATATGAACGAGACGAAAAAATACTCTCAACCATATCTATCGGATTGGTTGTCGGGGCTAAATTCTGAGCCAGTTGCATTCTGTTTTTTCCTCCATATTCGGTGTGGGTGTCATCACTGTCTTAAAGCTTGCATTGGCTTAAAAACAAATGCAACCGCCGAGTCGCTTTTGTCCACCAATTTTAATCCTGTGGATAATTCATTTGGAAAAATTCACTTAAAAATCAATGCGGTGAGTCAAAAAAATTTTTTTTATTTTTTTTGGTGTGGATATATAATCGGAAATTAATTATTCTTTAATCAATTAAAAACTTTTTTTCTAGGATTTGTTTAATGACTGGTTTGCCTTATCCCGAAATCTCGCCGATTGCCCTCAGTTTGGGCATAATTGATATCAGATGGTATTCTTTGGCCTATTTGGCCGGAATTGTTGCCGCGTGGTTTTTGGTACTTAAAAATAACAAAAAATATAATTTGGGATACTCCTCTCAACAAATCGAAGATTTGGCCTTTTACATTACATTGGGCATAATTTTGGGCGGAAGAATCGGTTATGCCGTCTTCTACGGCGGTGCCGAAATGTGGCTTAAACCATGGCATTTGCTTGAACTGTGGAAAGGCGGAATGTCTTTTCACGGCGGAATAGTCGGCGTAATTGTTGCCGCATACCTGTTTGCCAGAAAATATAAATTTCAATTCTTGGCAATTACCGACTTGGTTGCTCTCTATGCTCCCATCGGAATTTTCTTGGGCAGAATCGCCAACTTTATAAACGATGAATTATGGGGCCGAGTTACCGATGTGCCTTGGGCCGTAAGATTCCCTAACGGCGGATATCTCCCAAGGCACCCATCGCAATTATATGAAGCTTTGTTCGAGGGCGTTTTGCTCTTTGTAATACTTAACTGCTTATGGAAATTTGATAAAGTAAGAAAAAATTCCGGAATCGTCTCTGCTTTATTTGTTATATTATACGGAACATTCAGAATTTCAATGGAGCAATTCCGCCAACCTGATGTTCAGCTCGGTTTCTTAATCGGCGGACTTACAATGGGGCAAATCTTGTCCTTGCCCTTTATTATTGCCGGAGCTATCGTCTTGAATCATAAACTCCGTAAAAATTAACCTTGCGAAGTTACATTGTGACTAAACTTAAGAGTCTTTCTCATCGCGGCATCGGCTCTGGACAGTACTTCCGTTGCATTGAGGTCACTGCGTCTCTTTTCGGCAACACTGCACGATACCGTCAATTTTAATGGCTTTTGAGCGGACGAATATGCAAAACTTAAACCGGCTATCAATCTTCGGATTTCATCTAGACGAGCAAAACTTTCCTTCTTATCCAACTTTTTATAAAAGATAACAAATTCATCATCGTCATAACGATAAACCGTGTCACCGGGATTGTTTTGAGAAATAATTCGGGAAATCATCTTGACCGTGGAATTTACCGCTTTGGTGCCGATGTTCTTTAGCAATTTATCATAACCGTCAATACTTATTATCCCCAAACAATATTTTTGCGGAAAATGTGCAGACTGGTGCTGGTATGACTTGCGGCTGTACAGCTCCGTAATTCCGTCATAATAATAATGATATACCAGATTATATATGATATCTATACCGATAATAAACTGTGAAAGGGCATAAAACATACTCAACCCTTGGTGATTATTACTGTAATAAACTCCGAAAAATACACATAAGGAAGCAAAAAATATATTGTAATCGGTCAACTTTCCATCACGAATCGCGTGGTATAAAGACATAAAACATAGTATCGACACCAAGACCGCAGGACAAATATTAATACCCCAACAATAAAATGAAATTGCCCAACCATGGCGGCTTAATTGCTCGGCAATGATGTATTCAAATATAATCAGCACCAGCAGTAGTAACGATGTCTTGCCCAAAAATTTACGACTGTGAATATGGTAAAAAATCAACATATTCAAAAACAGAAAAAATACCAGATTGGCAAACCAGGCCGTATTTGTATAATCGCTGCCGAATAAAACTTTGAGGCGATTTAAAAGGATATAGCTCAAAACTATAACCATATTGAAAAACAGCAATCTGCCCTGATTAAAGTAGAGTAATATCACAAAATTAACGACGGCCAAACCAAAGAAAAAACCATGACAGACCTGACTGTCTGCATAATCAAATTCTTCTTGCAACAAAAAATCAAACAATCCATAGGCAAAAATCGCCGCCGGAATCAGCATATTGCCAATCAGCGGAAGGTATTTTTCTAATGTTTGGTGCAGCCGCAATGTTTAAAGCCTTGTGTTAAATAAAACAATCTAGGCTAAATCTAGCATGTAAAAGTTAAATTTTATTTACGCATTTGATTATTGAGCTGTCACCATAGGAATAAAAACGGTATTTTTTTTCTATGGCGTGGGCGTAGGCTTTTTGCATGGTCTCAAGACCGGCGACCGCACTGACCAACATAAACAAGGTTGATTTGGGTAAATGAAAATTGGTAATCAACATATCTATAGCCTTAAATTTATACCCCGGTGTGATAAAAATCGAAGTCTCATCGGCAAAAGGATGTATCACTCCGTTATCATCGGCGGCGGTTTCCAACAAACGCAATGAAGTAGTACCAACGGCAATAATCCTCTTTCCGTTATGTCTGGCCTGATTTATTTCGGCAGCGGCATCTTCGCTGATAACTCCGTATTCGGCGTGCATTTTGTGATCTTTGGTGTCCTCGGTTTTAACCGGCAAAAATGTTCCGGCTCCGACATGAAGAGTTACAAAAACTTCTTTTACACCTTTATCCTTTAGTTTTTGCAACACCTCTTCGGTGAAATGAAGACCCGCAGTCGGAGCTGCCACCGCTCCGTTATGTTTGGCATATACCGTCTGGTAATTTTCTTTGTCGTTGAATTGGTACCAAAGGCTGTCCTTGCTCGGGCGATCCCTTTTTATGTAAGGCGGAAGCGGCATAAATCCAAACTGTTCGAGATAATCAGTTAACTCCGAAGCCTCGCAATTAAATTGCAACAAAACCCCGTCTTCGCTGTCTTTTTCAATAACCGTGGCCGAAAAGGGTGAATCTGCGGCCGAAACCTTATCGTTATAGAATTTTACCACATCTCCCAATCTTAATCTTTTGGCATTTTTGATAAAAGACCACCAACTAAGCCCGTCTACCGGATGATATAGGGTTACTTCAACCAATGCTTCTCCTCTTTGCCCGTATAATCTTGCCGGTATTACCTTGGTGTCATTCATGACCAAAACATCTCCGGCCTCAAGCAAATCGGGTAAATCGCTAAAATTGCGGTCGGCAACCTTACCTTCTTCCGATAAATCAAGCAGCCTTGATGCGTGACGCGGGTTCGCAGGCTGCGAGGCTATGAGTTCGCGTGGAAGATTAAAATCAAAAATGTCTACTTTCATATCTTTTCTCCGTGCTTAATGCCTGCTTGTTATATTACAGTCGTTTTGTTTTCGCAACTGTTTTTACAGAACAATATTAAAACAATTTTAACTTGCTTAATTTAATCTACTATACTATAAGTATATAATAACACTTTGTTTGAGAGAGACTATGATTACCAAAAGAGGCCTTAAAAGGCTGGAAGCACTTTTATCTTTGTTGTTCTTGGCTAATACGGCTAATAAGCAAAAAACCGCTCTTCTGCTCGGAATCTCGGTGGATACACTGACCCATTATATCGCTTTTTTGGAAAATGATCTGAATATCGAAATTTTCCAAAAACATCATAATTGTCTGCTGACCGAAAAAGCTAAAAATATTATCGCAACTATCTCACCTTCTTTTAATTTTAGTTGTGACAATTACCCTTTATCCCTAAACCTCAAAAATTTGCGTAGCCTGTTTTATCTTGAAGCCGTCTTTGTGTGCGGAAACAAACGAAAAGCTTCTCAAAAACTCTCCGCTTCGGTCGAAACTCTGAACCTCTACATTGAAAATTTGGAAGAAATCATCGGTCATACTTTAATTATAACCAATAATCGAGGCTCCGTACTAACCAAGGAAGGTAAGAACATAATCAAAAAATTCAATTCGCTTATTGATGAGGTGAAATATTTATATAAAATCAACGCCGCCTACAAAAATAAAAAAATACGAGTGGCTCTTGCAAGAGAAATCGACGCCGCTATTATCTTCTCCCCGCAAAAAAATATTAAGCAAGATATTATGACTTTTGCCGACGACCCCAATATGCACACGGATGATTGGGATATCGCCATAACCTATTCCGAACCAACAGCCGATGACTTGATTGTAATCACAAAAAAAGAAATCGCCTGCGGCTTTTTTGCCAGTAAAGAATATTTGAATAACTGCGGCGTACCCAAAAATCTTGATGATTTGGTGTTAAACCACCGCATTCTTGACGGTAGCTCCAGACCTTATGCCGACAGTAATTATAAAACAATTTTGCAAAAATGCCGTAAAATTTGCCCAATCAGTTGTATTAATATCATTATTACCGATATGGCCAAGTACGGTGCCGGAATTTGCGTAGTTCCGATTACCGTTGCTAAAAATAATCTGGTCTATTTGAAAAATATTCCCTGCAACGCCAAGGCTACTCTTTATTTATCTGCCCATAAAAGCATTAAGGATTTACCTTATTACCAAACCGCCATCTCCCAGTATTGCGAAATATTAAAGGCCATATAACCTATAGAGCTCGGGCTATGGTTAGTGTATCTATTGAGAGCGGTTTGGCCTTCTTTAACGTTTGAGCACATTCATGCAAGGTACTACCAGTCGTTAATACATCATCTATCAGCAAAACTCTTTTGCCGCTTAAGTCCTCTGGATGTGACAACGCAAACGCATTTTTAAGATTTTTTATTCTCTCCATTCCGCTACATTCAACCTGCGGTTTGGTTATCCGCTTTTTAACCAGTGAATTATACAAAACCGGTATGCCGGTCAACTTGCCGAGCTCTTTGGCTAATAGAGCACTTTGATTATACTTTCTTTTTAATAAACGAGTATAATGCAACGGAACCGGAACTATTACATCAACCCCTGCGGTAAAAATGTCCTGACCGGCAACATACATCATTTTAGCCAGTAACGGAGCCAAATCGGTTTTATCGTTAAACTTTAAATCTAATATAAGCTTCTTTGAAAAATCGTCATAACCGTACGCCGAGCGGGAAAGCCTAAACAAACCTCCTCTTTTGCCTGCACATTTGCCACAAAGCTTATGACCTTTTTTATCTAATATATTGCCATAGGGATATCCGCAACGATAGCATATATCATGATTGAGAAAATCAATTTGAGCTATGCAATCGTCGCAAATGCCTTTGTCCTCATTCATGACCTTGCCGCAAAAGGCACAACGCGGCGGTAATATTAAATCTATAAGGCGAGATAATACTCTCATTGTAAATCTTCTAGAGCCAGATGGATGTCATTAATATGGTTAACTACCTTAATTCCGGCATCACTAAGGGCATCTTTTTTGTCTTGCACCGAAATATAGCCGTTGGTGGTAATATCTCCGGCGTATCCCATTTTATGTCCGAACGGAATCGCATTGCCGGCCACAAATGCCACAACCGGTTTCTTATTCGGTAATTTTTTATACCATTCCGCCGCTGCTTCCTCAAAAGCTCCGCCGAGTTGACCAATCATTACTATTGATTTTGTTGCATCATCATCGTGAAAAGCTTTTAGTACATCTATAAAATCCATCCCGATTAAAACATCGTCACCCAAACCTATAACGGTTGATTGTCCGCCTCCGGCTCTTTTGGTTTCGAGCACGGCCTCGTAGGTAAGAGTTGATGAACGAGATACCACCCCTATTGAGCCTTGATTATGAATGTCTTCGGGAAAAATACCAAGTCTGGCTTCTCCGGGGGTGATAATACCCGGAGTGTTGGGGCCGATTAGTTTGGTATTTGAGCCCTTTAACATCGATTTTATTTCAAGCATATCTTTGAGCGGCACTCCGTCGGCAATGGTTACGGCCAGCTCTAATCCGGCCTCAACCGCTTCTTGAACCGCCGACTTTACATATTTGGCCGGTACATACATAACACTGGCGGTGGCTCCGGTTTCTTTTACCGCTTCTTTTACGGTGTCAAATACCGGCAAATTAAGGTGCATGGTGCCTCCTTTGCCCGGGGTTACACCACCTACAACCTGAGTGCCGTAATTTAATGATTTTTGAATATGAAAAGAAGCTTGGGTACCGGTAATACCTTGACAGATAACTTTTGTTTCTTTGTTTACAAAAACCGACATATTATGCTGCCTCCTCAAGAGCCTGTGCCAATTTTTCTATCGAATCCTCCATACTGTCGGCCCATATGACCGGAAGACGCGAATTATATAATATATCTTTAGCCTTGTCTTTATTGGTTCCTTCAAAACGAACTACCATCGGAACATTTAACCCAACCTCCGATGCCGCCGAAACTATACCATCGGCAATCAAGTCGCATCTTAAAAATCCACCCAAAATATTGAGCAATATTCCCTCAACTCGAGGATTGGTCATAATAATCTTAATGCCGCTGGCTATTTTGTCCTTATCAACACCACCTTTGACATTGATAAAGCACGCCGTTCCGATACCTTTTTCACGGAGTAGATCCATCGCAGCCAGAGCTAAGCCGTCACCGTTGACAATGCAGCCAACCGAGCCTTCAAATTCACTATAGGTAAAACGATACTTGGCGGCTTGCAGTTCGCGTTCCGAAACTTCGCAGTCGTCTTTTAGCTTGGCTAAATCTTGATGCCTAAACAAGGCATTATCATCAAACGATATTTTGGCATCTAAGGCTACCAACTCGCCGTTTTTCATTACCCCAACCGGATTAATCTCTATCATGGAGGCATCTTTTTCCATAAATACTTGGTGTAAAGAATTTATCATTTTGGTCAAATATTTGGCAGACCGCGGTTTGAGTTTTAGGAATTTTATAACTTTGGCAACCGTCTCTTTGTCAACGCCTTTGCCTATGTCTAAGCTGATACGCAATATATCTTCGGGACGCGATAATGCCAATTTTAAAATATCGTGGTCTTTGACTACCGCAACCAGTAAAGTGAGCTCAGCTTTAACCCTGTTTATGGCTAAGGCAATATAAAAATATCTTTCTACCTCAATAAAGGCTTCGACATAAACGCGACTTACCTTTTTACCGGTCGGTCCGGTTTGTATGGTAACCAGTGTCGAACCCAGCATTTCTTCTGCCTGACTTGCTATATTTCGACGCGATTTTACAAGCCTGACTCCGCCTTCGCTTCCGGCGTCTTTTTCTATAAAATATCCTTTATTGCGAGCTCCTGATTGTATTTGGGCTTTGACCATCCAAGGACCTTTGGGCGAAACTTCCGCGGCAGCTTTCTTGGCTTCGTTAGGGGTATAGGCAATCTTGCCTTTGGGAATTTTTATTCCGTATTCTTGCAGGACTCTTTTGGCCTGATATTCGTGTATGTTCATACAGACTACCCCTTATAAAAAACTAACCGGCATAAAACTTTATTTTGTTTATCATCGCTTCCAAACCGTTGCGGCGTGACGGCGATAAATGTTCCTTAAGTCCGAGTTTATTAAATATTTCATCTATTGACAAGTTCTTTATAGCTTGCGGGCTGTGATGGTTGTATATTTGCAAAACAATAGCTATAAGCCCTTTGACTATCATGGCATCACTATCGCCTTCAAAATACATCTCATCTCCATCTTTGTGCGGAACCAACCACACTTGTGACTGACAACCTTTGACCAGCCAAGCCTCGGTTTTGTATTTTGCGGCCAGCGGCGGAAGCTTTTCGCCCAATTCTATGATATAGCGGTACTTGTCTTCCCAACTGTCAAAAAATTCAAAATTTTCAATTAATTCATCTATGCTCATAATTAACCCTCAGATGTCGAGCTTGCCGAAAACCGCTAATTTGGAGCCGGTTAAGCGAGCCCAAAGCCTGTCGCCAAATGAATAATGCCACCACTCAGCCGGATAGTTAACGAATCCGACTTCGGACAAGGCTTTTCTTAAAATTTCACGATTACAACGGGCTTGCAGACTTATGCTTGGGCAATCAAAATCCGCCGTCTCATCAAAGCCTCTTACCTTTCCTCCCATATCAAGCTCTTGTCCCTTATCATCAAGGAGTGATATATCAACGGCAGCACCGGACTGATGACCGCTGCCTTGCCTGTAGGGATTGGCGGCAAAAACATCACAGATGGCAATAAATTCTTCCGAATCAACCGCTAAATCGGGATATTCTTTTTGTTTTTTTTCCACCACCGCATTCCATAATTTTATTTGTGAGGACATTGGGCGGTAGGCCTCATAAACTACAAAATGATACCCTTTCGGCAAAAGCTCAGCGGCCTTTTTCAGCAGCTCGTAGGTATAGGCTCTGATAAGTTTGATATCTGTATAACAAGGATTGAAAAAGATGCCGTCTTTTTCATTTATTTCGACCATTGCTGCCGGTTTTTCTACCTCCAAAATAACTTTCGGCTCCGGTAATGCGGCATCGCTAAACATGGCTATCTCCTATTATTTTGAGCCTTACGATTTACCAATACCGTCAATAGATTGGGCATTTTTTGGTGGAACGGAGACGAACGGTAGAAATCGGCCTTGTGAACCTCAAATACAGCTCGCGGCTCACCGTGACCGTAATGCGAAGCCTCATTGTACCCCACCTGTTTACCGCCTATTCTTTCAATCAACTTGCGAGAAAACTTGTTGGCCGGATGTGCCGTTATGTCTAGCTTGGGATATTGCTTAAAAAAGTGGTGCACCAAACCTCTTACCGCCTCGGTTGCATAGCCGTGCTCACCATACTTAGGATCTATAAAATAACCCAAATCTCCATATATCTTTTTGCCGTTTTCTTCAATGGGGAGCATATCAACGGTGACATTTCCGATTAATTTGCCGTCGGGCAATCTAACCGCCATACGATAAGTAGAGCGAGGTTCTTGTTTGCGTTCTCTGTCGGCTCTGATTAAAAATTCCGATACCTTGCCCCTGATTACATTGTCTCGGTCGGGAGTATCTTTATCAACCTGAAAGGTATAAAAAGGACAATAACCGTCTTTGGCATGCTCATCGGCGTTGCGATTTATGTTAAACGCTATTTCCTGCAAGCGATGGAAATCGGAAGTACGAAATTCATCAACCACCAAGCGGGCGGTTCTTACGGGAATAAAATTTGATGTACTCATCGGCAATTCCTTTAGTCAAAAAAACAATACCTGTGTGATAACATCAAATTTTATTTAAAACAACTTTTTTCTTTATATTTTTTAGCTAAAAAAGCTCAAACATTTCTTTGGCCTCATCACTAAGCATTTCTATGCTCCAAGCAGGCTCCCAGACAATTTTTACCTCGACCTCGCCAACCCCGTCCAGAGAGGCAACCGCAGCAGCGGCTTGTTCGGGCAAAACTCCGGCAACCGGACACATCGGTGAGGTGACCGTCATTTCAATGTAAACATTGCCGTTTTCTTGTTGCTCTAACTTGTAAACCAACCCCATATCCCAAATATTTATCATAATTTCGGGGTCGCTTACGGTTTTTAATGCCATAATCAAATCGTCGCGAGATGCTTTGGCAACACCTTCTTTAAGAGGGCTGCCGCCATGGGCGACATAATCTTTTTTTTCTGCTCCGAGGGTTATATCGGTTATTTCTTCCATTGTCTTACTCTTTGTCTTAAAAAAATGTCTTAGCTTTGTTGATAGCTTGACACAAAATATCAATATCTTCTTTAGTATTATACATTCCAAGTGATGCTCGAGCTACGGATTCATATCCCATTCGGTGTACCAAAGGTGCCGCACAATGGTGCCCTACTCTTACAGCCACACCTTCTTTATCGAGGATAAAGGCCAAATCTTGAGGATGAATTCCGTCTATTGCAAACGAAAATATTCCGCTTTTTTCTTTGGCTTGACCTATATGGCAAAGTCCGGAGATTGATGATAATTTTTCCATGCCGTAAGATGTTAACTCATCTTCATGTGCTGCAATATTATCCATACCGATATTTTGCAAAAATCTTAAAGCCTCACCTAGGCCTATTGCCTCAACGATTGCCGGCGTTCCGGCTTCAAAACGAGCGGGAGGAACATCAAAAGTGGTATGCTCATAAGTGACTTTGTCAACCATATCACCACCGTATTGGTACGGCGGCATAGAATCTAATAAATCATATTTACCGTACAACACGCCAATTCCGGTCGGGCCGTAGGTTTTGTGTCCGGAAAAGGCTAAAAAGTCGCAATCTAATGCTTGGACATCTATTTTGCGATGGACGGCAAGTTGGCAGGCGTCGACCAAGACTTTGGCTCCGATATTGTGTGCCTCCGCTATTATCTCTGTCAGCGGGAATATTGTCCCCAAAACATTGGACATACCGGTAATGGCAACCAATTTGGTTTTTGAGCTTAATTTGTTTTTAAAATCTGAAAAATCAAATGAACCATCATCGTTTACCCGACAGATATTAAGCTTAAAACCAATCTCATCTCTTAATACTTGCCACGGAACCAAATTGGCATGATGTTCGGCCTCGGAAATCAAAACCTCGT
Organism: uncultured Pseudomonadota bacterium; assembly: GCA_949292335.1. Lineage (GTDB taxonomy): Bacteria > Pseudomonadota > Alphaproteobacteria > RF32 > CAG-239 > CAZU01. Next base: position 22,800 of record CASEYY010000033.1, read on the forward strand.
CAGCAGAGGTTAAATATTTGCGGCCATAACTTGCTGCAACCAAGTTAATTGCTTCGGTAGCGTTGCGGGTAAATACAATTTCCGAATCGCTTCCGGCATTGATAAATTTTTGCACATCACAACGTGCCTCTTCATAGGCCGAGGTTATTTCTTCCGATAAAAAATAAGAACCGCGATGAACATTGGAATATTCATGAAGATACATCTGTGTCATTTTTTCAATAACACATTTGGGCTTTTGTGCCGATGCTCCGCTGTCTAAAAAAGTATTGGGCTTGCCGTTTATTTTTTGCGTAAAAATCGGAAATTCCTGACGAATCTTCATCACATCGAACATCTTTATTCCCTTTCTTTGAGCGGATTGGCGGCCATACTCATAAATTGCTTAATCTCTTGATTGTCTATCTTGGCAATGACATCATTTAAGTAGGCGTCTATCAAAATTTGGCGAGCCTCTTCTTCGCCGATACCTCGAGAACGCATATAAAACAGCTGATCGGCATTGAGTTCACCGCTGGCGGCACCGTGCGAGCACTTGACATCATCGGCAAAAATCTCGAGCTCCGGCTTAACATCGATTTCGGCTTCATCGCTTAACAACATTGCCTTGTGTAATTGGTAGCCTTCGGTTTTGACGGCTTGAGGAGCAATATGAATCTTGCCTTGGAAAACACCTTTGGCTTGACCGCCGATAACTCCTTTAACCAACTGTGATGATTGGGTAAACGGTTTTAAGTGCTCAATATCGGTAGTGGTATCAATGGTTGCCCAGCCATTCATGATATATGCGGCATCAACTTCGGTTTTGGCGTATTCTGCTGACAAAATTACTTTGGTTTCATTGCGAGATAAATCGGCCCCTTTTTGCAGGCAAAAACTCTTGTATTCGCCGTATCCTGCCACAAATACCGAATTAAGTGCAATATGTGCGGCCTTATAGGCCTCGGATTGTAACTTATAATGATGCAAAGAAGCATTCTCGCCTATGTAAATTTCATTAACCATATTTACAAAGTAAGATGATTTTAGCTCTCCGTCGTAGCAATAATATTCCATTATCTCGGCTTTAGAAGAATCTTCCATAATCACTAAATTGCGAAGTGAATATTGCCGCAATTCTCGGTCGGTCGTAATGTGATTAATTATAACCAACGGTTTGGCAACTTTGGTGCCGGCGGCAACTTTGATATAAACGCCTTCGCCGAGATAGGCCTGATTAAGTGCGGCAAACTGGTGTTTTGTGATATCTGCCGACGCACCGATTTTTCCTCTGATTTCGGGCTTAAACATTATAGCTTCGATTAGCGGCAACACTTCTACGCCTTGCGGTATATCCTCATCACAAGAGCAGAAAACTCCGTTTTCAAAATATATTTTGCAAGCATTAAACGGCAAGTTTTTATTTGGGCTTGAGCAACTTTCTCCGTGGGGAGCCGGTAAAAAATCTTCAGCGAAGAAGCGAATCGGCTTGGTATATTTCCAAGCTTCGGCTTTGGGTTGCGGTAGACCGCTAACGGCAAAAGCATCCCTGCCCGCCGACCTCATATCTTTTAGCCACGGAATATCATCGCCGATAAGTTTGATGTCGTGCAAAAGCTTGCTCATTGGTTATCTTTCACAAATGCGGCATAGCCTTTTTCTTCCAATTCAAGAGCCAGCTCGCGGCCGCCGGTGGTAACAATCTTGCCGCCGGCATAAATATGAACAAAATGCGGAACAATATAGTTGAGCAATTTTTGATAGTGGGTAATTATCAGCAGGCCTTTATCTTGTGTGTGCAAGGCATTTACACCATCGGCAACAACCTTGATGGCGTCAACATCCAAGCCAGAATCGGCCTCATCCAAAATTGCCAAATCTGGTTTTAGGATACTCATTTGCAAAGTTTCGAGCTTTTTCTTTTCGCCGCCGGAAAAACCGACATTGACATCTCTTTTTATCATCTCGGGGGTAAGCCCCAATTTGCGTCCTTCTTCGCGTACCATTTTAATAAATTCCATGGTGTCAAGCTCCGACTCACCACGGTGTTCCCGCACCGCATTAACCGCATGTTTCAAAAACGAAGTTACGGAAACTCCCGGAATATCGACCGGATATTGCATAAACATAAACAAGCCTTCTCGGGCTCTTTCTTCGGCCGACATCTTGAGCAAGTCTTTACCCTTAAATTTTACACGACCGGAAGTTACTTTATACCCCGGTTTGCCGCACAAAACATTTGATAAAGTTGATTTTCCGGCTCCGTTCGGTCCCATAATGGCATGAATCTCTCCGGGATTAATGACCAGATTAAACCCTTTGATAATTTCCTTGCCTTCTACTCCGGCGTATAAATCTTCTATCTCAAGCAACGGCTCCATGTTTTTCTTCCCATTCATCAAGTCTTTTTTCTATCTTTTGCAATTTTTCTTTTTTGTATTCTTCTACATCTTCGGCAATATCATAACAATACTTTAGCTGTTGCAACATTATCTCAACATCCGCGGTTTCTTCTATAATCTCGGCAACATTATCTTTTTTGCGGTTGATGTTTTTTAATATTTCTTTGGTCAGCTCGCTCATCTCTTCAATTACTTGAAGCATTTGCGGTTCCTTACCCCAAACTTTTAAGGCTCTTTTATAAATATTCATCTTAACCTATACTCCCTTCAAGTGAAATATTAATCAATTTGGCAGCTTCTATGGCAAATTCCATCGGCAAATGCTGCATAACATCTTTACAAAATCCGTTTACAATCAGGCTGACAGCCTCTTCCTCGTCGATACCTCTTTGACGGCAGTAAAAAAGTTGTTCATCAGATATTTTTGAGGTGGTCGCTTCGTGTTCCAACTGAGCTTTTTTGTTGCGATTTTCAATATACGGTACGGTGTGTGAGCCGCATTTATCGCCAATTAATAAACTGTCACATTGGGTGTAGTTACGAGCATTGTCGGCATTGGGTGATATCTTTACCAAACCGCGATAGGTTTGATTGGACATACCGGCAGATATGCCTTTGGAAGTAATTTTTGAAGTGGTATTTTTGCCGATGTGAATCATTTTGGTTCCGGTGTCGGCTTGCTGATGGTTGTTGGTGATGGCTACCGAGTAGAACTCACCGCTGGAATTATTTCCCTGCAAAACGCAAGAAGGGTATTTCCAAGTTACCGCCGAACCGGTTTCGACCTGAGTCCACGAAACTTTTGAATTTTCGCCGCGGCAAGCCGCTCTTTTGGTAACAAAATTATAAACCCCGCCCTTGCCGTCCTTATCTCCGGGATACCAGTTTTGCACCGTGGAATATTTAACTTCGGCATTATTTAAGACCACAATCTCAACAATGGCGGCATGGAGTTGGTTTTCGTCGCGTTGCGGTGCGGTGCAACCTTCCAGATAAGAAACATAGCTGTCGTCATCGGCGACAATCAAAGTGCGTTCAAACTGTCCGGTATTTTTGGCATTAATCCTAAAATAAGTCGAAAGTTCCATCGGGCATTTTACGCCTTTGGGAATATATACAAACGAACCGTCGGTAAAAACCGCGGAATTCAAACAAGCAAAAAAATTGTCGGTATAAGGCACTACCGAACCCAAATATTGTTTTACCAAATCGGGATGCTCTTTAACCGCTTCGGAAATAGAACAGAAAATCACACCTTGTTCGGCCAATTTGGCTCGATAGGTGGTGGCTACCGATACACTGTCGAAGACCGCATCAACCGCTACAACTCCGGCCAAAACTTCTTGTTCTTTTAGCGGAATTCCCAATTTTTCATATGTTTCGAGCAGTTCTTTATCAACATCTTGAAGGCTTTGCGGCTTAACTTTTTGCTTGGGTGCCGAGTAATAAGAAAGGCTTTGGTAATCAATTTTATCATATTGCAACTTGGCCCAAGTAGGTTCTTTCATGCCTTGCCAAAACTCAAAAGCTTTTAATCGCCAATCCAAAAGCCATTCGGGCTCGCCTTTTTTCTTGGATATAAGCCTAATCACATCGGCATTGAGACCGACGGGAACCGTGTCGGCTTCTATCTCGGTAGTGAAGCCGTACTTGTATTTATCTCCCGAACTATCGGTAATCTCTATATTATTTTTACTTTCTTCCATGGCAGGAAAGAAGTTAGTGTTTTTTTTGTTTAAAATCAACCCATATTTAACCTTATTTTAGCTTTTATGAATCTAGCCTTGAAGGTGAATGTGATGTTTTAGAGGGCTTTGTTATGTTAATTGCCGTTATTTTGCTTGCTTTTTTATGCCTTGCCGCATTAGTTGCCGCTTTTGTGTTTTTTAGAGAATGGCGACAAACCAGACAGAGCCTACAAGAACTTTTGCTTGAAGCCGAAGAAGCTCAAAAATCTCAAGTCGAGCACACCAACGGTGATGTGTACTTAAAAATCGACGAGCAGTTTAACATATCTTTTATTGAAGAAAGCGGAGCCAAAACTCTGGGATATACTGCCGCCGAGCTTAGCCATAAACCGATTATCGGTACCCTTTTGGAAGATACAAAAGCAAATACCGATTTTTTAAAAGAAATTTTCAGCAAAACCGCAAAAAAGCAAACTACATTTAATACCCAAATGCTAATCCGCCGCAACGACGGTAAAAATATGTTAATGCTGGTGAGAATCCGCCCGATTTTGAACGAAATACTAAAATGCAAAGGCTTAAGTCTTTTGTGTAAGGATATATCAAAGGCCGACAACCTGCAACGCGAGCTTAAGGATTTTCAATCTATTGACCCATTCACAAATATACTTAATGAAAACACTCTAAAGTCGCGTTTTGAACACGATTTTAAACTCGCCAATCGCTACAACAAAGAGCTTTCTGCCATTATTGTCGAACTGTGCGACTTATATGACTTCATTGCCAAGGGAATCGACTTTGAAACCGCCGATAAAATGTTAAAAGAAGTCAGCAATATCTGCATAGCATCGTTACCGAAAGATTCTTATGCCGGAAGAGCTGATAAAACCAAAATTGTTTTAGCTCTTAAAAACACAAGCCGCAAAACCGCTCAAGCACTGTCCGAAAAAATATATAAAGAATCGGTCGAGGCAATCAAAAAGTTGCGTGTCGACGGGACCAATGCTCAGATGATTATAATATCTTATTCCGATCGCAAAGGTTTTACCGATAGTTTTGACGCAATGTACGGCAGGATGATTCACCACATAAGTATGTCGCTAAAAAACAGAGAGTACGGCTTGGTATCATCCAAACAAAAAGCTCGCTCTTTGGCTGATTTAGAAAATATTAAGGGTTAAATGTTACCATATCTTAAAGTTAAAGATAATAAAATGGTAGCCGTATGCTCAAAAAAAAGCTGTTAATATGCATAATGATGTTGTTACTCGGGGCTTGCTCGCAAGAAACCAAATTGTTCGGGCGTACCTTGTGGGGCGGCTATTCATCACAGCAAGACGGATCGGTTTTGGTCAGAAAAGGCGATACCCTGTATAGTATTTCTCGCTCAAATGATGTACCTATGCGTGAGGTAATTGAGATTAACGGCTTGCGTCCTCCCTATACGCTTAAAGTCGGACAACGGTTGCAACTGCCGCAAGCCAAATATCATATTGTGGCTAAAGGTGATACCCTTTACAATATCTCGAAAAGATATAATGTCGATATGTCGACTTTGAGCCGTACCAATAATCTTAAATCGCCGTTTACATTAAAAATCGGGCAGAAATTGTTGATGCCGGGGTCTATCGTTACAGCACAAAATCAGACTTACACCTCAAGTAAAAAGACTAAGACTTATGCAAAATCATCGGCATCAGCTAAAAAAACAACCAGCAAAAAATACACCTATGTTCAGCCTTCGACCAAACGCAAACAAAAATTTATGTGGCCGGTTAAAGGTCAGGTTATATCCAAATTCGGACCTATTGCCAAAGGACGCAACAATGACGGCATTAACATTAAAGCTGCCAAAGGCTCGACCGTAAAAGCCGCCGATGCCGGAACGGTTGCCTATGCCGGAAATGAGCTTAAAGGTTTCGGCAATCTGATACTGATTAAACACAACGACGGCTGGGTTACCGCTTATGCTCACAATGACACCATCAAAGTGCGTAAAGGACAAAAGGTCAGCAAAGGTACACCGATTGCCACGGTAGGAACAACCGGAGGTGTTACCACACCGCAACTGCACTTTGAGACCAGAGCCGGCAAAAAAGCCCTTAACCCCTTGGCTTATCTCAATTAACATTCAAAAAACAAAAAAAATCTTGTGAAATCTTAAAAATTTACCTATATATGCTGTAATAAATGTTTTATATTACTGCTAATTTTAACTAATTGTTTTGGAGAAAAAATTATGTTCATCAGTTCCGCATTCGCTCAAACCGCAGGCACAGCCGCTGCCGGAAGCTCTTTGGGCGGTATGGTTTTACAATTATTGCTCATCTTTGCTATCTTTTATTTTCTGCTTATAAGACCGCAACAAAAAAGATTAAAAGAACATGAAGCCAGATTGAGAGCCATTAAACGCGGGGACAAAGTCGTCACCGGCGGCGGCATCATTGCCAAAATTGTTGAAGCAAAAGATGGCGAAGATGAAATCAAGGCCGAAATTGCCGACGGAGTTAAAGTTACCATCTCCCGTGCTACCGTGCGTGAAGTTATTTCCGAAGAATAATCCGTAATTTAAGGAAAATAAAAATGTATAAATTGTCTAAATCCAGAGTTGTTACAATTCTTGCTATTTGTTTGGCCGGTATATTCTTTGCCGTGCCAAACATTGTTCCCAATAAAGATGCTCTGCCTTCTTGGTGGCAGCCGATAAATTTAGGCTTGGACCTGCAAGGCGGATCCAATCTTTTGTTGGAAGTAAAACTTGATGATGTCTTGAAAGAGAGAATGTCTTCAATAGAAGATTCCGCAAGACAAATCTTGCGTGAAAACAGAATCCGCTATAAAACCCTCACCTCCAGTGAAAACGGCGTGAAGGTAGCAATCGAAAATGCGTCATCAAGAACCAAAGCTTCAAACTTATTCCGCAAGATTGACGAGGGTATTGTCGTTGAGGAAGTTGACGGGGACAATCTCTTGATTAAATACAGCGATGTCGCCTTAAACCAGCTCAAAGCCAAAGTGGTTGACCAATCAATCGAGATTGTTCGTCGCCGTATTGACGAGTTGGGAACCAAAGAACCTTTAATCCAATCGCAGGGTGAAAGCCGAATCGTGGTACAACTGCCGGGATTACAAAACCCCGAGTATGTCAAAACTTTGCTCGGCAAAACCGCCAAAATGTCTTTCCACTTGGTTGACAGTAATGCCCGTGCTACGGATGCCAAAAGAGGTAAAATGGGTGCTAAATATAAATTAGCCTACGGCGAAATGGGAGAGCCTTATGTAATTACCCGTAAACCCGTGGTCGGCGGCGAAAATTTGGTTGACGCTCAGCCTGCCTTCCAAGAAGGACAAGCCGTGGTTTCTTTCCGCTTTAATTCTTTGGGCGGCAAAAAATTCGGCGAGGTGACCAAAAACAATATCGGCGAAAGATTGGCCATTGTCCTTGACGGTGAGGTTATTTCCGCTCCGGTTATTCAAAGTGCCATTATGGGCGGTTCCGGTGTCATTACCGGCAACTTTACCGTGGAATCGGCTAACGATCTGGCTTTGCTCTTGCGTTCCGGTGCTTTGCCTGCTCCGCTTGAGGTATTGGAAGAAAGAACGGTCGGAGCCGGCTTGGGTGCCGATTCAATTAAGGCCGGTGTCATTGCTTCGTGTATCGGTTTGGTTGCCGTGGTTTTGTTTATGGTAGCCGCTTACGGTTTGTTCGGCGTATTTACTACGGTTGCCGTATTTATGAACCTGATTTTGATGCTCGGCGTATTGAGCCTTATGGGTACAACATTAACTTTACCCGGAATCGCCGGTATTATCCTGACCATCGGAATGGCCGTCGATGCCAATGTGCTGATATTTGAAAGAATGCGTGAGGAAGTGAAGAACGGTCGCTCGACCAGGGATGCCGCCGACGCCGGTTTTACCGAAGCGTGGGCAACAATCGTCGATTCAAACTTAACAACCTTAGTCGCCGCATTTGTTTTGTTTTATTTCGGAACCGGTCCGGTAAGAGGTTTCGCCGTTACTTTGGCGATCGGTATTGCAACCTCAATGTTTACTTCGGTTACCGTTACCCGTTTGATTATTACTGCTTGGCTTAATAAATATAAGCCGAGCAGATTGCCTATTTAGTCTGTTTTGAGGATAGAAAAATGATAAAAGTTTTCAGTTGGATTACTAAAGATACTAATATCGATTTTATGAAATCGAAAAAAATTACCTATTTCATTTCATTAACTTTGCTGGCGTTGTCGATTGCCAGTATCGCCATCAAAGGTTTTAATTTCGGCATTGACTTTTCCGGCGGTATTTTGATGGAAATAAAATCTCCGGAAGTGATTAATGTTGATGAAATGCGTAACACATTGAGTAAATTAGATATTGACGAACTCAACCTGCAAAGTATGGGTGAAGACGGTACCGAGATTGTTATCCGAGCTCAAGCCAAAGATTTGGATGAGAAAGCTCAGATGAATATTATCAACCAAATTAAAGAGACCTTGGGCAATAGCTACGAATATCGCAGAATCGATTTGGTCGGTCCGCAGGTCGGTGAGGAACTAAAAACCAACGGTGTTATTGCTTCGGTAATTGCCATTTTGGCCATTACGGCTTATGTTTGGTTCAGATTTGAATGGCAATTTGCTCTCGGAGCCATTATCGGATTGGTTCACGATGTGGTGGTAACAGCAGGTTTATTGTCATTCTTCGGGCTTGATTTCAGCTTGACCACCATTGCGGCAATCTTGACTTTAGCCGGTTATTCGGTGAATGATACCGTGGTTACTTATGACAGAATCAGAGAAAACCTGCGTAAGTATAAAAAGATGAACCAAACCGATTTATTAAATAAGAGTATTAACGATATTTTGTCGCGTACTTTCTTAACCGGTTTGACCACTTTATTTGCCGCCTTGGCTTTGTTGATTTGGGGCGGTGATACTTTGCGTAGCTTTGCTTTCACAATCTTTTGGGGTGTTATTATCGGAACATATTCATCAATTTATGTTTCGACAACATTCCTGTCATTGTTTGACTTGCGAGCTTCGCAAAACGAAGAGGTTATCAACCCCTTCGGCAACGCATAATTTTTAAGGAATAAATTATGGCAAAAGTTGCTTGGAAACCAGGAACAATGCTTTTTCCCGTGCCGCCGGTAATGGTAACCTGCGGCACCATGGAAAAACCTAATGTTTTGACGGTAGCGTGGACCGGAATTATCAATTCCGAGCCGCCGATGACTTACATTTCGGTAAGGCAAAGCCGTTTTTCTCATAAACTCATTGAAGAAAATAAAGAGTTTGTGATTAATATTGCCAATTTGCCTTTGGCTAAAGCATGCGATTTTTGCGGCGTGCGTTCGGGCAGAACCGTTGACAAATTTAAGGAAATGAATTTGGAATCGGAGCCTTGCCAAAAGGTAAATGTTCCGATGTTAAAAGCTGCTCCGGTGGCTTTGGAATGCAAAGTGGTAGAGAAAAAAACTTTTGGCACTCACGATATGTTCATTGCCGAGATTGTTAATGTGAATATTGATGATCGTTATATTGAAGAAGACGGCAGATTGGCTATCGAGAAGGCAGGGTTGCTGGTATTTGCTCACGGTCGTTATTATACTATGGGACGCGATTTGGGGGCATTTGGTTTTTCGGTTGATAAGACCAAAGAAAACAAAACCAAACCCCGCAAATCAAAATTTATGGAAATTTTGAAGATTGAAGAAAAAATCAAAGACGGAACCTTAAAAATCAAAGAAAGAAAATCGGCAACCGCAAAACCGCAATTCGGCGGCAATAAGAAAGTCGGATTTAAGAAAAAAGGTAATTTCACCAAGGGCAAAACTTGGTTTAGGAGCAAGCCCAAGAAGACACAGGTTGCAAAGAAAGATTAGTCTTGACCCCGCAAAATAAATTTGCGGGGTTTTTGTGATGTTGTAATTTTTAGTCAGCGGATTTAGAAACAACAAAAAATGCTTGTAAAAGCGGGCAAATTAAATTAATTTATCTCTTGCCGAAGCGAGAGGCTTTGGTGGTGTCTCAAAAACATCCTATGTAGAAAATCCTCCTTAGGAGGAGTGGGTGAAATAAGCATGCTTTTGGCGTGGCGAATAAGCCTGACTGTCTACATACAGTTTTTGAGCTCCTCCGCCTTAGTTTTATAAGGCGGTTTTGTTTTAATCATAAACAAAATTTATGGGGAGTTAAAACTAATGAAATTAGCAACATTAAAAAAGAATATTGGTGCCGATTTAGCCGGTAAGCTGCGGCAATTACGACAAGATAAAGGTTTGAGTTTGCAAGAAGCAGCATTGCTTGTAAATATACCTTTACAAATGGTTTATGCCATGGAGCAGGGAAAAA
>CASEYY010000034.1 GCA_949292335.1 uncultured Pseudomonadota bacterium
AAGACGGTTCATCTCGTCTAAATCAAAACGAGTTTGAAGTTCTTCCCTCAAGCTCATGTTGCCATAATTTATCTTTTCGGGATTTTGATATTTTGCTTGCAGTGATTGCAATTTTCTCTCTTCCCTTCCCCTCTTTAGTTGTTCCAGCCGTTCTTGAAAAGTTGTGTTGTAGTTTGTCATTTCTTGATGTTTCCTTCCTTATAAAATATTTCTTTACCGATAGTCCGCAACATTATATAGAACATTTTTTGAACTTTGTAAAGTCCTACACTCTACTTATCAACAACTTTATTGTGCTTATACTACTCCTTGCACTAAAAAGTTGAACCACCCTTTATAAATAAGCGGGCTATCGCTAGCCCGCTCGGTGTCTAAAAAACATCACAACTTATGCGAAACTACTCGCCTTTGCTCTCGTCTTTAGCTTTGGCTGTAGCTGTCAAATCGTCGGCAATACGAGCCGAACGACCACGCAATGCACGCAAGAAATACAATTTGGCACGACGAACTTTACCAATACGAGCAACCTCAATCTTAGCTACATTCGGAGAGTATAGGGGAAATACTCTTTCTACACCCTCACCAAACGAAATTTTGCGTACGGTGAACGAAGAATTCAAACCATCGTTCTTGCGAGCAATACAAACGCCTTCGTATACCTGAATACGTTCTCTGTCGCCTTCTTTTACTTTGGTATGAACTTTAAGAGTGTCACCGGGCTTAAAGTCGGGAAGATTTTTACCTTCGAGCAACTTGTCCATCTGCTCTTTTTCAATGTTTTCAATAATGTTCATAGTTTTACCCTTTTCCATTACATTTGGTTAGTTTTTTACACCTGTTTGTTGCCAGATGCAAGATATTTTTTCCACAGGTCAGGCCTGCGTTCTTTGGTTATTGCTTCTGATTGTTGATGACGCCATTCCGATATCTTTTGGTGATGACCCGATAATAAAACCTCCGGTGTCTTGCGTCCTTCCCATTCCGCCGGTTTGGTGTATTGCGGATATTCAAGAAGTCCGGTCTCAAAACTCTCTTCCGAGGTCGATTCATCGTTGCCCAAAACTCCGGGCAAAAGTCTTATTATTGCGTCTAACATTAACATTGCGGCTTGTTCGCCTCCGGTCAAAATATAGTCTCCGATTGATATCTCCTCGGCACCATATGCTTCTAAAACCCGCTCATCTATCCCCTCAAACCGAGAACAAATTATCGTGAGTTCTTCTTCTTTGGCCAGCTCGTGAACTTTGGCCTGCGTTAACGGAGTTCCGCGGGGCGACATGTTAATCAGCCTGCCGCCTTGGCAGTTGGCTTTTAAGGCTGCTCCCAAAACATCGGCTCGCATTACCATTCCGGCTCCGCCTCCGGTGGGAGTGTCGTCTACCGACCCATGCTTGTCAAACGCATAATCGCGAATGTTGATTGCGGTATATGACCATTTGCCTTCGTCTAAGGCCTTGCCGGTCAATGATGCTCCCAAAAATCCGGGAAACAGCTCGGGAAATATGGTTAATATCTTAACCTTCATTACCCTCACCTTCATCTTCCGCAAATTGCATCATCTCAACAATAATATAATGTTCTTTGATATTTATGGTCGGAACAAATGTCTTGTTAAAAGGTAACATCTCAAGCGTTTTATCGCTTAATAGCTTTATCTCTATCAAATCGCCGGCGCCGAAATTATACAAAGCATTTACCTCTCCGATAACTTCGCCAGATTTGTTTTTAACCTGGGCTCCGATTAAATCGGTATGATAAAATTCATCTTCGCCCAAATCCGGCAATAATGATCTTTTAACATATAATCCGGTTCCGATTAAGGTCTCGGCCGTGTTGCGGTCGTCAACACCTTTTATCTTGACGCGTAAAAGTTCTTTGGAATGCCCGACAATCTTTAATTCAAAAGTTTTGTCGCCGCTTTCGTTGCTCAATAAGCCATAGCTCGTTAGGTGCTTTTCGTCATCGGAAAAGCTTTTTACCTTAACTTCACCCCTGATGCCGTGAACTCCGACAATGGCTCCCAAACAAACTTTATCTTCGCTCATAAATACAAAAAACCTTTAATAACCAATAATTATTCAGCAGAAGATTCTTCAGCAGGAGCAGGAGCAGCGGCAGCAGCTTCGGCCTCGGCTTTAGCTTGAGCAGCGGCTTCGGCAGCAGCTCTTGCTTTTTCTTCTTTTTCTTTAATGCGTTCCAAAGCTTTGGCTTTAGGAGCAGATTTTTTCGGCTGTTCACGCAAAGCAGGAGCTTTTACCAAGCCTAATGAAGACAACATTTTTGCAAGTCTTTCGGTCGGTTCGGCACCTTGAGACAACCAATATTTTACTCTTTCTTCGTTGATGGTAAATCTGTCGGCATGATCTTTCGGCAACATCGGATTGTATGAACCCAATCTTTCGATAAATCTTCCGTCACGAGGAGCGCGTTGATCGGCTGCTACTACCTTGTAAAACGGACGCTTTTTGGAACCACCACGAGACAGTCTGATACGTACTGACATTTATTTTCCTTTCGTTGTTACTTAACTTTTATAACAAACCGCACTAAAACGGCAGCTTGCCACCCATTCCTCCAAACGGCAAATTGCCGAAAGGAGATTTTTTTAATAAAGGCGAACCAAGCAACTTTGACATTCCACCCAGTTTGCCCATTTGCTTCATCATAGTAGACATTTGCTCATAGGATTTGAGCAGCTTGTTTACTTCATGAACTTCTACTCCGGCTCCGGCCGCAATTCTCTTCTTGCGAGAAGCCTTTATAATGTCGGGATTTCTTCTTTCCTTAATTGTCATGGAAAGAATTATCGCCTCTTGTTTCTTGATGAGATTGTCACCGCCTGCGGCTTCTATCTGTGCCGAAAACTTTGACAATCCGGGCAACATTCCCATTATGCCGCCCAAAGAACCAATCTTTTGAATCTGCCGAAACTGGTTTAACATATCTTCAAGGTCAAAAGAACCTTTCATCATCTTCTTGGCCATCTTTTCGGCTTCTTCTTTGTTGACATTGTCCATGGCTTTTTCAACCAAGGTTACAACATCTCCCTGCCCTAAAATACGGCCGGCCAATCTGTCGGCATGAAATTCTTCTAACTCGTCGAGCTTTTCGCCAAGACCTAAGAATTTTATCGGCACACCGGCAACCATCTTCATCGATAAGGCGGCACCGGCTCTTGATGAACCGTCTATTCTGGTCAAAACCAAACCGGTAATTCCGATTTGCTCATTAAACTCTTTGGCAACCACACAAGCATCTTGACCAATCATGGCATCGGCCACCAACAAGACTTCGGTCGGATTGGCAATTTTCTTTATCTCTTTGACCTCATCCATCAAAACTTGATCGATATGCAAGCGGCCCGCCGTATCAAAAATTATGATATCAAAGCCGCCTTTTTTGGCATAATCCAAAGCTCGTTTTGTCGTTGCCGCCGGCTTTTCGCCTTTGATTATCGGCAAAGAAAATCCGTTAATTCTTTCGGCCAGTTGTGCCAGTTGTTCTTGGGCTGCCGGACGATATATATCTAATGATACCAATAATACTTTCTTTTTACCGCGGGTGCTCAAAAATTTGGCCAGCTTACCCGAGGTTGTGGTCTTGCCCGATCCTTGCAAACCCACCATTAAAATGCTTACCGGTGCGGGAGCATTTAAATTGAGGGCTTCGTTCTCGGAACTCAACAACTTTAGAAGTTCGTCATGAACAATCTTAACAACCATTTGACCAGGTTTGATTGAACGAACTATTTTTTCTCCTAAGGCCTGTTCTTTAACATGAGCAATAAACTCTTTTACTACCGGAAGCGAAACATCGGCTTCCAATAACGCCACCCTAATTTCCCTCAAGGCGGTGTTGATATCGTCTTCGGACAAGACACCGCGAGAGGTAATCTTGTTAAAAACGGCAGTTAATTTATCACTCAAATTAGCAAACATCTATATACCTATATACTATTGCACGCCAGTGTGCGAACCCTCGCTGACTGGCGGCACTCCTTGGAGTGTGTTGAATTTTCAAACCTTTTAATTAGAAAATCTGCGGTTTTTATAATTAATTTTCAATAAATTGTCAATACTTAAATTTATACATTTTGGCAATTATATCAGCGGCAAAATATTTTTTAGCATTATTTTGAAAAAAATACTTGCAAATTATGCTTTTTTAGATTATCAAATCTCTCATCAAGACGGTCCCATCGTCTAGCGGTCTAGGACATCGCCCTCTCACGGCGGTAACGCGAGTTCGAGTCTCGCTGGGATCACCAATTAAATTTAGGGTGTTTTTTTGTTGGCAATCTGGCGAGACTATACAATTCCAACTACAGCCTTTGTTTCGCTTCGTTGCCTCGCTTACAAAGCCTAGTCTCATTGCTTGGCTCATAAAAAACACCGGAGCAACGGTGTTTTTTATTTCTCAGCACTGGGATCACCAATTAAAAAACGCCCTTTATGATCTGTACCCCGAAAGTTGCTATCGCAATCTTCGGGGCTTATACATTAAAGGGACAATAAACGAAGTATGCTATACAATGTTTATTGTCCCTAATTGTTTGTGAGGATGTTGCAACATCCTCACAAGTGCCGGCAGCGGCTGAGGCCCATGGGGCTTAAGTTTATACACTTGTA
>CASEYY010000035.1 GCA_949292335.1 uncultured Pseudomonadota bacterium
AGCTTAAGGCCCAAATTGCCAAAGTCAGCATAAATATATATCAGTTTTTGAAAGGGTGGAAATGATGGACTGGGGAGTTATTACCGGACTTGCGGCCATTGGCGGTGTCATTACCAATTTTATCCGTTTTGGCCGCTGGCAGGGCAATATTGAAACACGAGTTTCAACATTGGAAAAAATTTATGACAGTCATGATTTGCGTATGGAAAACCTGACCCGGCTTTTGTCAAAGCAAAATGATTTATTGACCGAAGTAAAGGTTAAGTTGGATATGTTGTTTAACGAAAAGAAAACGGGGCAGAAGCCATGAAAAAACAATATCTCAAATACATCATTATTGCGGCGGCGGTCATTATTTACTCCGCCGTTTGTTTTATCTGGCCGGAGCAGGCTGAGGCCGTCGGCCGCGGCTGGCAGGCGTTGATTAACGGTCTGATGCTGCTGATAGGAGTTTAAGGCAATGCTTGATTTATACACAATCTCACAACGGTTACAGATACACGAGGGCTTGAGGTTAAAGCCCTATTTTTGTACCCGCGGCAAACAGACCATCGGCGTCGGCCGGTGTCTGGATACCAATCCGCTGACGGCCGAAGAAGAAAAAGTTGTCGGCGACTGGCGGCACGGCATCACCAAAGGCGCGGCAATCTATCTGCTGCACAACGATATTAACCGCGTGGTTAAGGAGTGCCAAAAAGCTTTTCCGTTTTTTGATGATTTGGACGACGAGCGGCAGTATGCGCTGATTGATATGGTTTACCAGATTGGCGAAGCAGGGGTTAAGAAGTTCAAAAATATGATTGCGGCTTTGGCTTGCGGTAACTACAAGACCGCGGCGGCCGAATGTCTGGACAGCGCTTATGCCAAGCAGACGCCGGCACGGGCGCAGAGAATCGCGAAACTTATTGAAACAGGGAGGTTTGAAGTATGATTGTGATTTATTTTATTTTGGGCACTTTGGCTCGTGTGTGGTATGGCGCGGACGGCTTGCCGAAGTTTTGGCAGAACAGAGGCGTGCAGACGGCTTTTATGCTGGGTTTATTTCTGTCAATATATCTGGAATATCCGTTTAACTGGATAAATGCCGGTTTTGCTGTTGCGATAAGCTGCTGGTTACAGTTTCAATTTTGGAGCCGCGGGCACGGGTGTTGTATTGATATGGGCAGGGACGCCAGCCCGAGCGCTGAGACCATCGAGCGTTATAATGAGAGGTGGTATCACAAACCGGTTGATTGGCTTTTTGATAAGGTTTTTAAGGCGTCGGACAAAAAATACGGCTTTTTGTATGACTTTATCTATACCGAGCTGCGGTATGCCTGCCCGATGGTGCCGATGATATTGATTGACTGGCGCTATCTGTTGGTCGGCATGAGCATTGCGCCGGTATATTCGTTTGCGCAGACGCTTCAGCAATATGAACCCTGGGTGTTTGCGGCAAATGAATGGTATTGGCGGCGCGGCTGGTCTTTGGCCGAGATATTGTCCGGCGGCATTGTTTATAGCGGATGTTATTTATTGGGGGCGTGATGAAGTATGCGTTGGTTGGGATTATACTTGCTGTTGCAATCGCTGGTGCTTATTGGTGTGGTTATGCTGTTGGTTCTAGCGATGTAAAGGTTGAATATGTAACCAAAGAAGTCGAGGTGGTCAAATATGTCGAAAAGAAGAAAGCTGAAATATATTCTGCTCCTAATGCTCAGCGCGATGATATTATTCGGCTGTTCAACGCCGGCAAATTATAATAATTGCCCGGTATATCCGGTTGGCGGTCCGGCAGTCGGTAAGGAGCTTGAAAAGGTCAGTTATTCGGAATTTCCGAACACTTGGGAGTGGCTCGGCAGGATTGACAAACTACGGCAGGAGCTTGAATTGTGCAAATAACCGCCTACGCCGACGCCAGCTTTGACGAAAACAAAAATATTGCCGGAATCGGCATATTGATTAAAAAAGGCGAAAAAGAGCGGATTTATTCATTTTGGACAAGAGCTCACTCAAACAATGAGGCGGAACTTTTTGCCATCTATATAGCCGGAATATTGACCGAGCAAAAGGGTATTATCTACACCGACAGCCAGACCGCGCTTGATTATATCTCCGGAAATATCAAAGACAAGCCGCGGACAAGAGAACAATACATCAGGCATAAGCATTGCGAGCTTGTGGCGTATAAAATAAGAAAACTCGGCCTAACGCTGGGTAAGATAAAAGGACACCGGCACGTTTATCAATCTCATGCCATGGGAAACAATCTTGCCGATATGCTGGCTAAAGCCGGCCGGGCAAAGTTTTATGAAAGGTGAATCGGCGCTGTGTAAGTTTTGTGCAAATAAAGATGTAAACATTTTTGTGCAAGTTTTGTGCAAGTTTGATACAAACGACTCGGCAAAAGTTGCACAAAACAGCATTTTTAAGTTTTTAATTTGTTCTTTGCTGATAACAAAAAAAAGCCTTGGTTTTCCAAGGCTTTGAATTGGCGATCTCGAGAGGATTCGAACCTCTGACCCACAGCTTAGAAGGCTGTTGCTCTATCCAGCTGAGCTACGAGACCTTGTCTGCACCGTAAAAAAACATATTTTCTTTCCAAAGTCAAGAAATTTTGTTGTGAAATTTTTTTTGATTGTTTTTATTCTATACTTGACAAATTTAATACATATTGATAAAACTATATATAGTTTTTGATATATATTCGGAGGAAGTTATGAAAAAAGCTAAGGATGTAAAAGAATTTGTTGAAAGAATCGATGCAACCAAAAAAGTTAATCCTAAAGATTTGTCTTCTGATCAGGATTTAACCATCGCTATTATGAATCTTATTTCAATCGAAGAACATCTCGTGTTCAGCGGAGCTAAAACCGGTAAAACCTCTTTTTATGACCTTATTCAAGATATTAGAGAATTGCGTAAAAATCTTATGCAGAAAGTTATTCCGGAATATGAAGGTGAGGTTTGGTGCATATCCAAACACTTGTTGGCCTCGGCAATGCGTTTGATGGAAGTGGGAACCAAACAACAATCACTCGGTCATAAAGATGATGCTTATAAATTGTTTAATCAGGCCTATGATTTGTATTGTCTGTTTTGGGGACTTAATATGAAAATGCTAGATACCCAAGATTTAAAGTGGGTAGAGGACAATATGGAAGATATTAAAAAAATATCTTCGCAACTCGAAAAAGTTAATGTCCCGGTTAAAGTAGAAGAAGTAAAATCCAACAACGAGGAAAAAGCTCCGCAGTCGGCTCTTTCTAAAATGAAGGCTTTTGTTCGCAAAGCTGTCGATTGTTGTATTGAATAATAAAGGAAAATGAAAATGCGTAGATTATTTAATTTGTCTGTACTTTCTTTATTGCTATCTGTCATAAGCAAAAAAGTTTTGGCGAATCCGGCTTGTGCTGTTTGTACCGTAGCGGTTGGTGCCTCATTGGAGGCTGCTCGTCGTTATGGACTTGATGACTCCATTGTCGGGTTGTGGGCCGGTGCGTTGCTTGCTTTGTTTGGATATTGGTTTATTTTGTGGTTTGATAAGAAAAACTGGAACTTTCCCGGACGCGATTTTATTTTGATGGTTGTTTCTGTCGGTACTATCGGCGGGATGTATTGGCAAATGCCTTATCAGCCTCAAGTTATCGGAATTTTCTATCTCGATCCGCTCTTGTTTGCTACAATCCTCGGGGCGTTGACTTTTATATATGTATCGAAGTTTTATCAATGGATGAAACAAAGAAACGGCGGACATGCTCATTTCCCGTTTGAGAAAGTTGTACTGCCGGTGGCTGCTTTGGCTCTGTTGAGTGTGTATTTTAATTACTATCCGTTGGCTCAAAATCAGGTGCAAAATTTAGGTGATGTTTCTGCTTTGTATCAGTTTTCGGGAGATAAATAATGAAAAAATTTCTTTCTTGTTTATTACTGGTATTTGCCGTAGCCTCTTGCTCGGCACAAAAGTCAAATCTAAGGAATGATGAAATCTACTTCTTTTATTCAAACAGTTGTCCCCATTGTCATCATGCTCTCGAATATATGAATAAAAACTATCCGAATCTTGAAATAGCTATGGTTAATGTGGCAAATCCACAAGGATATGATTTGTTGGTCGAAGCTGCTCAGAAATATAAACTGGGAAATAATGTCGGCACTCCGCTGATTGCTTTCGGCGATAATTATATCATGGGATGGGCTAAACAATACGAAGCTAAGTTTGATGAGTATTGCAAACCATATATGAAAAAATAAAGGTAAGTGTTATGGTGTCAACACAACTTCCGGAAAATACGATGAAAAAGGCTGTGAGAGGTATAAGTTATATCTCTCACCCTTTGCGTCTCAGAATTTTGGAGTTTTTGGATGTAAACAGAGCTTCGTCGGTTTCTGAAATTACTAAAGCGGTTGGTGAAGAGCAAGTTATCGTATCGCAAAGTTTGAAAAAACTTCGTGAAGCGAATCTCGTAAAAACCAAAAGAAAAGGCTTGTTTATCTATTATGATATTTGTGAGGAATATCCGGCAAGTATTTTTGTGTGTATCAGAAAATTGTTTGGTTATATGACCGATAATTTTTATTTTTTGATGGATGGATATAAAGCCTTTTTGCCCAAAGATTATACTACCATGGTTGCAAATCAGATAAAGCTGTTTGCCAACTATGATAAAATGCGGATTTTAGAATTTTTGTTGCTCAAAGGCGAGAGTAATGTTTCGGAAATAACCGAGGCTCTTCATAGTGAGCAGATAAAAGTTTCGCAGTATCTCAAACGCCTAAAAGATGACGGCTTTGTTGCCAGCAGACGCGATGGAAGATTTATATTTTATTCAATCACTAAAGGGGTGCATATGACCGCGTTGCAATGTATTCACAAAAGATATGAAGCCTTGAAAAATAAAAATGATTTCTAAAAAAGGCGGTTTATTTTAACCGCCTTTTTTATGTTTTTTTCCGATTAAAATGAGTACCTTACACCTAACATAATTTCATGCGATGTTATACTGTAATCGGCATCGGCATACAGTGTGGAGCCTAAGCCAGGAACATTGTTTGAAGCAATTGAATCTTTAGCATTTCCGTAATCGGAATAACGATAGCCTAAATCAATATCCCATTTATCGTTTACGGCATAAGAAACACCAAATCCTAACTGCCAGGCAAAATTATTATCATGTGAGGTACTATTAAGATCTATAGTTCCCATCGGTGTCTGACCATAAACAGCAGCTTTTGACTTTACTCTAGCATAACCGATACCACCGCCGATGTAGGGGGTAAATTTAGTTCCGGTGTCTATATCATAATATAGATTAAACATGGCGGAATATACGGTGGTTTCAATTTTGAAGTTGTGATTATAGGTATTGGCTATGGTAAAGTCAAATCGGTTGTTCTCTTTGGCTTTGTCATTGGCTCCGAGTTCTATTTCTCCTCTAAGCTTTCCATACTTTATAGGAGTAACCAAACCGTAAGCTGCTCTTAATCCCCATACATTATCCTTGTGGGTTTTATCAGATAATGTATTGGCATAGTGCGTTGTGCCACCGAAAGAATAATCAGAGGTGGCAGTGGTTTCATTTTGCATTTTTGCTAATGCGGCTTTTAGTGACATATATTGTCCATATTCTACTGCGTTGGCATTTGCTGCTAAGATTGCCGTGGATATACCGGCTAACAAGATTATTTTTTTCATTAGATTAACTTCCTTTCATTTTTTGTGAAAATAAAGTCACCTTGATGAGAGGTGACCGGAAGTTAGAACCTATTAAAAGTAATAGTGCAGTATATTCGATATATTCTACCGCCTTCCGGTCAATCGACCAAAAGGCAGTCTGTTTTACATCTGTCTTGCAGATAACTTTTAGAGGGTTCTAAACCTCACATCGGTAATCAACCGATGCAGTGCAAGGTTATAAATCTTTGGGCAAAAAGTCAAATAAAAAGATTTTTTATAGCAAAAGGGTGAGGGATGACTTCGCTATCGCTTCGTTCACTGCACTCGTTCGCTTTTTATAAAAAAGCTCACCGGCGCCCTAAAGTCCGCCTCTCGTTTGTAGTCAAACCCACTTCCTCGTGGGTTCAAATCCGCCCCTTACAGATAAAGAAACACACCTCATCAAGAGGTGTGTTTCTTTATGGCAAAAGGGTGAGGGATGACTTCGCTATCGCTTCGTTCACTGCGGCAATCGGCTATAGCCGACCGGCATACTCTAAGTCTGCCTCTCGTTTGTAGTCAAACCCACTTCCTCGTGGGTTCAAATCCGCCCCTTACAGATAAAGAAACACACCTCATCAAGAGGTGTGTTTCTTTATGGTAGCGGGTGAGGGATTCGAACCCACGACACAAGGATTATGATTCCTCCGCTCTACCGACTGAGCTAACCCGCCATCAAATCTGCCGTACTTAATAATATGTATATCAAACTTTGTCAATAACTATTTTGCTTCTTAACCGACAATTTTTAAATATGATTTCATCAGTTTCTTAATGCCGCCGTTATCAAAACATACCTGAACCATATCTCCGCTTTGGGCAACAATGCGGCCATAGCCTTCTATTTGATGATATACTTTCTTGCCTAAATCATTATGCGGTTTCTCTCTCACATAACTATACCGGCGGTCGTCGTCATAAGTTATTTCTTCGTAATAATTATTCTGTCTTTGCGGGCGAGAAAAATATGATGATTTGTTGCTGCCGAAATAGGAACATTTATTGACTATCTCAATATGCTCCTTCGGCAATTCATCAATAAATCTTGCCGGCATATTGCTCTGCCATTGACCGTAAATTTTACGATTGTGTGCCATCGATATAAATAAACGGTGCTTGGCTCTGGTGATGGCAACATAAGCCAGTCGCCGCTCTTCTTCCAAGGCTTCCGCTCCCTCGTCCAGGGCCCTTTGATGCGGAAATAAATTTTCCTCCCAACCGGGTAAAAATACTACATCAAATTCCAATCCTTTTGCCGAGTGTAAAGTTATCAGCCGAACCTTGTTACCTTCCGCGTCGTCGTCATTTTCCATCACTAAACTTACATGTTCCATAAATGACGGTAAGTCTGGGTAATTATCGCGGTCACTTACAACATTGACCAATTCTTTTAAGTTTTCTATACGGCCGGGGGCTTCTACCGAACTGTCGTTCTTTAACATCTCTAGATAGCCGCTCTCATCTAAAATAAGCGATACCAATTCATCAGGCGGTAACTCATTGGCTTGTTGCCGCCATTGGGCAAAGTGATTAAATAATTCCTCTAATGCAGTTTTGGCTTTGCCTTTGATATTACCTTCGCGAATCGTCTTTTCGATTGCGGAATAAAGCGATATGTGACAGCGTCTGGCTTCATCTTGAAATTTTTCTATCGTCTTGGCTCCAATCCCGCGAGCAGGCTTATTTATTATCCTTTCTAAGGCCAAATCATCTTCTTGTTGTATAATAACCCGTAAATAAGCAATAATATCTCTAATCTCGGCTCGTTCATAAAACTTTAGACCACCAATTACCTGATAGGGTATGGATTCACTGACGAATCTTTCTTCAAAACTACGTGTCTGAGCCGCCGTCCGTACCAATACCGCCATGTCGGAATAGGAATAACCGTCATGTAAAGCATTGAATATTTCTTCGGCTACAAAAGAGGCTTCCTCATCACTATTATAGGTGCTGACAACTTTTATCTTATTATTATTTACTTTGGCAGCCGGTGAATTTTCGGCAACGCGTAAAGTTTTGCCTAATCTTCCAGAGTTGTTGGATATTAATGCTGATGCCGCCGATAATATGTGTTGGGTCGAGCGGTAGTTGCGTTCAAGTCTGATTATGGCAGCGTCAGTAAAATCTTTGTTGAAACGCAAGATGTTTTCAATTTCGGCTCCTCGCCATGAATAAATTGATTGGTCGTCATCGCCGACGCAGCACAAATTATGATGAATCTGGCTCAACAGTCTGATTAATAAATATTGGCTGACATTGGTATCTTGATATTCGTCGACCATGATATAACGAAATTTCTTTTGGTACATTTCCAAAATATCTTTGTCGCCAAGTAATATTTGCAACGTATACAAAATAATGTCGCCGAAGTCGACACAGTTTAGCTCCAAAAGTCTTTTTTGGTATAGTTTATAAATGTGAGTTAAAATATTTTCCTTAAAATCGGTACCGATTTTTTCTATCGTCAGGCCTTTGTCTTTCCACAAGCCTATCTTCTCAATAATTGATTGCGGCGGATATTTTTTGGTATCAATGCCTTCGGCTTCACAAATTTGTTTGATTAATCTTTTTTGATCGTCTTCACCGAGAATCGTGAAGTTTTTGTGTAATCCGACAACCTCGGCATGAACACGGAGTATCCTGACGCATATACTGTGAAATGTACCGAGCCAAACCGATGAGGCGGCATCACCAATCATATTAAAGACTCTTTCCTTCATTTCTTTGGCGGCACGATTGGTAAAAGTAACAACCAAACATTCGCTCGGATGAGCCAAATGTTGTGATAAAATATAGGCCAACCTGGTGGTTAAAACTTTGGTCTTGCCGGTGCCGGCACCGGATAGTACAAGAAGTGGACCTTCGGTTTTTTTAACAGCTGCAAGTTGCTCCGGATTAAGCTGTTCAAGCCAATTAAATTCCGGCATTAATCGGGCGGTGTTGCTTGCGATGGGTGTTGTTTCTTCCAAATCAAAAATATTATCCATGATTAATCTTCTTGTTTTTTTAACCTTTAAGCAATATATATAATTTATATTAAATTAAAAGAACAAAATTAGACTTTTTAGCAAAAAAAGGAAAATTAAAATGTCGGAAACTCGTGAAAAAATCGTCGGATTGCAAAAATTTATGAATTCTAAAATTTTGGGGCAGGAGGATTTGGTCGACAAACTTATCATTACCTTATTGGCTGATGGTAATGCTTTGGTCGAGGGTGCTCCGGGGTTGGCTAAAACCAAGGCTATAAAAACTTTGGCTTCTTTGATCAAGGCTGATTATAATCGTATTCAATTTACTCCTGATTTGTTGCCGTCTGATATTACCGGAAGTGAAATTTATCTGTCCGGTGAGGGAAAATTTGAATTTCGTAAAGGCCCCATTTTTGCCAATTTAGTTTTGGCCGATGAAATTAACCGTGCTCCGGCAAAAGTGCAATCGGCACTATTGGAGGCTATGGCAGAAAGACAAGTCAGCGTGGGCGGAAAAAGATATCAGTTGCCCAAGCTCTTTATGGTTATGGCTACTCAAAACCCGATAGAACATGAAGGTACATATAATTTGCCCGAAGCTCAGCTAGATCGCTTTTTGATGTATATTAAAATTAATCAACCCGATGCCGAAACCGAGAAAAAAATACTCAAACTTATAAGAGGTGAAATCAGCGGTGAAAGCGAGGCTTCACCGGCAGAGGTTGCGGTCGATGATATTTTAACTGCAAGAAGTGAAGCTATCAATGTTCATATGAGCGAAAAAGTAGAAGAATATTTGGTGCAGTTAATAATGGCTACCAGAAATCCCGAAAAATATAATGCGGCGTTTAAGGGCTATGTCGCTTACGGGGCAAGTCCGCGTGCAACAATCGCACTTGATCGCTGTGCCAAAGTTCATGCTTGGCTTAAGGGTAAAAATTTTGTTGCACCGGAGGATATTCATGCCGTGGTTTATGAGGTGTTGCGTCATCGTATAATCTTAAGCTTTGAGGCTCAGGCCGAAGGTTTGAGTAGTGATGATGTTATTGCTTCTTTGCTCAAACTGGTGCCGTTACCCTAAGGTGAAAAATGGGAAAACTCAAAAAAATAAAGGCCTTGTTTAAAACCAATCCCGTTTCGGACAAAGGAAACGGATTGTATGCGTCGTTGGATGAGTTGATGGATATGCGTAAGTATGTGCGTTTAATGCAAACAAAACGCAAGCTCAAGTCATATTCTCAACAGGCAGGCGATATCAAATCCGCCTTTAAGGGCAGAGGAATTGAGATGGAAGAAATTCGCGAATATGCTTTCGGCGATGATATCAGAGATATTGATTGGCGGGTTACGGCCAGAAAAGAAACTCCTTATACCAAAATTTACGCCGAAGAACGCGATCATGAAATATTGGTGTGGTTGGACTTATCTCCGATAATGGCTTTTGGCTCGACAATCGAATTAAAATCGGTAACCGCGGCCAAAACCGCAGCCCTTTTAGGTTGGCTCTCGCTTAATAATGCCGACAGATTCGGTTGCCTGATTTTTGACGGCAAAAATAATTGGCTCTATAAAGCCAAAAACGACAGAGCTTATTTGGCGGCAATTCTGAAAAAAATTGCCGATGTTTCAAAACAAAGTTTGCGTAATACCGAAATATCAGCAGAAGATAAAATGCGTTCGCTAAAGTTATTGCAAGCCAATATAAAAGGTAAAGCGAGTGTTTTCGTTATCAGTTCCTTTAGTGAGTGGAACGATGAGTATGATGCAACTTTGGCGGCAATAGCTAAAAAAAGCCGTATGTTTTTAACCAACATATACGATAAATTGGAGGTGCAGGCTCCGAAATCAGGGCAGTATATGGCAGAGTTTGCCGGCGAAAAGCTGGTTTTGGATTCTAATGATAAAAAATATCGTAAAGCTTATGCCGATTACTTTGCTTTCAAAAAATTACAAAGAGAAAAATTCTGCCGAGCCTTTAATTGCAAACTCGTTGACATAACTCAGGAATCAAATGTTGTCGGAGCATTAAAATTATTGTAGCGAATCTTGACAATCTCTAGGGATTGTGATAGCATTCGCTTGGTTAATTATTTTTACTTTATAATTGAAAAGAGAAAACTAATGGTCAAATCTAACGATAATACTTCATATAAAAGAGGGCAGGAGCTGCTCGATCAAGGATTGTATAAAGACGCTATAGCACAGTTTGATGCCGCTATTGCCGAACAGCCGGATTCTTGGAAATCGCTTAACTCAAAAGGTTTTGCTTTTCAAAAATTGAGCAAATATACCGAGGCAGTTGAGTGTTTTGATAAAGCATTGCAGATTAATCCTAATTCGGTCGAGGTGTTAAACAATAAAGGCGTAACTTTGAGTATGCGCGGATTGTATAAAGATGCAATCCAGTGCTTTAATGAGGCTATTGCTTTGGATAAAACATCTTTGGAAGCCCTAAACGGCAAAGCTATTGCTTTGCAACATATGTTTGCTTATAAAGAAGCCTTGGATGTTTTGGAAGAGGCTATGAAGATTGATAATGCTCATGCACAGACTTTGCTCAGTGTGGCAGTTACTTTGCAAAAATTAAAACAATATGACCGTGCAATTTCTTTTTTCAAAAAAGTTTTGGCTGCCGATAAAAATAATATCAAAGCTTGGAACGGAGTCGGGGTTACCTATCAGTTGATGGGTGATAATAATTCGGCAATTAAATGTTTTACCAAAATTTTGAATATTAACGAACGCGAAATTCAAGCCTGGATTTCTATCGGCTTTGTATATCAAAAAATGTTGAAATTTAATGATGCTTTGAAATGTTATAAAAAAGCTCAGACAATTATCGGAAATAAATATCATCACAAACTATATGACGGATTGGCTTCTTGTTTGACCAAGCTTTCGATGTTTGATGAGGCATCAGAGGTATATCAGCAGATATTCCAACGCGAAGAAGGTAAGAAGAAATGGGATGCACAAAGATCGCTTAAATTCGTCAATAAATTAAAACGCAAAAAGTCGGTCGGCACATTGCAGCCTTTGGTTCCGCAAGATGAAAATGCTCCAAAAATTAAAATAGACCTACCAAAACCTGAAGAATAAACCAAAAACCTCCGCTTTATGGCGGAGGTTTTGGTTTTATTAGTTGCCTTACAGAAAACCCCGAGTTTACTCGGGGCTGAATGCCAAGGTGTTGGAACAACACCGCTCCACGCCAACGAGCGTGGTCAAACCGTAAGGTTTGTAGCTGTTATAGAACCCCCAGTTTACTGGGGG
>CASEYY010000036.1 GCA_949292335.1 uncultured Pseudomonadota bacterium
CGGATTAATATTAAAATCAACATCCGGTAAATTATCAGAGCCTAAACTCGGACCGTTTAAGTCGTTTATTCCTCCCGTATAAACAGCATAAGCTCCGCCTGTTAGCATTAACATACCAACCCCAAATATAAGGGCTTTTGTATTGATTTTATGTTTACGCACCTACAAAAAACACCGCTGAAATATTACAACGGTGTCTTTGCCAAACCATCAAACTAACTGTAAACTAAGCCTTTGTCACCACGACCATGGCTTCTCTCAAAATTCGGTCATGAATCATATATCCGGTCTGTACCTCGGCAATTATGGTTCCAACCGGTTTGGTTTTATCCTCAACTTCTTGAATTACCTGATGGAAATTAGGGTCAAAAACCGTCCCGATAATATCCATTTTATGTATGTCAAATTTATTGAATACTTTAGTCAAATCATTCTGCGTCAGCTTAACCCCGTCAAGCAAACCCTTGCAAACCTCTTCACCGCTTGACGCGTCTATTGCTCTCTGCAAATTATCGGCAACACTCAATAAATCTTTCGCAAAGGATGATATGGCGTATTTGTTGTTTTTTTCAATCTCTTGCTGACATCTCTTTTTGGTGTTTTCAAGCTCGGCATAAGCCCGCAAATAATCTTCCTTAAGCTTTTGGTTCTCGCTGTTCAAAGCTTCGACATCGATTTTTTCATCCGCTGATTCGATTCCCTCGGCAACTTCCTCCTGCGGATTCCCCTCTCCGCTTATTTCCAAATCTTCTTCATCAAAATGTTTCTTATTTTTAGCCATTTTTCTTCTCGACCCGTTAACAAATATTTATACATTCATCAATATAATAAATATTTAGTGACTAATGCTTGACAAGTCAAGAGCTATGCATATTAATAATAACACAATTAACCTCTTCGAAATAAGAAAGACATATAGAGATGGCAAAAACAAGAATAAATTCCGATATTTTACAAAGCACTACCTTTTTGCCGTCAAAATTCAACAAGAAAAAATTCATCATAACCTACACCATTCCGTCAAACCCCTATGCACTTGAATTGCAAAACACCGGCAAATTACAGTGTTATGGCAGACATCCTTGGCCAAACATTGATAAAGTTAATGCTTGGATGCTTTCGGCCGAGACTGCAACTTTTATGAAGGCCGGCGGACTGGGAATGATTGCCTCAGAACTGCCGGAAGCCTTCAACCGTCGTTTTCAAGGACAAGGCGAACGAATAGCCGTCGTCACCCCGATGTATATCGGTGATACCGGCAAGAAAAAAGCCCTTTTTAAAAATAACACTTATGAAGGTGCCGAGCACAGAAGCATTGAAGTCACAAAAATCGCCGAATTTATTGTGCCATTCATGAATGAAAAAGAAGAATTTATAAAGCACAAAGTTGAAGCATATAGTGGTGTTTGCGACCATACTCCTTATATATTTTTATACAACGAGCACTTTTTTGGTATTGACCCTCATCACGACAACCCAACGGCTCAAGACGGTTGTTATATAATGAACAAACACGGAGTTAACGAAGTTGAACGTTTTGCGTTTTTTTCCAAAGCGGTTTACCTATTGATAAGAGCCTCAATTAAAGACAACAAATCTCCCAATGTAATCATTGCCAACGACTGGCACTCCGGAGCCATTTCAGGGCTAACCAAATACTTACCGATGGCACTGCTTAACTCCAAACAAATAAGCGAAGAAGAAGCCGACAGAATTCGTTCGATTCCCGTCATTCATATTGCCCATCACCTTGGCTACCAAGGCTGGGACTATGATAACACGGCACGGATTCTAAACTCTCTGTATGAAGAGCACACGGCCTTTGTTTTTAAAAATGCCAAGCCGGTAAAAAACTCCAATCCTCGTACTACCAACACCTTGATCGTTTATGATTGCTACAATCAAGCATCGTGCAATTTTCATTTAGCCGATCGTGTTATCACCGTTTCCAAAAACTATTTGGAAGAAGTATCTAAAGAGTTGGGATTTGGTCATGATTTTCGTGATATCTTAAAAATCCGCAAAGACCACCGCACATTTTTCGGTATTGTCAACGGCTACGACAAAAATCTTATCTCGCCAAATGCCCAAAAGATAACTGACATTAATAAGTTTTTTGGCAATACCTCATTTAAGACATTTGATGAAAATTCTCTAAATCTTAAAAAGCATAACAAAGAAGAATTCATCAAGCTGATATCCAAAATTGCCGCTGACAAAGACTATAAAGATCAAATCATTCCGCTGATTGAGACCTACAAATTTGAAGATATCAGCAAGGATATCAAAGATGCCGGCAAAGTACCGATTGTCTGTGCCACTTCGCGTCTGGTTGAACAAAAAGGGTATGATATTGCCGCCCAGTCGATTATTGAATGTATGCGTCAACACGCTCTCAAAGGCCTTGAAGCTCCGATATTTGTTTTAGGCGGAGCCGGAGATACCGAGCTTTTTGCCATGTTAAAACACCTAAAGGACAAAGCCGCCAAAATTGATAAAAAAGCTGCCAAACGCATTTATGTTTTCAGAGGATACAAAGACCAATTTGCCTATGCCATCCAATTATCAGCCGACTTTTATCTTATGCCCAGCCGCTTTGAGCCGTGCGGACTAACCCAAATGGAGGCTTTTGCCAAAGGTTCTTTGCCGGTTGCCATGTCTACTGGCGGTCTGGTCGACACTATTGAAGACAAAGTTGACGGCTTCCGTACCGAGGTATTTTTCAGCGACAATCGTCATGTTTACGGCAACAACATCACTGCCCGCCGTGTTAAAAATAATGAAAACGCCTACACCGAAACCCTTGATAAAGCAATAGGCACTTTCTATGAGAACCCTGAGCTTATCCTCTCCATGCAGAAAAAAGCCATGGAAAAAGACTTTAGTTGGGATGTCGAAGGCGGCTCACTGGAAAAATATTGTAACTTACTAAAACACGGACATTTATAAAACTACTGTTTATTGCCACATATTTTTGTTGCTAAGGCATGGATAATTTCCTAGAATGACTCGCATATATTATGTAATGTGTAAGGACAGTAAAATGCGTTCATCCAATCGTCAAAACAATCAACTTCGCAATATAGAGTTTATCACGAATTTCAATCCTTATGCCGAAGGCTCTTGCCTGGTCAAATACGGCAACACTCATGTCATTTGCACAGCTTCGGTTGATGAAAAAGTACCCTCTTGGCTCAAAGGACAAGAAAAAGGCTGGATTACTGCCGAATATGCCATGCTCCCAAGGTCAACTCAAACTCGTATCCAAAGAGAAAGCAAAAAGCCGTCCGGTCGCTCCCAAGAAATTCAAAGGCTAATCGGACGATCTTTGCGTGCCGTCGTTGATTTAAGCAAAATGCAAGAAATTTGCATAACCGTTGATTGCGATGTCATTCAGGCTGACGGGGGTACCAGAGTTGCTTCCGTTTCCGGAGGCTTTATTGCCCTATACATAGCAATTCAGAAATTGTTGCAAGAAGGAAAAATTTCGGAAAACCCGATTAGAGAGTTCGTTGCCGCGGTTTCTTGCGACATATACAACGGCGAAGCAATTATTGATGTCGATTATAATGAGGATTCCAACTCACAGGTTGATATGAATTTTATCATGACCGAAAGCGGTAAGATTGTCGAAATTCAAGGTACTGCCGAAGGCGAACCTTTCAGCGAAGCCGAATTTAATCAACTTCTGCAAATGGGCAAACAAGGTATTAAAGAAATCATAGCCAAACAAAAAGAGGTTTTATCATGTTAAAAGAATTGTTAATTGCCTCGCATAATCAAGGCAAAATCAATGAGTTTAAGCAAATGCTTGAACCTTTGGGTGTAAAGATTTACTCGGCTTCCGAGCTTAACCTGCCCGATGTTGAAGAAACCGGAACGACTTTCCGCGAAAATGCCGCTATTAAGGCCGAAGCACTTTCACAAATCTCCGGCAAGCCTTGTTTGGCAGATGACTCCGGGCTTTGTGTTGATGCTTTGGGCGGACGCCCCGGAGTTTACTCCGCCCGCTATGCTCCCAACCGCGATTTTGATAAAGCCATGGAAATGCTGATAAAAGAGCTCAAAGACAGCGGTTCTGATGATTGGTCGGCACATTTTTCCTGTGTACTTGCTCTAAAGGAACCGAATAAGGCAACAAGATTTTATGAAGGCAAAGTCGAAGGTCACATAACCGACAATCGCCGCGGCAGTAATGGGTTCGGCTTCGACCCGATTTTTGTGCCGCAAGATTATGACCAAACTTTTGCCGAAATGAGTTCGGAAGAAAAACGCAATCTCTCTCACCGCGGCAAAGCCGTTGCCGCCTTTTTGCAAAAGGAATTTAATGCTTAAGATCTACAATGTTTCAAGCTCTGACAATTTTGTTGAAACTTTAGCCGCCAAGCTTCTGCAAGAATATTCCGGTAACGAATTAGAACTGTCCGAGGTATTGATTTTATTACCGAACCGCCGAGCTTGTCGCAGCTTAGCCGAAGCTTTTGTAAGGCAAAAAGGAATGTCCCCGACTTTGTTGCCGCAAATGCGGGCAATCGGAGATGTCAAGGAAGAAGAACTTATATTAAGCGGCATTAATTCGGCGGAAGAATTTTTGAATTTGCCCCCGACCATTAATGATTTGGAACGCACCATGTTGTTTATGCGTTTGATAATGAGCCGCCACCAAGAATTCGGACTAAAGGAAATACCTCCCGCCCAAGCCTGTTATTTGGCTCAAGAATTAGGCAATTTGATTGACAATGCCGATATGCAAGAACTTAATTGGGACAACCTCAAAAACATTGTTCCCGAAGAATATGCTTCACACTGGCAGGAAACTCTAAAATTTTTGAGCATAATTACACAATATTGGCCCAATATTTTATCCGAACGCGGAGTAATTGATGCCGGCAAACGCAGGAGCATATTGCTTTACAAACAAAGTGAGCTCTGGCAAAAAAATCCGCCTAAGCAAAGAATTATAATTGCCGGTTCAACGGCGGTTTCTCCGGCAATGAAAAAGTTGGTAAAAACCGTTTTGTCACTACCCCGCGGTGAAGTATGGTTATCGGGTCTTGACACCTTGCTTGAAGACGAAGCATGGAATATGGTTGATGAGGCTCACCCGCAATTTGAGCTCAAACAGCTTTTAGAATTTTTAGGAGTATCACGGCAAGAGGTTATTCCGGTGGCTCCGCCGCAAAATCCGCAACGCGAAAAGCTGATTAGTGAGCTTATGCGTCCGGCACCGTCTACGCAAAAATGGCAAGATTTAGCCAAGGACTTTAATACTGTTGCTTTATCCGGCATTAATCTCACCGAATATAAAGACAATCGTTGTGAGGCCTTAGGAATTGCCCTACTTATCCGACAAGTTTTGGAAAGTGAGGGTAAAACCGTAGCTCTTATAACTCCTGACCGTACTTTGGCTCGCCGTGTTGCTTCCGAACTCAAAAGATGGAACATCATTGTCGATGATTCGGCCGGCGTTCCTCTGGCACAAACCCCTTGGGGCATATATATGAGGTTATGCCTCTCAGCCTCACTGAAAGACGCCGACAAAGTTACAATTTTATCGCTGTTAAAGACCGAGCTCTGTGCCTGTAAATTAGCTTTGACGGAAAAACAAGATATAGTCACTCGTTTGGATAAGGATTTCTGGCGTTCGGCTCTTGCCGATGACAAGGTTGAGGCTTTTTTGCAAACTCTGTCCGACCGAACCTTGGCACTGCGGCAACTGTTAGCACAAGATAAAGCTTCATTACAAGATTTGCTCAAGGAGCATACACTATTGGCCGAAGATTTGAGCGGCACCGATCAAGAAGAAGGCTCACAGAGATTATGGCAAGATGATGACGGTGAAGCCGGAGCAGCTTTTATTTCATCTTGGTTGGAAAATGCCGCAACCTTAGGGGAAATAAGTTGCGAAGAATATCCGGCATTTTTTGAAGCCATGATGAACGGCATAATGGTCAGGAGCAAACACAAATCGCATCCTCGTGTCAAAATTTTAGGACCGATAGAAGCCCGCCTCAATCACTATGACACCGTAATATTGGGCGAAGTAACCGAAGGCGTATGGCCGCTTACCGTAAGTGCCGACCCTTGGATGTCGCGTCCGATGAAAAAAGATTTTGGCTTTTTCCTCCCCGAAAGACAAATCGGCGTACTGGGACTTGATTTTTGTAATTTGCTGGGAGCCAAAGAGGTATATTTAACTCATGCCAAAAGCAAAGACAGTACCCCGACTATTAAATCGCGTTGGTGGATGAGATTGGAAACCATTCTGCAAAGTTTAGGGCTTTCCAAGGACTATCTTTCTTCATCACCTGTCCCGCAGTGGAGCGAAGCAATAGACCAGCCCGAACGGTTTATAAAAATTTCCGCTCCGGCACCCAAGCCCCCTGTTTACGCCCGTCCTCGCAAGATGTCGGCCAGTGCCGTCGAAAAACTAATGCGGGACCCGTACAATGTTTATGCCGAATACATACTAAAGCTCAAACCGCTTGATGCTCTTGAAGCCGAAATGGATATGTCCGACTTTGGTAATATTGTCCACAAAGTATTGGAAAACTTCTGCCGCAATTACCCTCACAGCTACCCTAGCGATGCCCGATACATACTTCTTACCATGGGCGAAGAAGCATTTGCTTCCGGTGCTGTAACCGTGGAAAAGCGAGCGTTTTGGTGGCCGAAATATCAAAAAATGGTAGATTGGATTGTCAAAAACGAGTCCGAATACCGCCACAATATCCGCAATATTTATTGTGAAACTTGGGGAAATATGATTCTCAAAGGTCTACCCGGCGGCGACTTTAAGATTTATGCCAAAGCCGACCGTATTGATCAAAATACTGACGGCACATTAAATATCATTGACTACAAAACCGGACAAGCCCGCTCGGCCAATGAAATCCGAAGCGGCTACTATCCACAGCTTCCGCTTGAAGCATTGATTGCCGCAAGCGGAGGATTTGACGGAATTCCGGCAGCCGATGTATCTTCGTTAATGTATTGGAAGTTAGGTGATAAAGTTATTGCGGTAAACGAAGATACGACAGAAATTATGAATAATACCAAAGAAAATCTCATCCGTTTGATTAATATTTTTGACTTTGCCGAAACCGGTTACCTAAGCCGCCCCAACCCCAAACATCTTGATGAATATTCCAAATACGAACACCTTGCCCGTGTCCGTGAGTGGTCGGTCAAAGACGATGACGAAGGAGGCGAATAATGAGTGATATTAAGCAACAAAGAGAAGAAAGAATAGCCATCGCCTCGGCACAGCAACGCAGTGCTTCCGATCCTCAATATTCGGTTTGGGTTGAAGCCTCGGCCGGTACCGGCAAGACCAAAGTCTTATCCGACCGTGTTTTAAGGTTGTTGCTCGCCGGAGCCAATCCGTCAAAAATATTATGTTTAACCTATACCAAAGCGGCGGCGGTAGAAATGAGCAACCGCATTGCCTCGCGTTTGAGCTCTTGGGCGGTTATGCCGGAAGAAAAATTACAAGAAGAATTGTCGGCTCTTTGGGGTCGGACGATAACCGCAAGCTCTGCCGATAAAGAACTGATAGCCACGGCTCGCCGCTTGTTTGCACTTTTATTGGACATCCCCGGTGGTCTTAAGATACAAACTTTTCATAGTTTTTGTGAAGAAATATTGAAGAGGTTTCCGCTAGAAGCCAAAATCTCACCTTATTTTTCGATTATAGACACTCGCGGAGCCAAAGAAGCCATCGAAAATATCAAACTTGATATTTTAAGGGGTAACACCACGGATCGCGTAAAAGAAGCCATCGCCTATATCGCGGCCAACACCAGCGAATTCAAGTTTCCGAGAATAATGGATTCGATTACTTCCAACTATAATCACTTTGCCAAATATCTGCAACAACACGGTACTATTGATAATTTAATATCCAGAATTGCCGCCTGTCTGCAAATCAGTCCGGAAGATAATGCCGAAAAACAAATTACAAAATTTTGGCAAGAGGCTCCGACCGAAGATATAAAATACATTATTTCGGCCTTTGGGGCATCGGGCAGTGACAGGCTTGAGCAAACGGCCGCTGCGACGGCACAAGCTTTCGAGGATAAAGATTTTACAGGCTATGCCGATATTTTTGTCAGCGACAGCGAAATGAAAAAACGGCTAACCGTAAAGAAAATGCGTGCTGATTTTCCCCGCTCGGAAGAACTGATTGCCCAAGAAAGCAACCGCATTATAGCTTGCCAAAATATTCTCAAAAGCATATCTTTGCTACAATCGACTACCGCGATTTTGATTTTGAGTGTTGAAATTTTATCTCGTTATCAGCACTACAAAGATATTCACTCGCAAATGGACTTTAATGACTTGCTGTTGTTGACCAACCGCCTGCTTGCCACCCCCAAAGTTTCGGATTGGGTTTTATACAAACTCGACGGCGGTATTGACAATATTTTGATAGACGAAGCACAAGATACCTCTCCCGCCCAATGGTCGGTAATCAAATCTCTCACCTCGGAATTTTTCTCAGGGCTAGGAGCCAAAACCGTCCAGCCGACGATTTTTGTCGTTGGCGACCGCAAGCAATCCATCTATTCTTTTCAAGGTGCCGACCCACAAGAATTTTCTGCAATGCACGATTATTTCCAATCCCGAGCCAAAGACTTCAAAGATGTGAGCATGGAAGTTTCGTTCCGCTCCACTGCGGCGATTTTGGATATAGTCAATCAAGTTTTCCTTGATGAGCGAGCTCGCCGCGGTGTTGCCGCAAGCAGACAGAATATTTCGCATATTCCCTCGCGTATCGGTGACGGCGGACGA
The DNA here is from genome assembly GCA_949292335.1 of uncultured Pseudomonadota bacterium. GTDB lineage: Bacteria > Pseudomonadota > Alphaproteobacteria > RF32 > CAG-239 > CAZU01. The sequence goes on from CASEYY010000036.1 coordinate 8,794, forward strand.
GTTGAATTGTGGTCGCTTTGTGAACCCGAGGCAACAGATAAAACCGATAAAGTATGGCGTCCGCCCGTTGAACGTATCGGCACGATTTCACCCTCTGCCAAGCTGGCTCAACGAATTGCCGAAGCCATCAAACAAAAAGTCAGCCACAAGGAATTACTGCAATCTCAAGGTCGCCCATTATGCTACCGTGATTTTCTGATTTTGGTACAACAGAGAGATCCCTTTGTCGAAGAACTGGTCAGAGCCTGTAAAAATGCCGATGTTGCCATCACCGGAGTTGATAAAATAAAACTTTCCGAACAACTTGTGGTCAGCGACTTGCTCGCTTTGGCGAAATTTACCTTATTACCGACCGACGATCTAAACTTATGTTGTGTTTTGAAATCACCTTTGCTTGCACTTGACGACGAAGATTTATTTAATTTATGCTACAAAAGAAAAGAACACAGCGTTTGGGAAATACTTTGCCAAAACGACAACTATGATTCCTCGCGTAATATTTTGCAAGAGCTGCTTGAGTTAGCCAAGAAGAGCCGCCCGTTTGAATTTTTCAACCATATCTTAAGCAAGCTTAACGGGCGAAAGAAATTTGTGGCTCGTTTAGGCACGGAATGTGAAGATGCGATTGATGAGTTCATCAATCTTACCATAAAATTTGAACAAGAGCATACTCCGTCTTTGCAAACATTTGTAGCTTGGATGGAAAGTGATGATGTTGAAATAAAACGCGATTTGGAGCAACCCAATCTTGACGCGGTAAGATTAATGACGGTACACGGCTCCAAAGGATTACAGGCACCGATAGTAATTCTGCCCGACACCGTAAGGGTCAAAAGCCTAAAAAAAGAAGCCGCATTTCTTAAAGGCAATGATATTTTGCTCTACCCCTTAAGCAAAAACGAATATGATGAACATGCAATAAGGCTCATGGAAAAAGAGCAAGCTCTAAATCTCGAAGAATACCACCGTCTGCTATATGTAGCATTGACCCGAGCCGAAGAATGTCTTTGTGTTTGCGGTTTTCGCAAAAAAACGCCCAGTGAACAATCTTGGTATGAGATATGCAAAACGGCCTTTGCCGAGCTGGCAATTCCGGTAGATGACAAGTTGATATACGAGGTAAAACAAGAGAACCAACCGAAAGAACAAGAAGATAAACCTGCCGCTGTTGCCATAGCTCTGCCGGAATTTATCAATCGAAACGCACCAGAGGAAATGCCGCTGGCTCGCCCCCTGACCCCTTCACATCAGGATGAAAGCAATCTTTCGGCCATATCACCGCTTTTGGTAAGTAATGATGGTTTGTTATACAATCGCGGCCGCCTAATCCATAAGCTTTTACAGTTTATTCCTTCTACCGCGGAAAGCTCACGAAGCAAACTCATTGCCGATTTTCTGGATAATCAGGCTCCTGAACTTTCTCAAGATGCCAAGCAACAAATATCCGACGAAGTTTTGGCTCTTATTTCTTCGCCGCGGTTTGCACCTCTATTTAGCTCGCAATCATCGGCCGAAGTCTCACTTATGGGTGAAGTAGACGGCCGTATCATAAACGGACAAATTGACCGTTTGGTTGTTATGCCGGATAAAGTTATGATAATTGACTACAAAACCAACCGTCCGGCGGCTCAAAGCCTTGCTGAAGTTCCGATGATATACCGCAAGCAAATGCAAGCCTACAAGCAACTTGTCAGCCATATTTATCCCGACAAACCGGTTGAGACCTATATTTTGTGGACCAACACCGCCCAAATAATGAAGATTGAATAAATACAGGATTTTTTGGATAAAAAACTTTATTTATAAAAATTTTATAACTATATTATTAGAAAATGGCTTTTTTTATGAAAGGGAAAATCATGTTATCAATAAAAGATTCCGATTTTGAATCCGAGGTTCTTAACTCTTCCGGTTTGGTTTTGGTAGATTTCTGGGCCGAATGGTGCGGACCGTGCCGTCAGCTTTTGCCGACCATGGAAGAAATCTCTCAAGAGCTGCCGAACATCCGCATATTTAAGATGAATGTAGATGAAGCCCCGCTAACTCCGTCGAACTACGGTTTGAGAAGTATCCCGTCTCTGTTACTGTTTAAGGACGGCAAATTGGTAGATACCAAAGTAGGATTGCAGCCTAAATCAACTCTTACCTCTTGGCTTAACAGCTACTTATAATAAACGAGCTCCGGTTAACCGGAGCTTTTTCTATAACTTCAAAACTATTCCGATTATTGCCGCCAAACATAGATATATAATCGGACTTTGTTTCCACAATCTCATCATTGCCAGCAATCCGGCAAACACCAATATTTCCAAGCTTCCGGTGATTGAGATTTTTGCAACCTGCAGTCCGGCAAATAAAATCAAAGCCAAAACCGCCGGTCTGATACCGTTCAGCACATTATGTACTCTTAAGTTACAGCTATACTTTCTCATCATTTTGGCGACCATAATCATTATGATAACCGAAGGCAAGACCAATCCGAAAGTTGCAATAATCCCGCCCCAAATTCCCGTGGCATTAAATCCGGCAAAAGTAGCCATATTTACGCCGATTGGTCCCGGAGTTGATTCAGAAACCGCAATCATATTGGTCAACTCTGCCTTTGAAAACCAATCATATCTATCAGTCAAATCAAACAAAAACGGCACTGTTACCAGACCACCGCCGATAGCAAACAACCCGATTTTAAAAAATTCTGCAAACAACAATAAATAGGTCATTTTTTAACCCTCTTAATTTCTCCTGCCGCTAAGGCCGTTATGCCGGCCAAAAGCACCAACAAAACGGCCGAAATATTCAACCACACCAACAAAATCAGCGAAACGATGAATACACCCGCCGCAAAATAGTTATTAAGATTTTTCTTTGCCAAATCATACACCACATCGGCAATCAACGCCGCCACACAAACTCTGATACCGGCAAAAGCATAGGCAACATAACGGTTATCGGTAAATTGCTGCAACACCGAAGCGAGCAAAGTTATTATGATAACCGAAGGTAAAACAATTCCCAAAGTGGTAGCAACGGCTCCCCACACTTTTTTCTGCTGATATCCGATATAGGTCGCCACATTAATTGAAATAATCCCCGGAGTACATTGTCCGATGGAATACAAATCCAATAATTCTTGCTCGGTAACGAATTTGCGTTTTTCCACCACCTCGGCTCTGAGCAAAGGCAACATTGCATAACCGCCGCCGAAAGTAAATAGTCCGATTTTAAAAAACAGCCCGAATAGTTTCCAAAGTTCTTTCATTTTTTATTTTCTTCTTTACAATTTACCCAAAGCCACGGCAATATCCTGACTCATCATCTCCAGTAAAGTACTTTCCGCCTCAACAAATTCAGCAAAGCTTTCACCGACCGGTAACTCACGGCTAAACTTTTGCTGTTTAACGGTCTTTCCGTTATTATTTACAATCGACCACCAAGCCTGTAATACAGCCTTTTGTCCCCAGATGAAATCCATTCTGACGATTTGCACTTCCACCAACCAATTAAACTCCTCGCTCAATAGGACCTTTGACTTAACCATTGAGTTCGGCAAATACAAAGACAAATCCGCCGCAATAGCCCTCTGGGTCATATCATCAAGATCTTCTCCCCACCGCTCAGTTTCGCTGACCTTCATCTGCGGATTTTGTTTTTCAAAAACCACCATTTGCGGTCTATCGAGATAATCCGGCATCAAGACGGTATCAACACCGACATTTAGGCTCTTCATACTTACCGGTTTAACTTCCTCTTTACCCGGGATCATCAAATTATAAAAGGTACTTTGCGGAGTATAACCGCCGAAGCATCCGCCCAATAAAAATAAGATTACAAGTAAAGATATTTTTTTCATTTTCTACCTCTTTCCTTTAATTAAAGCTTCCGGATGCTGTTCCAAATAATCGGTAAGATTTTGCAACGAACGAGCCGCTTTACTGATGTTTATGGTTGCGGTATTTATATTATCCAAGAGCTCACTTGAAGCTCCGCGATTTTTGTTTATGGCTTTATCAAGATTGGTAATAATCCGATTTATATCCGGCATACTCTGATTCAAACCTTTGAAGAAATCATTAAAATTTTTGACTCCTTCGGCCAGAGGAATTTTTTGCAAACCGCGAGACAATTCGCCCATTGTTGATAAAGCTGTAGGAATTTCAAGAACCTTAGAACCTTCATGATAATGTATCGGCGTGTCAGGCAGCATTTGTAATTCTATCATTAACTGCCCCGTAACATAGCTTTGCGTTGCTAATCTTGCTCTCAAACCTTTGTCTACCAAGGCATTAAGTACTTCTTTTCCACTTTTATTGCTTACTTTACTATTAATACCTCTGGTATTCATCTTAGCATACACCGGAATACTAAATCCCAAAGTATCGGTATCGGCAATAATATCGATTTTGGTTACTTCTCCGATTTTAACACCTTTCAATACGACCGGAGATCCGACCCCCAAACCGTTGATTGACTCCTCAAAATACATCACCACCTGGCTGTTATCGCTACCGAATATCTTATTTTTCAGCAACGACAAGACAATTAAAGCAAACAAGGCTATAGCTACTAATAAGAAAATACCGATAAGTTTTCGGTTAGGTTGATTAGCCATTATTTTTTTCCTCCGCTTAAAAAATGCAACACCTTTTGATTTGGTGGATTTTTCAATAATTCTTTGGGGTTACCCTGAGCCGAAATTGTTTTGGTCTCGGCATCAAGGAATATAGCATCTTTTCCGATTGCAAAAATAGAGCTTAGTTCGTGAGTAATCACCACGATGGTTGTTCCCAAGCTCTTATTAATTTCCAAAATCAAATCATCCAACAATTTAGAGCTTACGGGGTCAAGCCCGGCCGATGGCTCATCAAAATACAATATATCAGGATCAAGAGCCAAAGCTCTGGCCAGTCCGGCTCTTTTTTTCATACCGCCGGAAATTTCTGCCGGATAGAAATCTTCGTAACCTTTAAGCCCGACCAGAGCCAATTTAAAAGCCACCAAATCACTTATCAGAGCGTCGGAATAATTTGTATATTGTTGTAGAGGTAAAGCCACATTTTCGGCCAAAGTCATTGAAGAAAACAAAGCTCCGCTTTGATATAGGATTCCGCAATTTTGCATAATTTTCTTTTTTTGCTGGTCATCGGCATTATCAAACCGCACCCCGTTAATCCAAATTTTTCCCTCATCGACACTTTTTAATCCGGTCAACAATCGCAACAGGCTGCTTTTACCGCAACCGGAACCGCCCATGATAATAAAGATATCGCCGTTTTTTATCTCAAAGTTCAAATTGTGCATCAAGACATTTGAACCATATGCAATATTAAGACCTTCGGCTTTTATTTTAACATTGTCTTTTATCATATGCCCAACGCCTCAAGAATAGATGTTAAAATACCGGTAGCTACAATCATAATCACGATGGAAGAAACCACTGCTTTGGTAGTTGCCCAACCGACACTATCGGCATTTCTGCCGCAATTTATGCCATAGTAGCAACCGCAACAAGATATGATTATACCATACATAAAGCCGTGAAATATACCGACCAGAAAGTTAGCCAGTTGAAAAGCCTTAAGCGAATATATCCAATACTGCGGAGCCGAAATATCGAGCATCAGAATAGCCACCGTAGCACCGCCTATCATCCCCATAATATCGGCCCACATCGTTAAGAAAGGCATTGTAATAATAAGGCTCAACATTCTCGGCAACACCAAAAAATCGGTTACCGGCAGTCCGAGCGTCTTCAGAGCGTCGACCTCTTCATTAACCTGCATTGTCCCTATTGTTGCCGCATAAGAAGCACCTGTTCTGCCAGCCATAATAATTCCGGCCATAATTGCCCCCATAATTCTGGTCATACCGATAGCAACCAACGAGGCAATATAGATTTGCGCCCCGAACATTTTAAGCTGTAAAGCTCCGACGAATGCCAAAATTAAGCCGACCATAAAGCTGACCAAAGAAACAATGCCGACGGCTTTATATCCGCAATCGGCCAGAGCAAATTCAAAATCTACTCTCCTCAACACGGCTCTGCCGGTGAAGAAACGGCCCAAAGATTTTGTAGTATCGGCCAAAAAAGCCCAAGATTTTTTTACCCCGTCAAATATCTGCAGTCCGCTCTCACCCAAATTTTCAAGGAAGCTCAGTTTTTTATTATCATTGCTTTTTGGTTTTCTGTCCACCGCCAAAGCAAGAGCAACCAGATTTTGTAAATCATCCGGCAAAGCAGAAGTATCGATTTTGATATTTTTTTGTTTTGCTTTTATGATTATTTGGTAGAATGCGGCAGCCAGAGAAGAATCCCATTTTTGCAAATTTTCCGCGTTGAAACACAATTTGTCGGCCTTCTTCAAACTCTGAAGCACAGCTTTAAGTTGCTCTTGATTGTCATAATCACGCAAATCTCCGTCGGCAACGACCGTCAATATATTTTGTTTGAGCAAAAAATCCAGAGCCATCTGTCAAACTTTATCCAATGATTAAAACACATACATACTATATAAACACTATTTTTAAAAAGCAAGCCTGCAAAAAATAAGTAAGTATATAAAATTAAAAAGGGGCGATGTGAATTCACCCCTTTTTAATTACTCATTAAAGTAATTTCGCAAGTAGTCTTTCAAATCTGCGGTATTAACCCTGATTTGCTGCATGGTATCTCTGTCCCGAATAGTAACCGATTCCGGTTGATTTTCAATCGTTTCAAAATCCACCGTCAAACACAACGGTGTACCGATTTCATCATGGCGGCGATAAGCTTTGCCGATATTTCCGGTATTTTCCAAAGCCACTCTGCCGATACCGAGCTTAAGCAGATTTTGCTTAATTTCGTGGCATTTTGCCATAATCTGCTCGTTGTTTTTCTTCAACGGTATAACGGCAACCTTAATCGGAGCTAGGTGTTTTTTTAATTTCAAGACGATACGAGAGTTACCATCACCCAGATCTTCTTCGGTATAAGCTTCGGTCATTACCGCCAACACACCGCGGTCAATTCCCATCGAAGGTTCAATAACAAACGGCACCACCCATTTATTATTATCGTCCATAATGCATAATTTTTGAGTAGATTCTTTGTTTTCATGACACTTTGAAGTAAGGTTCATTTCTTCCTGAGCTTTGGTATGGTTTCCCAAATCATAATCGGTACGATTTGCAATACCTTCCAGCTCTTCCATTCCGTGCGGGAACTGATACTCAATGTCATAACAAGCCTTGGCATAGTGAGCCAAATCTTCCTTAGGAGTTGTATAAATATTGATATTTTCGCGTTTCAAGCCTTGTTTTTCCCACCACTTAATTCGTTCTTCTTTCCAGATTTCGTGCCATTTTTCGTCTTCTCCTGGCATAACAAAATATTCCAACTCGGCCTGTTCAAATTCTCTCACCCGAAAAATAAAGTTTCTCGGAGTAATTTCGTTTCTGAAAGATTTACCGATTTGTGCAATACCAAACGGCAGTTTACGCGAGGTTGAATCTACCACATTTTTAAATTGAGTAAATATGGCCTGAGCGGTTTCCGGTCGCAAATATCCAAAAGAAGAACCATCGTCTACCGGACCGATATTGGTTTTAAACATCAAATTAAACGGTCTTGGCTCTGTAAGTTCCGTAGAACCGCAGTTGGGACATTTTCCGTCTTTGATATGGTCGGCTCTGAAGCGGCCTTTACATTTTTTGCAATCGGTCATCGGGTCGGAAAAGGTATCTTCGTGACCGGAATAATGCAACACTTTCTGGTTAGTCAAAATTGCAGCATCGAGCCCTTCGACATCATCTCTTTCATACACCATTGCCCGCCACCAAGCTGCTTTAAGATTGTTTTTAAGCTCAACACCGAGCGGACCATAATCATACACGCCTTGCAAACCGCCGTAAATATCGGCATTCTGAAAAATAAACCCTCTGCGTTTGCACAAAGACACCAACTGGTCCATAGAAGTAGCAACCATATCAACCCTCTTTATATTTTATAAATTAAAAATTAACTTCTACAGTTTTATAATGATAAACTCGAAAAAGCAAGCGGAGATATAAAAAATGGCCAAAAAAATAAAAGTAGCCCTAATCTATGACTTTGACGGTACTTTGAGTACTACCGATATGCAAAACTACGCCCTCATTCCGGAATTTGGTATGACACCGGAAGATTTTTGGTACGAAGCCAATAAATGGAGCCGCGACCATGGGGCTGACCAAATCACCGGATCAATGTACTACTTTTTCAAAAAGGCCGAAGAACTAAACATCAAGCTAAGCCGCACCAACTTTGCCGAAGCCGGCAAAAACATCAAATATTTTCCTGGTGTTGAAGGCTGGTTCACTCGCATTAAAGAATACGGCAAATCGCTCAATTTAGATGTTGAACACTACATAATCTCAGCCGGTTACGAAGAAATTTTATCCGGTTGCAGTATCAAAAAATACTTCAAAGATATCTTTGGTTGCTGCTTTGCATTCAATGACGAAGGCAAACCGGTTTGGCCGGCAAGAGTTGTAAACTACTCAACCAAGACCCAATACTTGTCAAAAATCAACAAAGGTCTGGGCAAATTGGAAGATAGAGCGGTTAACGAATTTATGCCCGATAACAAGCGTCCGATTCCTTTTACTCGTATGATATATTTTGGCGACGGAAGCACAGATATTCCTTCAATGAAACTCACCAAAGAGCGTAACGGCAATGCCATAGCCGTATATAATCCCAACGGCAGCAATAAAGCCACGGCACTCAAGTTATTGCGTGACGGCAGAGTTAACTTTGCTCTTCCGGCCGATTATCGCGAAGACAAACAACTTGATAAAGTGGTAAAAACCATTTTGGACAAGCTTGCCAAAGAACGCGATTTGGATGTCCTAAAAGCCAAAGAAGAAAAGAAGAAAAAGCTTCTGTCTCAATAGCTCTAAACGCTACCGCCGCATTTATTGACTCATCCTTTCCGATATGATATACTGACCCTCTAAAGAAATTACATTTATTTTATTATTAACGAGGAGGGCCTAAGGATCCCGCACGCCTCATAAACCAAAAAGTGCAAAACGAAATATTATGGGAACATATATTTCAATATCAGTGGTATTAACCATTGTTGGCGCCATCTGCCATTTCGCTGATTATTTCTCCGAGATATTATCTTGGAAAAAGAAGCTGACAACAGCCAGAGAGTGGCAAATAGCCGAGTTGCAAAAGGAATACACATCATTCAAAAAAAGTATTCCTTTGAAAATGGCGTTAAAGGCAGCCACAATTTTTGCTCTGTTAATGAGCATTAATTGGCTGTTTACACCATCTCTACAACTCGACCGCCCCATAATTTGGGCTGAGCTTTTATTAACCCTCATAATTTCGATACCCAGTATCAGAAATTTTGAAATAAAAGCTCACAAGATTGCTGCTTTGGCAGCAGGAGTGGTAGCCATTGGCATGTTTATTACCCAGATCATCTCCGGGCAATGGATAAATGCTAACAAGCACCGCACTCTGTTGGAGATGAGCAACGATGACTATGGATTGATTATGGCTCAAGATACCATAACCATCAATCAAGACTCGTTGTTCAACGAAGGCATATCTCCGGTCTCCTTGGAGAAAATGCGCACGGTATCTCCGGAAGTGGCCAGAGTACTGGCCGAGGCGGTCATGGGGCAAATTCCGGCCTTTGGCTCGCAATACGAAATTGGCGAGTTATCGCTCCAGTCCATCACCGGTAGCTTTGACATTACTGACGGGTTAGGCAAAAATTATCATTTGTCTTTCGACAATGATTTTATTTATGTTGCACCGCTAGAATTTCGAAGTTTCTGGAAGTGGAGACAAACAAACGGAACCTCTCCTGCTTACATTATTGTAAGCGCCACCAATGAAAACTTGGTGTATATGGTAACCGCCGTCAATGGTCAAGCTCTTGAGATGAGATATCTTCAGTCTGCCTGCTTTAGTCACCAGTTACGCCGTCACGTGCGTCGCTCCGGCTTTATGGACAAGATTGAAGACACCGGCATTCAAATTGATGGCAATGGCCGCCCTTACAATATCTTTGCTCAGATTGACAACCAAATTGGTTGGAGCGGAGATAAGGTAATCGGTTCTATTGTTATAGACATGCAGACCGGCGAGGTAAAAAGCTACGACCTTGATGAAACACCTGATTTCATTGATGTCGTTCAGCCCCAAAAGCTGACCGAAGAACTGATTTATAAACGCTATGATTTAATTCATGGCTACATAAATTGGTCAGACCAAGACCGTTTGCACCCAAATGGTTTGCAAGTGGTATACGGTCAGAAGGAGTGCTGCTACTATGCCGGACTTACCTCTGTCGGCAACGACGCCTCGACATCCGGTTTTGTTTTGGTTAATGCCAAAACCGGTATCGGAACATTTTATAAAATGTCCGGTATTGATGAGACCAGAGCCGAAGGAGCCATTCAAGCCAATGAATGGACTGCAAAATACCCCTCCTACGAGGTTGGAAATGCAGTCATGTACAACATTGGCGGCCTCCAGACATATTACGCTCCCATCATCAGCGGGCGTAAAATTGTTGGCCACGGCTTCTGCTCGGTTAAGAATGTCAATGTCGTCGGAGCCGGCAAGACAAAAGAAGAAGCCTACGCTGCCTATATCCAATCATATCAAATGAGCCTTCAACAGACGGCTCTGCCATCAGATGGCAATGATATGAACGGACAAATCCTGACCATCAAAAAAATTCGTCAGGAGGGCAGCCGATATAATTTCTTGTTTGAAGAGTATGAGGACAAAACCTTCTACGCCTTCTCAGAAATTATATCGGAGGTTCGCTGGATTGACGAACTTGGCTCCAAAGTTATTGTTTCATTCCGTATGAGTGAGGATTATGAAATCCCCATTCAAAAAATTGAGAAACAATAACCAATAGAAAAAAGTCGTGATTTTTATATCACGGCTTTTTTCATTTCTAAACTTCAAAACTCATTCCGTCATAAGCCAGCTCAAAATTATGAGGCAAGGCAGCCGAGGTTTCTTCAAAATCTACACGAGCCGAAAGATGCGTCAATATCACCCGCTCAGGCTCAATCACTTCTGCAATTTTTTTCACTTTTTCCAAGTCGCTATGTCCGTTATTTTCGGGATAAAGGCCGTTATTGCATTCAATCAGCAAAGTTTGCACACCTTGCAAAATTTTTAATCCTTCTTCAGGTATTTCTTCCCAATCAGTCACATAGGCAAAATTCTGACAACAAAAAGCCGAACAATGCCAACGATGATGAGGAACCTGAAATGTTTTAAACATCACACCGCAAGCCTCAAATTCTCCGACATCAGGACAAACTCGCCAATGCAAACCTCTACCTTCTTGTTCTTCACCATTAAACAAAAAAGGATATTCCTGTTTCAAATCTTTTTGAGTTTCACCACTGCACCAAATTTCAATAGGATGATTTAGGAGCGTACAAGCTCTTGCCAATTCCGGCAAACTGGCTATATGATCGTAATGTAAATGTGTGATTAGTACCGCATCCAAATCAGAAATATTATTTTGATTAATCTGCAACCTAAATTCCGGTCCACAATCGACAGCAAATTTTTTATTTTTAACTTCAAAATAAATTGCTGCCCGATTCCTAACATTTTTAAGATTGTTGGATGTCATATTGCGCCAGTTATTAAAAATCATAGGGCATCCGTATGCCGAACCGGAACCAAGAACAATCACTTTCATTTTTTATTTTACCTTTCCTTTATTTGCCAAAATATATTGAAACACCGGATTGATTACAGATTTTGTTAATCGTTGTGATGATGTTTTTTCATTTGCAATACTGTCAACAAATTCGATTACACCTTTATTTTGTCTGGCCTTTTCTCGACGAGCCAATATCATCAAACAATCAACCATAGCATCTCTCTCATCTAAAGCTACCACCGACATCATAGTTTCCAACAACTCTTTTTGAGAAGTAAAATTTTTAAGTTTCTCACTGTTTTGAAACTTTTCATTTTTAAAAATTTTATGCAAATCAGGAAAAGCATAGAAAAACATATTTTGGTCTGCAATATTTTTTACAAAAGATTTTCTATCGCTAGACCTTGTTAAACTAGCCATCACTCTGGAAAGACAACGTACTTTGTCTTGGGGTATATACGGATAACCGCAAGCAAACATCTGATTAATCTGCCTCACCACAATGCTATTTTGCCCATCAGGACTTATATCAAGATTATATTTACCAACATTAGCCAAGAAACGGCGCAAAACATTGTACGCACCTTCTTTTTGCGGATTACAAGCAAGTCTGAGCTTTCCCTGTTTAATTGCGTCAACAGCTCCATATTTATCAATAATTGCGACATCAATTACTTTAATTTTTTTAGAAAATCTGGCATAAATTTTTTCAATATTAAAAATACCATTATCCTCGGGATCCATACAAGAAAAATCAATTTGCCCCAGCTTAGGATGATTTATAACGGCATATATATTATGAGTGCGAACCACCTCGGAAACACTTGTTCCCTTTTGCTTAAAATTTCTCAAAGTTTGGTAAAATTCATCTTCGTTTTTCACACACAAATCATAATCATTGATTTTAGGATTTTCCTGTGTAAGCACATCTAACACGGCCCCACCAAACATATAGACTTCGTTAAGCTCAGCTTCATTCATAAAAGAAGTAATGTCCGATACAATTTTTTTTGAATACTCCATTATTATGTACCCTTAAATAACAACATTTAAACCAATCAGATATAATAAAAAAATCGTTCTGTCTAGACAAAATATACAAAAGCAAATAAATACATCAAAATTAAAAAAAATCTCTTGCCAAATAAAAAAAAATAGACTAGATATAACGGAGTTTGATGAGATTGGGGTGTCGCCAAGTGGTAAGGCAACGGTTTTTGGTATCGTCATTCGTTGGTCGACTACCCAGAATTGCGAAGTAATTCGCCGGTGGACGCCGAAGGCGGTCTTGAGCACTAGCGAAAGATGAGCAGTGCCGTCAGGCGGGCTCACAATCCTGCCACCAAAGTGGCTGAGATGAGAACATTGAAATTATTATTGGGGTGTCGCCAAGTGGTAAGGCAACGGTTTTTGGTATCGTCATTCGTTGGTTCGAATCCAGCCACCCCAGCCAGACTGAACAGAGGTTAGATTTTTAGGTCTAGCCTCTTGTTTTTTAAGAATATTTTGCGGTTCGTATAATATGTTTTCAAACCTAGCCTTTTTTACTATCCATACGAACCAACTCTCTCAACTATCTTTATTTTTCAATAACTTAACCAGTTCGAATACAGTTTGTCGTTTTGGGATTATTTTTTATAAAAAGTCGGATTTGAAACCGCCTAAAATAAAAATTTTTGACGTTACCGACGATTTATTTTGGCTCAAAATAAGCCGGATACGGCCAGGACAATCGTTTCATTTTGACTTTCTTTTTCTCTGAAACTTTTGCAGCTTAAACAACATCTTTTCAAAAAAAGCCATTTTTTAACTAGCCCTTATAACGCGTGAGATAGAAAATGACTCCAGTCTTTTTTAGTAGGCTATGTTTTTACAACCTATGATATAGCTAAGTCAAAGGTTATTCTTATATATTTTGGGCTTTACGTTTTCTTAAATCTCGATAATATAAGATAAAATTAGGAGTTTTTTTATGATTGGCTTGGAAGAAAATTTTAGAAAATGGTTATCCGAAAATCGTAAAGACAGTACCATTGATACTTATATTCGTCGGATAATAACTCTTTGTAAGAAAAATTTTGTTCAAGAAAATTTTCATTTTAACAATAACTATTTGGGCTTTTTAGCTGAAAATTTAATGCCGTTGCTTATCAAATCCTATGAATTATCTAATAAAGAATATTATATAGATAGAGTAACAATATGGCATGCGTTGGATTATTTTTCGCGAATTTTCGAAGCTATAAATACATCAAGACACTTAAATAATAACCAGACTGTAAAATTATATTTTTATTGTTATGAAGGTGATTTTCAGATTGATTCGGTTAGTTTTGAAAATCTTCGTGATTATGTTCAACTGTTTAATTCGTTTTGTTATAAAAGAGATAGACAGTCAATACATCCTTTCTCTGAAGAAATCCAAAACTTTTTAAGTAAAATAGAAAAAATTATTGTTGAAAATCATATAAAGATTTCGTCCGTATATGACGCTGCATTACATATTATATACCCTTACCAAAGCGCTAAGTTAGAAAAAACGGCTTTAGTCCATTATTGCAACTTTTTGTATACTCAAACAAGATCAACACAATATGATTATCGAAGTAATACGTTTATAAATTTAGTAAGAACTCAAAATCCTGCAAAAGAACCTAAAAATTATGATATAGTTCATGAGGTTACAGGAAATCGTCCCATGGAAATTGCTGTTAAAACTGATTTAGCCCTTAGATATGATGATCCTGAATATACTTTAACCATACGTAACTTGGCTGAAATTTTCAATATTTCTGAAACATCTGGTATTAATTTATTAGAAAAATACAAAAAAAGTTATCCACATAAAACGGTACTTCAATCATATTATAGTATAAGTGCCACCAATGAGTGCCTAAAACAATATTATTATAAAATTTTAAAACCTCATTCTGACGTTAATTACGAAAAAAAAGGATACATTAATTGGTGTAATCGTAAAACAGCCTTAGCCATATTAAACATACGTCAAAAGGCGTTTTATTCACATATTGGCGAAACAAGCGAATTGATGAAAAACTGGAGAAGTTGTAGCCATATTGAATATTCCCCTCAGGCTCCTCAATATTATATACCTGATTTGGAATACTTAGCTGAACTTCCTGAGATTAAGAGAATAAGTCGCTATAAAAATCGCAAAAACAAATAGTTACAAACAAAAACCGTCATTTTGAGTGTTTTTACATAAATTTCTTTTTCCTTTTATTCTTTTCTTATCAGCAAAAAAGCTGAGATATCAAGCGAAGGCTAAAATAGCTGGGAAGGTATAACGCCATAAGGAAAGGATAAAAAGATATGGCAAAAGAAAAATTAAAAACCGTAGCCAACCAAAACGGTGAAATTTTACAAAACGCATCCGGTGCAGATTTTCAGGCTGGATATAGTGAAGTAACAGAGACACGGGGTCAAAGCAGTGTACTTGAAACAATGCTTGACCGGGCAGATGTATTCAGAAAACAACAAGCTCAAAACGATAATAACGGTGATGATAACGGCGGTGATTATCCGGGACCTGCAAATTTTGGGTGTCCTGCTGTCGTTGAAAATGCTATTGATGAAGAAAACAGTCTCCCTCAAGTTTATATTGATATTAACGAAGTTGCTAAAAAAACTCACATCTCC
>CASEYY010000037.1 GCA_949292335.1 uncultured Pseudomonadota bacterium
ACGACTTAAATACTCTTTGGCTATTGGAGCTACTTTTTGGGGTAAAATATCTGTTGGAATTTTCTGCACATATCTATTTCCCAAAGCATTATATGTAATTTCCTCTGGTATTTGCTCTGCTGTTTCTGCAGAACCTACACCATATAAAACAGCCGAAATAAACGGCTTTTTGATACCGCCATATATAGTCCCACCAATTTCTAAAGCCTCATCAAGTTGCGGATGTTTTTCCTTGAAATCAGTATGTTTTGCTCGGATATCATTACGAATATGATTATAGGCTGCTACATTTTGACTATTAGGGTAAGCCGAGCCTGTTGTTATTGCAGCTCCTGCTGTCCCTGCTAACTCATCAAAATTATTTCCGGATAAACCTTGTGCAAAAGCAATAGCCGCACCTTCGGTATTATTGGCAAATTTGTCAGCTACTTGATTTATTTTATCATATGCCTGCTGCCAAAAAGAATTTTGTGGTTGATGATTGGGTTGTTGAGATGAAACTGTGATTTGCGGTTTAAGAACAGGTGTTTGTTGAACACCGTACTTTTGCTCTAAATTATTAAGCTCATCTAAATCAAACCTGGTCTGTAATTCATCTCGCAAGCTCATATTCGCATAATCAGGTGTTCCCACTCCATTATATTTTGTTTGCAATTCAGACAAACGCTTGTGTTCATCTTCTTCTAATAATTTTCTTTTATAGGTTTCAAAATCCATATTTCTTGTCCTTCTCTAAAAAAAACGCCTTGGGCTCAAAAAGCCTAAGGCGTTGATGGTTTAAAAATAAAAAAGCGACCTAATTATCTTTGGGTCGCCTCATGATACACTAATGTATCATATCTGCATTTGTACACCAACCCGACGGCTTTGTCAATATCTTGTGAAAAAATAAATTAAAAATTGTGGATAAGTTTATTATTACATATCAGCCTTCATAGCCACACACAAAAGAGCCGCTATATACTAGCGGCTCGAGTTAAATAAAAGGTCTAGACCTTAATCATCCAACGGCTCACCCTCGGGAGCAGGAGGAGGTTCCGGCACCCAGTCATCATCTTCATGATGAGGAGGTCTTTTTTCATGATGTTTTTTAAGTCTTTCATCATGATGTTTTCTAATTTTATCCTTAAATTTTTTGTCCTTTTTCATATGTTTTGGTTTTTTATGGTGCTTTTTCATTTTATCAAAAGTTTCTTTTTGCTCCGGAGTTAAGATTTTTTCAAACTCCTCCATATTTTCCTTGCGTAATTTTTCCATTTTTTCACGCAAATCTTTTCTTTGTTCCATCAGAGGCTCCATTTTTTTGCGACCCTCTTCTCTGATTTTTTCGGCCTGTTGCTGTTGTTCTTCGGTAAGATTAAGTTTTTCGGCCAATTTCTTACCCATATCCATTTCCATTTTGGGTTTAGGAGCATCTTCCGGCGGTGGCAAAGGCTTATCCTGAGCCATAGCCGCGCCGGAAATTAACAATGCGGAACACATGATTGGTAAAAACAATTTATTCATTTATCTTCTCCTTTCAAAAAGTTAAGTTTCTCGGCCAGAATTTTTCTGGCATTATATAGTCTTGATTTGATAGTCCCTTGCGGTTCACCGAGTTTTTTAGCGATTTGTTCAATAGGAAGCTCTTCAAACTCAAAAAGCACGATTACTTTCCGCATTTTAGCCGGCAATTCATCAACTGCCTTCAAAATAATTTTTTGTCTGGCTTTGGCATCCAATACTTTTTCTTGGGTTGCTTGCACGGCCTTGGTTGTTAAGACCTCGTCTCCGACTTCGCGATTCTGTTGTTTGAATACTGATGATTTAAAATAATCATTACAAACATTCGCGGTAATTTTAGCAATCCAAGCGGCAAAAGTACCTTGTTCTTTATATTTAGAAAGATTAGTCCAAGTTTTAATATATACTTCTTGTTCCAAATCTTCATTATACGAACCGGTAATTCTGCGAATTATGGAGCGAACCAGTCCCTTATTTTGTTGAATAATTTCTTTCATTTGTATCTAACTCACCAAAAGCAAACCGTAATCATCGACAGGCAGTCCCAAATTTTCGACATAAGAAGTGGAATAAGGTTCGACATAACCGAGATTCCAGAAATAAGAGCCGTCATAAGTTGGCTGTTTTTGCGGTACGGCCAAAAACAAAAAGACAGTACAAGCGGCCACACCGGCCAAAGATTTCAAGACATTATTTCGTCTTTTTCTGGCCAGATACAAAGGCTTGGCTTCTTTGATGATATCAGAAATATTTTGCATATTGCCTCCTTTCATATCTGTGTAAACGATGATAAAACAAAAAAAGTTCATTTTAAATTAAAATTTTTTTTGAAAATAAGATTGCAATTTTAAAATAAGTGATATATACAAGAGCAGTGAATTGACCATTGCGCTATCGTCTAATGGTAGGACAGCGGACTCTGACTCCGTTAATCGTGGTTCGAATCCATGTAGCGCAGCCAACAAAAAAGCACCCATTCGGGTGCTTTTTTGTTGGCTGAGACACATCGGACGAGAACCACGATTTGTGGTTCGGATTCCGACACACCGCGATAGTGGAGTGGCGGAACGCGTCAGCCCGTAAGGGTGCACTATGCGAATAAAATATTGACTATTAATAAGATAGGCACAATTATAATAACATCAAACCTCAACTCAGTGGAGCTTATAATCATGCTTAAACCTGCAACTAACTTTTGGCTTAAAACCCTTTGCTTCGGTATATTTGCCATGATAGCAAGTTTGCCTTTAACAGCCGTCTCGCAATCAGAAAACGCCATGGCCTATGACGTTGCCATATTGGAAATTCAAAATAATGAAGCCTCGGCCATCATAGTAAAAAACAATCAAATTTTGGTTCGCAACACCGGTCGAGGAATAATACCATTGCTTAAAATATACGACAACCAGCCACAAGCATTAGACGGCGGAATTTTGGTTGACAAGGTTATCGGCCGTGCCGCTGCCTTTATTGCCATTGACGGCAAAGCAGTCAAAGTTTATGGTGATTTAATGAGCCAAGAAGCTCTTGATTTGTTAGAAAAACACAAAATTCAAGCCGCCTACGGCAAATTAGTTCCGCAAATATTAAACCGCAAGCAAGACGACTTATGCCCGATGGAAAAAGCAGTTTTAGGGATTAACTCATCCCAAGAAGCCGTTAAGCTTCTGCGAGATAAGGTAAAACAACTATCTGTAAACAATAATACTTTTACCATCACCAGTTCGGATTTTGAAACAAACACTTTTTTGGATAAAAAGCAAGAATACAGCTTCCACAGCTGCAGTGGCTCAAATATATCGCCGCAGCTATCGTGGCATAATATTCCCCAAGGTACCGAAAGTTTTGCTCTCATCTGCCATGATCCCGACGCTCCCAGAGAACATGGGTGGTATCACTGGTTGATTATCAACATTCCGGCAACTATAACCTCAATCGAAAGCGGCGGTAAAATTGCCGACGCCACCGAAACCATAAATGATTTCAAACAATATGAATACGGAGGCCCTTGTCCTCCGATTGGGCATGGCATTCATCACTACAATTTCACCATATATGCTCTGGATACCAAAACCCTTGACCTAACAAGAGACAGCTCTCCGATTGAGGTTGAAAAGGCAGTGCGAGCACATGCCATCGCCCAAGCCACCATTACCGGATTATACGAACGACAATAAAGATATTAAAATAAAAACTCTTGCCAAGCGACATAAATTGATATAGCTTTTGAATTGCCGAAGCGATAGGCTTTGGTGGTGTCTGAAAAACATCTCTCTAATAATAACTCCTCTGGAGGAGTGAGCGAAATAAGTATGCTTTGCATGACGAATAAGCTTGACTGTATTAGAGCAGTTTTTCAACTCCTCCGCCTTTTCATAAGGCGGTTTTGTTTTATAACAAAATAAGGAGTTAAAACTGATGAAATTAACAACATTAAAAAAGAATATTGGTGCCGATTTAGCCGGTAAGTTACGGCACTTAAGGCAGGATAGAGGTTTAAGTTTGCAAGAAGCGGCTCTGTTGGTAAATATACCGCTACAAGTGGTTTATGCCATGGAGCAGGGAAAAACTGTAAGCCTTAAATATTATATCAGATTACTAAAACTTTACGGCAAAAAGCTAGAATTTACGGTAAGTGACTTAGAGTGATTTTTTATAGATTCTCGGGACACGCCCGAGAATGACATTTTTTTACTGTCATCCTCGACCACCACACACCCCATTGTCATCCTCGACCACCAAACTCTCGTCATCCTCAGATTTATTCCGAGGATCTCATAAGCTGTGGCACATTGTGTGATTAGATTCTCGGGACACGCCCGAGAATGACATTTTTTTTACTGTCATCCTCGACCACCACACACCCCATTGTCATCCTCGACCACCAAACTCTCGTCATCCTCGGATTTATTCCGAGGATCTCATAAGCTGTGGCACATTGTGTGATTAGATTCTCGGGACACGCCCGAGAATGACATTTTTTTTACTGTCATCCTCAGACTTGTTCTGAGGGTTTTGGTCAATCTTCCTGATTTCGTTTTAGCCTTTGTTCTTTTTCTTCGCGTTTTTTAGCTCTCTCTTCGGCTCTTTTTTTAGCCTTTTCGGTAAATCTCGATTTTGAAGGTTGCATTTTTTCTTTTAGCTTTTCTTGCTTTTCTTTTTCGGCCTTTTCCATTGCAGCTTTTTGAAATCTTGAAGCTTTTTCCATTTTGCGCTTCATTATTTCTTCATATTTTTTTTCTCTTTTAATTGTATTTTCAATGGCTTTTTTCTTAAAGCGACTAGTTTCGTTTGCTCTTTCTTCGGCAATTTGAGCCCTTCTCTCCATTAACTTTTTTTCTTTCTCGCTCAATAAGTTATCTTCTTGGTTCTCATCTTGATTTTCTTCTTGCGGCACTATCGTATTTTCTTCCGTAACGACAACCTCTTCAACAACTTCGGCAGCAAGAGGTAAAGTTTCGGGTTGCTTTTCTTGCAGTTTTTGTTCTTCCATATCTCTTTCAAACAAGCTTTTCACCTTTTCCCCCTCAGGCAAAACTCCAGAATTTCTATTATTGATAGCGGCATTTGCCGAAACCTCAAAGCACAAAAGAGCCGCAAAAAAATACAACAACCGCATAATTAACCATCCTTTCACAGATTTAATGCTTTTAATTTACACATAAAATATTGACACTTCAAGCAAAAGGATAATAATACCAAGAGATTTTATGAAGAGAGGCTGATAAATGAAAAAAATAATCGTTGCGGCGGCAGCTCTGATAAAAGACCACAAAATATTTATAGCACAAAGGCCCGCCCATAAGAATCCTCCGCTGGTATGGGAATTTCCCGGAGGTAAAAAAGAAGACGGAGAAACTCTGCCGCAAGCACTTAAAAGAGAATTACAAGAAGAACTGCAAATTGATACCCTTATCGGCGATTTTATATGTCAAGTAACCCACAACTATGACTTTGGGGAGGTTGAAGTTAATTTATATAAGGCTGTCATGAGTAATCCCGACGCCACAATCAATGATACCGAACATAACGCTACGGCATGGGTATCGCCGCAAGACTTTGACAAATATGATTTTGCCGCCGCCGATATTGAATTGCTGGACGAAATAAAAAAGCTGGCAATTTAAAAAACATCCCACTTGTTTTACACAAGCAGGATATTTTTTCCTAAACCGAAGCATTACTTTGCCATTTGATAGTAACTCTCGCACATTCTTTTCCTTCACCGGAAATTATCGAATGATTAGTTACCTGACCGTCAATCTGAGTTTTTACCTCAATTTCCTCGCCATACAAAGCCTCATGCTTAAACGAGATTATAATCTCTTCCGGCGAATGAGTTGTTCTAAACTCTCTACTAACGGCTTCACTGGCCCACAGAGGATAGAAAGAATTGTTTACATGTTGATTAAAATCAATATTGTCATAATAGACAGTAAACTTCTTTTTACAGTCCTCTCGTCGCACAACTGCCTGAGCAAAATTTGATTTAAACAAGGTTTTGGTTCTAAGCGACACCGTAGGTAATTCCACTATTTTTTTTCGCACCACATCAACCAACACCCATTTGCTGATTGCCTCAACCAAAACATTTCCTTTAGTATCGGTAATCAAAAATTCTCGCACGGCGGTAATTTTGCTGATTTCAGACACCCAAGTCGAAACCGTAATTTTCTCACCGGCCTTAGGATGTCTTTTAATTCTGATAGCATATTTATTAGCCATCCACGCCCGCGAAATTTTTGCCATACTCACGGTACTAAAACCTTGTTTTGCCACATGTGTTTGAGCTGCATCTTGCATCAGGTTCATCAGAGTCACAAGCAGCATTCTTCCTCTTTTATCACATTCATAATAAGCCATGTCGTGATTAAAAGAAAAAGTCGACAACTTGCCGAACTGCCAGATAAAGAGCAGTTTTTCTTTTAGTAAATCTAAATCCATAATAATACATATTTTAATATTAATAAAAAATCCGTAACTAACTTAGGTGATAACTTTTTTATCAACTAAACACAAGTTAAATATTTAAAATATATGCAATTTTTTTCTTAACATTTGGCAAATCGGTATCCGCCCAAGATTTTTGCTAATATCTTAGCCAACAAAAAAACTCCCTTATTCCAAGGGAGCTTCGAACTAATGGGGCGGATGATGGTTAGGCTGTAAAAAACTACTTGTTTTTTCAGCCGTAACTTACGTTCCCGCCAGGCTTGGGAGCTAGCTTTAAGCGACGCGAACCAAGCTTTGCGTGGGCGGTGACCGCAGCGAGTTAGCTTTTGGCTTTTTTTTTCGAAAGACTAAAGCTTACGAGCCAGAATATCTCATCCCGATTTGCTCTCATTACAAGCAAATCGGTATCCGCCCAAGATTTTTGCTAATATCTTAGCCAACAAAAAAACTCCCTTATTCCAAGGGAGCTTCGAACTAATGGGGCGGATGATGAGATTCGAACTCACGACATCTGGTACCACAAACCAGCGCTCTAACCAACTGAGCTACATCCGCCATCATCTGGCGACACAGAATTTTTAATTATAAAGCGTCGTAAAGTCAAGCTAAATTTATAAAATAATTTTTCAAAGATTAATAATTTGTTTTCTTTTTTGTAATAAGATTTAGCAAAATGGGACAAAACAAGGGTTTTCGACTATGAAAAAAATAAACATACATCTGCTTGGTTTGATTGCTTTAGTGGCTGTGTTTTTGCAATCTGGGGAAGTTTGTGCCAAACGCACAACCTCATCGATCGTCATTGATGCACTTTCCGGTGATGTAATTGCACAACACAATGCCGACGAGCTACGTTATCCGGCTTCATTGACTAAGCTTATGACCTTATATCTAACATTTAATGCCCTTGAAAGAGGCGATATTGAGCTTGATGATGAATTGAAAGTATCGCGTTTTGCCGCCAACCGGGAACCGTCAAAACTGGGAGTAAAAGCCGGAGAAACCATTAAAGTAAAAGATGCCGTGATGGCTTTGATAATCAAATCAGCAAACGACTGTGCCACGGTTTTGGCAGAAAATTTAGGCGGTAGCGAAGCCGAATTTGCTAAAATGATGACGCAGACGGCACATGATTTGGGTATGAAGAATACCACTTTCAAAAATGCCTCTGGTCTTCCCAATCGCCAACAAAAGACCACGGCACGCGACATGGCGATATTAGGCAGTGCGGTTTACCATCATTTTCCCGAATATTATGATTTATTTTCGGCAACCAAATTTACCTACAAAGGTAAAACATACTACACTCACAACCATCTGCTAAAGAAATACAAAGGTGCCGACGGTATGAAAACCGGTTATACATCGGCGGCCGGATACAATATAGTAACATCGGCCGAACGCGACGGACGCCGTGTAATTGCCGTTACGATGGGACACGACAGCATAAAGAGTCGTGATTTAAAAGTTGCACAACTGATGAACAAAGGACTTAAAGCACAACCGGCACATCGTATATATGCCAAGCTTGAGCTACCGTCATTTTCCGAAGATATAACCGCAAGCGGCGACAACCATCTGTGGGGGATTCAGATAGGAGCCTTTTCCAACTACATCAAAGCCCGTAATTATGCTTTGAATATCCAAAGCGAGATTCATCTACCCTATGCCCAAAAGACCGAAATTAATGTTGAGCCGGCCTCAAAAGGCTCGGCTATCGTCTACCGAGCACAACTTGTTGGCCTGGCAAAAAATGAAGCGGATAAAACTTGTTATAGTTTGAAAAAAGCCAACAAGTCATGTATTGTAGTTGAAGTAAGCGATTCTCAACATATAGCGATGGTTAACAAATGAGTGACACTTCAAGCACCCACATAATAGTAATCGGCAATGAAAAAGGCGGCACCGGCAAATCGACTCTTGCCATGCACTTGGCCGTAAAATTGCTTTATGAAAATTTTAAGATTGCGGTAATTGATCTTGACGGCAGACAGGGTTCGTTGAGCAAATATATAGCAAACCGCCGCAAATACGCCGAAAACAACAGCCTTGTTTTACCCACGCCGGTACACTATGTTTTTGAACCGAATGAAGACCGCAGCAACATAGAAGAGATAGAAGAACTGATAAATAAGCTTAAACAACAGTTTGACGCGATTATAATTGACACCCCCGGCACTAAGAACTATCTTTTTGAATTGGCACACAAATACCCACACACTCTTATTACACCGATAGGTGACAGTTTGGTTGATTTATCGGCAATCGCCGATATAGACTATTCAAGCGGAGAGATACTCAAAGCCGGTCATTATGCCGAATTTGTATGGGAGACCAAAAAACATTTGGCCGCTCAAGGATTGGCATATCTTAATTGGGTGGTTTGCGGCAATAAAATATCGACGATTCGCTCCCGCAACAAAGACGCCGTTTTTAATAAATTGGAAGATTTGGGCAAATTATATGGTTTTCGCCTTACGCCGGGACTTAAGGATCGCGTTATATATAAAGAACTTTTTCTTGAAGGGCTTACGGTACTTGACTTTAATCAAGATAAACTGAGCCGCCGCATGAGTCTGTCACATTTGGCAGCCAAAATGGAATTAAACAATCTTGCGGAATTTATTTTTCACTAGGTGCTGATAACTTTGTTATAATCCTTGTTTTTAAGCTCATAAATGATAAATTATGAAGTGATTTTTTGTTTTCAATTTTTATCATTTGAGGATAAGCCATGATTAAGACTGTTGCCACCACCCCATATACTGATCAAAAGATAGGCACCGCAGGTTTGCGTCGTAAATCCAAGATTGCCATGCAACCCCATTATATCGAAAATTTTATGCAAAGTATTTTTAATGTAATCGGAGATTTATCGGACAAAACCTTTTTATTGGGTGGTGACGGTCGTTTTTACAACAAGGTTGCCATTCAAACAATAATCAAGATGTCGGCGGCCAACGGCGTTAAAAAATTGGTCATTGGGCAAAACGGTTTTATTTCGACCCCTGCCGGCTCCAATATCATCCTCAAAAACAAACTAAACGGCGGCTTTATACTGTCGGCATCGCATAACCCCGGCGGTGAAAACGGCGATTTTGGTATCAAATATTCCAACGAAACCGGCGGGCAAATTCCAAGCTCCGTAAGTGATAAAATTTATCAGGAGACCCTGCAAATAAAAGAATATAAGATTTGTGAGGGCGAAGATGTAGATTTATCGCAATTAAGAAACTTTACCTACTGCGGAATGGAAATAGAAATAATTGATCCGGTAAAAGACTATGTTGAGCTGATGCAAAAAATCTTTGATTTTGCGGCTATTAAACAAATGTTTACCAAAGGCTTCACCATGCGTTTTGACGCTATGAATGCCGTTACCGGTCCCTATGCCGTAGAAATTTTTGAAAATATCTTGGGAGCGACTAAAGGTTCGGTTGTCAACTACATTCCCAAAGAAGATTTCGGAGGGTTACACCCTGATCCCAACATGGTTTATGCCAGAGAGTTGGTAGACTTTATGTTCTCCGACCAAGCTGCAGATTTCGGTGCCGCTAATGACGGCGACGGTGACCGCAATATGATTTTGGGCAAAAGCTTTTTTGTCACCCCGAACGACAGCTTAGCCATATTAACCGATAATTTTAACTTAATCCCCTACTACAAAGACGGCATATACGGCGTAGCCAAGTCAGCTGCGACCTCGACTGCGGTAGCAAGAGTTGCCAAAGCACACAATATTGGCTATTACGAAGTTCCGACCGGCTGGAAGTATTTTGTCAACTTGATGGATTCCAAACGCATTACATTCTGCGGTGAAGAAAGCTTTGGTACCGGTTCTTCGCATATCCGCGAAAAAGACGGCATCTGGGCAGTTTTATTCTGGCTCAATATATTGGCCGCCACCGGTAAAACCGTTGAAGAGATTACTACCGAACATTGGCAAAAATATGGCCGCAGTTACTACATTCGTTTTGACTTTGAAGGCGTTGACAGCACCGTTGCCGACAAGTTAATGGCCGATTTGGAAAACAAATTACCGAGTCTCGACGGTAAATCATTTGGAGAATTTGTAGTTGATAGGGCCGCCCCGTTTGTTTACAACGATCCGGTTGACGGCTCATCAACCAAAAACGGTCTTATAATCCGCTTTACCGACGGCTCACGCATTGTATATCGTTTATCCGGAACCGGTTCATCTGGAGCCACCATCAGAGTTTACTTAGAAAGACTTTCGGCTAAAGACATCTTAAAAACTCCTCTTGATATGGTATCCCCGTTAGCCGACATAGCTCTTGAAGTAGCCGAAATACCGGAAAGGACAGGAAAGCACAAAGCAGATGTTGTCACATAGAAACACTTTGAAAATTTTCACTGCTTTATTAATCGGAGCCGCCTCAATCAAAGTGGCGGCTGCCGGATTGTATGGTTTTCACCACTACAACCCATATACTGATTCCGAAAGAATACTTGATTTTCAGGAAGTTCCCCAATCAATTCCCAATTATCGCAGTCTAATGCGAGATAACTTACTTATGCTCATAAGATACGGCAAAGAGCAAAAGCCTGATTTTCAAATTATCGCTCACGAAGGCCAAGACTTGCTGACCAAAAGCTTATGGGAATATGAACGCGAAGGTTATAATCAGGCTCGCCATAATGAAAATGCCGAAGACAAATCGTTTTTATTTAATGACGATTTTGTTGAAAAAGAACCTTTGAAACACACACCGGCATATGAATATTTACATTCCGTGGATGCCGTTGTTTTGAACAATTTCTATTGCGGCAATAATAAAGAAAACCGAATTGTCGCCAAGCATAATTTGGGTAAAATTACCATTGAGCAATGTAACGATGAAGATGCATTGGCTTCAGCCTACATAAATGCCATGATAGATAAAAAAATAAGTTATGTTTTTACCGACATTGATAAAGCTTTCAATAATACCGATGAGCACAATGACCTTAATGATTCTTCCGCAAATATCTATACCATAGACGATGCTCAAAACATATTATTTTTAACTGATATCACAAATTATAAAGATAAAGATGCTCTGATAGAAGCTTTAGCCAAAACCAATTATGACATAATCGTAATACCGGCCTTATACGACAGTGGCTCTATATTTTCTGCCGCCGATATTGAACGAATTCGTTTTAAGCATAACGGAGCCAAGAGGTTACTGATTGCGACTTTGAATGTTTCCGAGGCCTCTCCGGAAGACTATTTTTGGGACAAGGATTGGAAACAAAACCATCCCGAATGGCTGGTCAGAAAATCATTTTCCACGGAAGACGCATATATAACCCAATATTGGCACCCACAATGGCAAGAGATTATCTCTCGTTATTTCCGGGATATTATCAGGACCGGTTTTGATGGAGTTTTCTTTACCGGAGTTGAAAACTATAAATATTTTGAACGGCAAACCCCACTGGAGTAAAATAAATGAGCGAAGCCGAAATATTTGAAATTACCCGCGACGGGATTTTTACCTTGCTTAAAGTTGTCACCCCGATAATCGGAATAGCTTTGGCGGTTGGATTAATCATAGGTATTTTTCAGGCATTAACCCAAATTCAGGAAATGACCTTGGCTTTTGTACCCAAAATAATTTGTGTATTTTTGGCTCTGGTATTGTTATTTCCGTTTATGTTCGGTCAAATGCAGACACTATCGGAAAGTCTATTTGCCAAGATAGCCGGAGGTTAGGAATACGATTATGGTTGAACTGTTTAACATCAGCCTTTACAGCTATCTGTTAATATTCATGAGAGTCGGTGCCATATTTATGTTAATGCCCGGCTTTTCGGCTTCATATGTAAACATGCAAGTTCGCCTGATTTTAGCCCTGGCCGTAACTTTGATACTACAACCGCTTTTATACTCGCAATTACCCGCTGAACCGCAAGATTTTGCCACCTTTTTCGGCTATGTTTTATCGGAAATCACCATCGGCATATTTTTGGGAATGGTAATGCAGGTATTATTTTTTGCTCTTAATTTTGCGGGCTCGATAGCCTCACAAGCCATAGGTTTTTCCAATGCTCAAATATTTGACCCTGCATTTCAAACCCAAACCATGATTATTGAAACATTTTTAAGTATTGTTGCGGTTACTTTTATTTTTGTTACCGACATCCATCACCTGATGATAAAAGCCTTGGTCGACAGTTACCAAATATTTATCCCCGGTCAATTAATTCCATGGGGAGATATGGCTCAACACATCACAAAAACCATAGACCAATCATTTAGCTTTGGATTTAAGTTAGGCTCGCCCTTTATAGCCTTTACCATAATTTTTTACTCCGGCATGGGCTTATTATCCCGTTTAATGCCGCAACTAAACATCTTCTTTTTGTCCTTGCCTTTACAAATATATCTGGGTATTGGCATCCTGTTTCTCACCATTCCCGTCATCATATTAGTATTTTTTCGTTACTATGACGACGGTCTTTATATTTTTCACGGTTAGGAGGCGATTTCATGACGGCACCGGAAGAAGAAGATGAAGCCTCCAAGACGGAAGAACCGTCGGAACGCAAAATATCCAAAGCCAAAGAAGAAGGTGATGTTGCCATCTCGCAAGATGCCAAAAGTTTTATCATACTTTTAGGCTGCCTTTTTGTTGTATGGTTATTTATGCCGATAATGTTCAAATGGCTCGGACAGACCGGAGCATCTTTTATTTCGCGTTCGGGTACCACCCACATTGACAGCGGCAATTTTATAATAGTATTTGAGCAGGCTGTTTTCGGATTTTTTAAGGTAATGGCGATTCCGTTTGTTATTTTTATGGTATTGGGAGTATTTGCCTCCCTGAGCCAAACCGGATTTATTTATGCCCCCAAAAAACTGGAACCCAACTGGGATAAATTAAATATATTTGCAGCTTTACCCAAATTCATCAACAAACAAAAAATTGTCGAAAGTATCAAAGGTATCATCAAGATAACGGTAGTAAGCATTATAGCCTATAAAGTACTGCAACCCTACATACCGCAAGCCGAACTTTTGCCGACGATGGATAATTACGGGATATTGGATTTTATCCACCACATTGTTGTATTGTTATTGTTTACCGTGACCATAGCCGTATTGGTAATAGCTGCCGGTGACTATGCCTGGCAAAAATATTCGCATTTGCAAAAACTAAGAATGACCAAACAAGAAGTCAAAGAAGAATATAAGCAAATGGAAGGTGATCCCTTGGTAAAATCCAAGATAAGACAAATTAGAATGGAACGGGCTCGCCAGCGGATGATGGAAAATGTCCCCAAGTCGGATGTAGTTATTGTCAACCCGACCCATTATGCTGTAGCCTTATCATACGATATGGAAACCATGCCGGCACCTAAGGTAACTGCCAAAGGTGTTGATAATGTTGCCTTAAGGATTAAAGCTCTTGCCGAAGAAAATGATGTTCCGATTGTTGAGAATCCCCCTTTAGCCAGAGCTTTGTTTGCCTCAACCGAATTGGACCAGACCATACCGACCGAACATTTCAAAGCCGTAGCCGAGGTAATTAATTATGTTATGCAGCTCAAAAACCAACAATAGACCGGACAAAATCTTACAAAATGCCCTATTAAAGTTAGCATTTTCCCTTATATTGCTGACCTTAAGTCTTATTTGGTTTTTTATAATACCCGAGCAACAATTCTACAGCACCTTAACCACCAGTCTGGTCACCATATACTGCTTGTTTACGGCAATAAAGACCCTAAACGCCGGAGAAGCAGCCATAAGCTACGGCGGATTCGCCAACGAAATAATCAGAAATGATTTTAAGATTCGCCGCATAGAAAACCCAAACGGTGAGAGCATAATTGAAAATTCTCCGTCCAAGGCTCTTCTAAAGGATAAGGATGTTTTATCGTTTTTAACCGACAATCTTGCCGATGGTAATAACAACAAGGCAGCACTGTACCGTTTACAAACTGCCCGCAAAAATTTATGTTCGGAGAAGGTTACACTTTCGCTTATTACCAAGCAAAACCGCACACTGATTTTCAATGATCTTGAATATTACGAAGTATCGCTTCGTCCGATATACTTAAAAAAGCCCAATATATTTGACGGAGCATTTTCAGTTAAAAGAATAAAAAAAGAAACCTATTTCTATTGGACACTAAACGACATTACAGCCCGTCAAAATATGGATCGTATATTCAAAGAAGAAAACAACCAGCTTCATGATTTTCTTGATGATCTTCCGGTTGGTTTATATAATATAGACAAAGCCCAAACCATATCTTACATTAATAAAGATCTTTCCCGCATACTTGGCAAATCCCCGCATGAATTTACCGGCCAACCGTTGAGTAATTATTTGAGTGATGACGGGAAGATACCGCTTGATAAAGAATTCTGGTTTGGTCCGGCACACTTTAAGAATATCCAAGGTGACGATATTGATTGCTATGTATTCCAAAGTTCATATCGCAACAATGAGCAAATAATGTTTCGCGGAGCCGTAATTCACGATCTTCCTACATTAAGCGAGCTACAGCAGCAAATTCATCAATCTCTTGAAGAAATTAAATGGCTCTTTCATAACTCCCCGATAGGAATGGTATTTATCAATTCCCAAGGCGAGATAAAAAATACCAATCCCAAAGCACAAGAACTTTTCGGAATAAGCGAAAGTTTCAACAGCATATACAAGCCCCTTTCTCCTGAAAACGCACAGGCTTTGCGGCAGATAATAGAAAAGTTTAACGGAGATTCTTGCAATATAGAACTAAAAATGCCCGAACGAGATCTCAATCTGTACATAAATAAATTAGCCCCTGCGACCGAAGATAACGGAGCCAAATTTATTATTTATGTTATAGACAACACCAAACAGAAAAATCTGGAATTACAATTTTCTCAAGCCCAGAAGATGCAAGCGGTAGGACAATTAGCCGGCGGTGTAGCTCACGACTTCAACAACCTATTAACTGCGATTATAGGCTTTACCGACTTATTATTACAAAGGCATGGTGTCGGCGATCCGTCATTTGCCGATTTAATTCAAATTAAGCAAAATGCCAACCGAGCCACCTCTTTAGTGAGGCAATTATTGGCCTTTTCCCGCAAACAACCTCTGATTCCGAAACTTATTGATGTCACCGATAACTTTGCCGATTTAAGCCAAATGCTTAAGAGGATATTAGGTGAAAAGATTAAACTTGTGTTCAAGCATGAATCGGATTTGGGGTATGTCAAAGTAGATCCCAATCAATTTTCGCAAGTAATAATCAACTTAGCGGTAAATGCCAAAGACGCGATGGAAGGCACCGGCACATTGACCATTTCGACACACACATATTATCTGCCGGAGCAATTTGTTTTCGGTGATGACACAATAATGCCCGGAGATTTTATGGTAATAGATGTGACCGATACCGGTTGCGGTATTCCCAAAGAAAATATGTCCCGTATTTTTGATCCGTTTTTTACCACCAAAGAAAACATAGTAGGTTCCGGTACCGGACTTGGCCTGGCCATGGTTTATGGTATTGTAAGACAAACCGAAGGTTTTATCAAAGTTGACTCCACCGTCGGCAAAGGAACCACCTTTTCGATATATCTTCCCCGATTTGAGCACGGTCCGGAAGAAGAAAACGGCAATATCCCCGCCGCTCCGATAATTAAGGACCGTTCCGGAGAGACGATTCTTAAAGTCCAAGAAAGCATATCCGCCCCGTCTAACATTAATCAAAAGATAATAATGGGTCTTAACATATCCAATACCATTGATCGCAGTCACACTGCTGCCGGAATTTCCGGCCACCCGGCCCGTATTTTATTTGTTGAAGATGAAGATTCGGTTAGAGCATTCGGCGTCAGAGCCTTAAAGAAAAAAGGCTATGAAGTTGTTGACAGCAACTCAGCCGAGAATGCCTTAGAAATATTAGAAGGTGATAATAATTTTGACCTGCTTATAACCGACATGGTTCTACCCGGAATAAGCGGAGCCCAACTCACCAATAAAGTAAAGGAAAAACTGCCGCAAATTTCGGTAATTTTAGCCTCCGGTTATTCCGAAGACATAGCTCGACAAGAAGTTGATAATACCAACGATTTTGAATTTATCACCAAACCGTACAGTCTTGGAGACTTGACAGCAAAGGTTTTTGATGTTTTGAATAGAAGCCGCAATGAATAAATATGAAGACATAATCCAACCGGCACTAAATTTTCCGCATCGTCCGAGCCTTGGTCGAGAAGATTTTATGGTCGCCGAATGTAACAAAGAAGCGGTATCAATGGTAGAGCTTTGGCCGTCGTGGCCATATTTTGCCATATGCATATATGGTCCCGCGGGCTGCGGCAAAACACATCTGGCCAATGTTTTTGCCCAAAATGTTGCCGTAATGACCCATCACCCGTATCGTATTCCGTTTATAAAGGCCGCTCAGCTCACTATTGAAATGACCCACGAGCTGTTTACGACAAGCCCGCAAATAGTAATTGAAGATATAGAAAATCTTACCAATCAAGAAGCCCTGTTTCACCTATACAATACCTACCGAGATTTGGGCGGCAACATTTTATTTACCTCACAATCTGCTCCGGCACGACTTAATTTTTCGCTGGCAGACTTGCGTTCACGTATGAACATAGTTCCGGCCATTGAAATAAAAATGCCCGACGATGAGCTTTTGCTGGCTCTTTTGGTCAAACTGTTTATGGACCGACAAATAACTCCGCCGCAAGAAGTTTTGACATATTTATTGAAGAATATGCAACGTTCATTTTCATACGCCCGCAAACTGGTTGAAGAGATTGACAACATTTCGTTGGCCAAGAAGCGAGCCGTCAGTGTCAACATTGCCAAAGAAGCAATTTTATACCTAAATTCCGATTTACAATTCAACTTATTTTAACCCAAAAAAACGGGGAGCCATAACTTTGGCCCCCGCGTTTTTCCCGTGAATAAAAACCTATCTTCGTCTTAAGAAAGAAGGGATCTCCAGATTCACCTTATCATCTTCAGTTTCATCATCGACAAAACTCGGAGCAACCGGTTCTTGCAAACGCACGGCCTGTTTTTGCTGATTTTTCTTAGCGATAGAACGACCGGTCATAATTTCAATAAAGCTGCGACGACGCGGTTCGGCATCATTGACTATAAGTTTTTCCTCTTCTTCTTGTTTTTTCGGGGCTACCGAAGTCGGGATGTGGTTCGGAAAGAGCTCGGGCTCTTCTTCCGGCATTTTTAGGGCTGTTTTAGGTACAAAGAAATCCTCCTGATTATTCAAGGCTTCACTCAACTGTTTTTCCTCAACACTCGGATTAGTGTCATCCTGATTATCGGCAGACTTATTGATAATAGCCTTAAACAAGGCGGAAGCATTTGGCATATCGCCCATAATTTCCGATTTACCCAAATTATCAAAATCATCAAAAGCTTGTATTTGTTGAGGAGCACTAACGGTTTCGGCGATTTCGTTGATTACCTCAACCACTTCATCATTATCTTTTTCATCTTCGGCTTCAGCGACTGGCTGTTCAAGCACTTCCGCCGGTGCTTCTTCGATTTTAATTTCTTTTACGACGGCTGTTGGACGCACCGGCTCCGCATTGGTTTTAACATTATCATCGATTCCGGTAGCTACGATAGACACTCTTATTTTACCGTCCATTGAACTGTCAAAGCTTGATCCGAAAATAATATTTGCATCTTCATCAACTTCTTCTTTGATTCTGTTAACGGCATCGTCCACTTCCATTAAAGTAATATCTTCGCTTGCGGTAATATTGATAAGTACGCCCTTAGCTCCTTTCATAGAGCAATCATCAAGCAACGGGTTGGCGAGAGCCTGTTCGGCGGCCTTAATGGCTCTGTCCTCGCCTTCGGCCTCGCCGGTTCCCATTATGGCTTTACCTTTATCTTCCATAATAGCCTTAACATCTGCAAAGTCGAGGTTGATGAGCCCGGGCATCATCATCAAATCGGTAATTGAACGCACCCCGTCATAGAGCACATTATCTGCCATTACGAAAGCATCGACGAGGGTTGTTTTTTTATCGGCGATTCTAAAAAGATTTTGGTTAGGAATTACGATAATACTGTCGACTTCTTTGGTAAAGTTTTCCAAAGCCTTTTCGGCAGTTTCCGAACGTTTTTTGCCCTCGAATTGGAATGGTTTTGTAACCACGCCGACGGTAAGGATACCCTGCTCTTTAGCTACTTTAGCGACCACCGGAGCGGCACCTGATCCGGTACCACCGCCCATACCGGCGGTAATAAATACCATATTGGCCCCTTCCAACTCTCTTTTAATATCATCAAGAGCTTCTTCGGCAGCCAATTTTCCGATTTCCGGTCTGGCACCGGCACCCAAACCTTTGGTAGTTTCCAAACCGAGTTGGATTCGTCTTTGCGTTTTAGAATTTTCCAAAGCCTGAGCATCGGTATTGGCCACAATAAAATCAATACCTTCCAACTTTTTGGTAATCATATTGTTTACGGCATTACCGCCACCGCCACCGACGCCGATAACCGAAATTCTGGGTTTTAATTGTACCATATTTTTTTCGGGCACTGCCAATTTTATACTCATAATCAAAAGACTCCTTACAAATCCAAAAGCAAAATTTCTTATTTATAAGGGAGTATAAACAAAATACCTTAAGTTTTGGTTACTAAGAAATAAAAAAACTAACCCCAAAGAGTTTTAAGCCACATTGTAGTATTATCAAGCCACGAATTACCGGCAGATACGGATTTGGTAATAATTTTTTTCGGGCGTCTTTCACTAAAATTAACATCGAATAAGATCATACCGATACAAGTTGAGAAAGCCGGAGCCGTAAGAGTATCAGGCAAATTAAGAATATGATGAGGTTTACCCAAACGAACTTGTTTATCCAATACCATAGCCGCGACATCGACCACTCCCGGCAGCTGCGAAGCACCACCGGTTAAAACGACGCGATGAGAAGAATCGTTTTCGAAGCCGGCCTCTTTAAGTTTGCGATTAACCATTTCAAAAGTTTCTTCAATACGTGGCGTGATGATATTTATGAGTTCGGCTCTCGGGACTTGTTTGATACAGCTATCATCTTCTTCCCCTACCGGATATACATTGATGGTATCAATATCATCTTGTGCGGTAAGGAAGGCACAACCATGCAAAGTTTTCAGT
The DNA here is from genome assembly GCA_949292335.1 of uncultured Pseudomonadota bacterium. Lineage (GTDB taxonomy): Bacteria > Pseudomonadota > Alphaproteobacteria > RF32 > CAG-239 > CAZU01. Next base: position 19,609 of record CASEYY010000037.1, read on the forward strand.
CTTTCGGCATAAGAAAAAGAAGTAGTAAGACCGTAGGCTATATCATTAGTCACATTATTACCGCCGACCGGCACTGCCCCGAAATATATCGGATGGCCGTTTTTAAAAGAAGTTATAGAGGTTGTACCGCCGCCCATATCGACGATAGTCGCGCCCATTTCTTTTTCATCATCGACCAGGCAAGCCAGACCGGAAGCGTAAGAATCGAATACTCTTCCTGCGATATCCAAATGAGCATTTTCGATTATGGTATTTAGGTTTTTGCAGACATGTTCGGGCACCAAACCCAGCAAAATATTGATTGACAATTCATCGGCAAACAAATTTCTGGGATCTTTAAGCAATTCGCCGCCGTCCAAGCGATAACTGTTGTGAATGCAGTGAACCAGATTATAATCTCCGACATTAACTTTTGCGGTACCCTTAAGGTAAACTTTTTCGAGATCCGCATCGGAAATCGGTCGATTTTTGTTAAGAGAGATAGAAGCGGTTTTAAGGTAGCTTTTAACTTTTTCGCTGCCCACACTTACGATTACTTTATCGATGACATCATTAGCCATTTGCTCGGCATCTTGCACGGCATTACCGATGGCGATGGTAGCCTGACTAATATCGGTAACGACGCCGTTTTTAATTCCGCGAGAAGCATTATAACCGTAGCCGACGACGCTGATTTTTTTATCTTTGGTAACTTTGGCAATAACGCAACATACTTTGGAAGAACCGATATCCAAAGCCGCCACCGTTGAAGTTTTACCAAAAGAGTGTTGCACCGCGTATTTCCTCAAATTTTATGTTCATGCACAGATTGTTTAGCTCCGGTTTTTTTGAGCTTCACAGTAACTTTATCATCTAATCTTAAATCTATGATGGTTAATTTACGCTTAAGAATTCCGTTTTCGGCATCAAGTTTTAGCAATTTTTTCCAAGCGACAGCCAAATTCTCTTCTGGTAATTTTACGGTTATACCATCGGCAATATCGTCCAAGATTATATTCCAGCGGCGTTTGGAAATAAAATTTGCCACTTTGATACGAGCAACAAAATCAGGGCTCAATTCTTTAATAGTTTCCAACAAAGAGAGTATATTATCTGCGGCTCCGGCACCGACGATAAGAAGCATTGGCTTAGAAGCTCGGTAATCAGCCTCTATGATATATCCGTCGGTATCAATAGGATAGAACCTTTCATTAAGTTGCCAAATTGCGAGAACATTTTTTTCTTCAATATCGATTCTTATGACATTCGGCAAGAAAGATCTTTTTACTCTGACCATTCTGACCCAAGGCAGAGTTTCGAGATTTCGTTTTAATTCATTAACATTGATTTTAAGGATATTATCACCGCGTTTAAGATTGGCGGCCGCATTTATTTCATCGATAGTTGTTCGATTTCTGCCGGTAATTATCACATCATCGAGAGTAAATCCCTGAGCTCCGATATAATCGATAAGCAAAGATTTTGTTTCATAAATTTTTTTGTTCACCAAATCATTTTTCAAGATAACGATAAGAGAAGCCACCAAAGCGATAAAGGAAAGCACTGCCAGAGTAGCCCGCAATCTTTCCGGCCACTCTTTTTTTGGGCGGATAATTTTTCCGCTGTTATTTTCGGCACTTTCCGTTGTCATTACTCTGCCACACCGACCCTTTTAACTTCCCATTCCAAGACGATAGATGTTTCTTTTTTAACATTTTCGACTATTTTATTACCCAGCTCTTCAATATCTTTAGCCTTAGCTTTTCCGGTATTAATCAAGAAATTACAATGGACTTCGGAAACCTCTGCTCCGTTTACCTTAAAATTATTGCTACCGGTTTTTTTGATAAGTTCCCAAGCTTTCAACCCATCGGGATTCTTAAATGTCGAACCGGCGGTTTTGGCATTAACGGGTTGAGTTTTCTGACGGTAATTTTTTTGTTCTTCCAAAATTTCCAATGTCTTTTCCGGATTTTGCGGAATAGTTTTTAGGGTCATCTCGGTAACAATCCACTCTTCGGGAAAAAAGCTGCAGCGATATCCCAAATTAAAATCATCGGCCGAAACTTCGAGTTCATCACCCTCGGCATTCACCACTTTTGCTTTAAGCAAAACATCTTTGAGTTCTTTACCGAAGCAACCGGCATTAGTCTTAATTGCACCGCCCAAGGTTCCCGGAATAGAGACAAGGAATTCCAATCCGCCGATATTATTATCGGTCATAATTTTTTTAAGTTCACTGTTTTTTAAGCCGGCTCCGCAAGTAATTTGATTATTGTTTATTTCGGCTTTTTTATAAAATTTACTGTTCAACCTGATAACGACGCCGGGGATACCGCCGTCCCGAACCAAAAGGTTGGAACCGCCGCCCAAAACAAAAATCGGAAGATTATAAGGCTTATTTTTCATAAAAAGCCTTAAGTCATCAACATCTTCTGGGTAAAACATTACCTCGGCCGGTCCGCCGACTCCGAACCAGGTATATTTGCTTAAGATTTCGCCCGGGATATATTTTCCTCTTACTTCGGGCAAAAACTTTAACAAATCACTTTTTTTAGATTTCCAACCAAACATTTTATTTTCCTTCGCAAATTTTTTCTACCGTATTGGCCAATCTTTCGGCCGCGTCAATAATAGCTTTGTTTTTTAACTTTGCCGACATCCTCTGTAGCTTGCTTGCTGAAGCAATAGTATCACGCATAAAATCACATATTTTTTCTGGGTTAAAATCACTTTGATTAAGCAAAATTACGGCATCGTCAAAACTTTTGGCATTATAAAACTGGTGATTATCGGCGGCAATCGGCAACGGTACCAACACGGCAGGGATTCCCACCGCGGCAATTTCGTAGACTGAAGAAGCACCGGCTCTAGAAATTATAACATCTGTTTTTTGGTAGACCTCGGCAATATTTTCAAAGAAAGATTTTACGGTTACCGCCGCTTTTGTATGCCGATATTTTTCCAAAATCGTTTTTTCATCATCTTTGCGGCATTGTTGCCAAATATGAATTTTTTCTTGTTCTGATTCCGGTAATAGTTTCACGGCCTCGGGTACGACATCGGCGAACACTTTTGCTCCCTGAGAGCCGCCCAAAACCAATATATTCAAACTATCGCCGGTAAATTTTTTATCTTTACCGTGTAAGATAGCAATATTTTCTCTGATAGGCATACCGGTCAACACGGTTTTAGCGGAATTTGGAATTTTTTGGGTATTGGCAAAACTTTCAGCAATGACGGAAGCAAATGGAGCCAAGATTCTGTTAGTTCGGCTCATCACGGCATTTTGTTCATGAATAATCAAAGGAATTCGCAAAATTATGGCTGCGATTGCCGTCGGAAACGAGGCATATCCGCCGAAACCGACCACGCAGTCCGGTCTTTTAACAAGCAGATAATAAAGAGCCTGCGACACCCCCAGTCCAACCTTAAGCAAGCTGACCAATTTGGTCATCAAAGATTTTCCGACCACGCTTCCGGAGCAAATTTTTCGATTTGGAATTTGGGCTAATTTTCCCTTATAGTTCATAAAACCGCGACTATCGGTAAAAAGCATAACCTCACAACCGCGTTTTTCGAGTTCTGCCGCCAAAGCATCTGCGGGATAGACATGACCGCCGGTTCCCCCTGCCGTCAAGACGATTGTTTTTTTGTGATTATGCTTCATCATCTTTATCCTCCGCATGAACATTTTTTCTGGTTAAGGCCAACAACATACCGATTCCGAGTGAAGCTCCCAAAAGCGAAGAACCGCCGTAAGACACCAAAGGCAGAGCCATACCTTTGGTTGGCCCCAGTTGCAAGGTTGATGCCATATTAACAAAGGCCTGCAATCCAAAACTGGCGGCCAATCCGCAAACCGACAAAACGATAAACATATTATCATCTCTTACCGAAAGCCACATTGAGCGAACTACGATTATGGCATAAGCCAATACGATAGCCAGACAGAAAAACATTCCGTATTCTTCGGCGGCGACCGGAAAAACAAAATCGGTATGAGCATCGGGTATGTGCCATTTAACCACGCCTTCGCCGACGCCTACGCCGAACCAACCGCCGTTTTTAAATGCCTCCAAAGATCTTTTGACCTGATAGGATGGTTCACCGCCGAACACACCGGTAAGCATTTGCTCAACTCTGACCTGAACATGAGGCAAGGCAAAATATCCAATCACGAACACTGCTACCAACAAAGCTCCGACGATAAGCAAGCGTTTTATCGGTAATCCTGCCAAAAACAACTGCACGAACCAGATAACCGCAACCACGAAGGTCATTCCGTAATCCGGCTGACGCAACAACATAAAGCAAGTTAATCCGGTTAGGACTATGCTGATAATAACGCCGTGAAAATTTCTGTATCTTCGTTGCATTTCAAACAACCAAGCAGTAAAGACGATAAATGTAGGTTTCAAGAATTCGGAAGGTTGGATTTGGACACCGAGATCGAGCCATCTTTTAGCCCCTTTAATTTCCACTCCAAAGAGTAGAGTTGCGATTAAAAGGAAGAGTACGGCCACATATCCCAAAAGGGCAAATCTTCTGATATATTTTAGTCCGAGCATTGAAAAGGCCAACATCACCGTAACGGAGATTCCGAGGTAAAACAAATGGCGATATACGAAGTGGTAAGTTCCGACATTAATTCTTTGAGCCACTGCCGGAGAAGCCGAAAAGCTCAAGACCATGCCGCAACCGAGTAAAAATACGACGGCACCGAGCAGCCATTTATCGACGGTCCACCACCAATTAGCAAAGATATTTCGACTGGTTCTGGAAAAAGACACCCACATCGGCAATCCTCCGCTTATTTATTAACGAATGCAGCCAAGGCAACAACTGCCAAGATAATGGCAATCAACCAAAAACGAAATACGACCTTGGTTTCGGCCCAACCGAGCTGTTCAAAATGGTGATGAATGGGAGCCATTTTAAAGAATCTTTTACCGCCTGAAATTTTAAACCATCCGACCTGTATCATTACCGAAACGGACTCCATTACGAAGACGCCGCCGGCGACAGCGAGCAAAATTTCTTGTTTGAGCATAACGGCGACCAGACCCAAGAAAGCACCCAATGCCAGCGAGCCGGTATCACCCATAAACATTTGTGCCGGCTTGGCATTAAACCACAAGAATCCCAAGCAAGCTCCGACAACGGCGGCACACATAACAGCCACATCTGTGGCCTGCGGGATAACAGGCACGAAGTATTGTAAAGCCAAAGCGGTTCCGGAGACATAAGCGGCCGCCATAAATACTGCGAAAGCACACGAAAGCAGACCGGAAGCCAAACCGTCAAGTCCGTCGCTTAAGTTAACTCCGTTGGAAGCCCCGGCAATAACAATCATGGCAAAGGGGACATACCACCATCCCAAATTCCAGGAATAACCGTGGGTATAAGGGAAGTTTAAGATAAATTTATATTCTTGCGGAGTGAAATGAGTAATTACAAGGATAGCGACCAAAGCGGTTGCAAACTGCAAGATGAGTTTCATTTTAGCGGTCATGGCGGCGGAAGTTTGTTTGGTAACTTTCATATAATCATCAATAAATCCGACCAAGCCGTAGACAAGCAACACGGCAATTCCGACCCAGACAAAAGGGTTACCGAGGTCACACCACAACAGCATAGACAATATTGCCGCTCCGAGAATAAGGATACCGCCCATGGTGGGAGTACCTTTTTTAGTCAAGAGGTGCGATTTTGGTCCATCCTCACGGATTGGCTGCCCTTTGAGTTGATGTTTATGGAGTAAATCCACGGTTTTATTACCCAAAGCCAAAGCGACCAAAAGAGCCGTAAAGAAAGCCCAAAAAGAACGCCAGTAAGGGCTGTTTACAAAATCAGCCCATGAGAAACCGTCAAAATATGCAAGTAACATTTTATTAATCCAGAATTAAAGCGACAAACACTATTTGTAATTTAGCTTAAATTAGCACATATTTCTAAACAAATATTAAATATTCCCCAAGTTACTTTTATTTTTGCCCATAATTTTATCTTGCCAAAAAATATAATTTGTTTTAGGCTCACAACTGCCGAAGCGAGAGGCTTTGGTGGTGTCTAACAAACATCACATAGGTAATAGGCTCCCATGGGGGAGTGCGTGAAATAAGCGTGCTTGCACGACGAATAAACGCGGCTGTACCTATGCAGTTTGTTAGCTCCTCCGCCTTAGTTTTTTAAGGCGGTTTTGTTTTAATCATAAACAAAATAAGGAGTTAAAACTGTGAATTTAAAACAAGAATTAAGAGAAAAATTGTCGCTTGAATTAAGAAGACTCAGGCAAGAAAAAGGCTTGAGTATCCAAGAAGTGTCACTAATGTCGCCGCTGTCGATACAGATGATATATGATATGGAGCAAGGTAAAAACCGCCGCACCAATATTTATCAACGATTGCTTAAGTTTTATGGCAAAAAGTTAGAATTTACGGTAAGTGATTTAGAGTGATTAATTGTCATCCTCGGA
>CASEYY010000038.1 GCA_949292335.1 uncultured Pseudomonadota bacterium
AGAGATTTCTATTTGAGGCTGAAAAATAACGGCAAACCTGGAAAGCTTGCCGTTATTGCTGTTGTGCATAAAATGATTACGATATTAAATGCTCGATTACGTGATTTTTATGCTTGACTTTCAATATCGTTGCTCTTTTTTATTTGTCCAATCTATGGGGTGCAGATCAACTCAGAGGGTGTTTTTTTTGTTAAGGGTATAATTTGAAAAACTGTCAATGTTTAACTTATCCACAATTTTTAATTTATTTTTTCACAGGATATTGACTAAGCCGTCGGGCTGGTATACAAATGTAGGTATGATACATTAGTGTATCATGGGGCGACCTAAGATAATTAGGTCGCTTTTTTGTTTGTAACCTAAATGTCTCAGCTTTTAATTAAAGCCGAGGCATTTTTTTAGAAAAGGATAAGAAAATGGATTTTGAAGCCTATAAAAGAAAATTATTAGAAGAAGGTGAACGCAAACGTTTGTCTGAATTGCGAACCAAATATAATGGAGTGGGAACTCCTGATTATGCGAATATGAGCTTGCGAGACGAATTACAAACCAGGTTTGATTTAGATGAGCTTAATAATTTAGAGCAAAAGTACGGTGTTCAACAAACACAAACTCTTAAGCCACAAATCACAGCTCCGGCATCACAGCCAAGTTATGGACAACAGACCTCATCTCAACAACCAAATTCTCAATCATCAACTTGGGATAATACTTTGCGAAAAGCCGAACAACTGACTACCGCAGCTTTGGATGGACTAAGCCTTGGCTGGGCCGATGAATTAGAAGGAGCGGCAAGTGCTGTCGGTTATGGGGTTGCAAGCCTAAATCCGCAATGGAATAAGACCAACGAAAGTGTATGGGATGCAATGAAACGAGGGTATGTTCAAGGGCGTGACAATCGGCGTCAGGTTTTATCCCAAGGTTTGCAAGAAAATCCGACTGCAACAACAGTTGCTCAAATGGCTGGGGCTTATGCTTCACCTATTAAGTTATTTAGATATTCAAAAACGGCACCTTTGGGGGTTAAAAACAAGCTAAATAAATATAATGCTGCTGCCAATGGTATAATTTATGGTTTTGGCTCGGGGCAGGATAATTGGCAAAATTATGCTCAACAGATTGGTATTGGTTTGGTTGGTAATTTGGGAGGAAACTGGTTTACAAATCAAGCCTTGGGTCGAGCAGCCAATCCATTAGCTCGAAACGCCTTTAGTACGATAGGCGGTCAAGCAACAGAATATGCTGTTGACGGAATTAAAAATCAGTATCATAATTACAACAAATAATAATTGAAAAGCTAGGAGTGGTGATGTTTAAGATAAATATAATGCAAATAATGAAATTTATTACAGCTGTTGTTTGTTTCAGTTTGTTTGTATTTGCTGTTTACACAATGAAGCAATCTAAAGCATCGCCGCTTCCTTTTTTAATATGTGCTTGCATGCTCTATGTTGTTGATGGGATAATCTCTCATATTTTAATCAAAAAAGGACATGAGAATTCGCCATATTTTGATCCCAAACACCAATGGAAATATTGTGCGCCCATGTATGCCTTTGTTTGCTTGATTATCATAGTGATATACAAGTATTTGTTGTAATAACATTGTAGGAAAGTGGTGATGTTTAAGATAAATATTATGCAAATAATGAAGTTTATTACAGCAGTTGTTTGTTTTAGTTTGTTTGGATTTGCTGTTTACACAATGAATCAATCTAAAGCATCGCCGCTTCCTGCCTTAATATGTATTTTCATACCTTTTGTTGTTGATAGAATAATCTCTTATATTTTAATCAAAAAAGGACATGAAAATTCTCCATACTTTGACTCCAAGCACCAATGGAAATATGGTGCACCGATAGATATAATCGTTTTTCTGATTATCATAGTGATATACAAGTATCTGTTATAGTAACGTTATAGGAAAATATTTATGCTCCAAAAGAAGGATTTAGCAAAGAAAATAACACAATATCTGCAGAAGTTTTTTAAAATACTAACTTTTATGGGCGGATTGGCTGTCATTGTCATAGTCTGCTATGTTGGTTATTTGATGATAGATGACAAAGCTTTGTGTTTAAGTGAAGGACATGGCGTTTGGGATGCCGATAGACGAGAATGCAGACAAGATTGCCTGACCTGGCGAGAGGATATTGGTTGTGTTCCGATAACCAAAGAAAATATCATAAAGAAAGAAAAAGGTTTATTATAAGTCTAAAAAAGGAACCCATCGGCTTATCCGCTGTTTTTTTGGTAACCATAGCAAAACTTCCAATTCCAACTTTAGCCTTTGTTTCGCTTCGTTGCCTTGCTCACAAAGTCTAGCACGAAAAGCAGCAATCAAATATATTTACAAAATAATAAAAATTGATATGTAAATATGTAGATATATATGGAGATATATAATGAAAAATTATGTAATACGAAAGGCTGTAAACGACGATATCATTGACATTATCGCTGTTCTTCAATCCGCTTGCAAAGTTTCCTATAAAGGTTATATTCCTGATGAACATTTAAACAATTTATGTTGCAGTGATGAAATATTACATAAATGGAATGATTATATGCAAAAATATGAATGCTATGTTGCACAAACAAAAAATGCTGGAATTGTTGGATTTATAATGAATGGTATAGAACATGATAAAATTTCTGAAATAGGAATGTTATATGTTAGACCTGAGTACCAACGACAAGGCATTGGAACAATGTTAGTAGATTATTTTTGCAATATAAGGAAAAAAAGCAACTATAAACAATGTGTGGTTTGGACAATTAAAAACGGACCATCTATCAATTTTTATAACAAAATGGGTTTTGCAGAAACAAAAGAAGAAAAAAATTGGAAATATAATCTGTTAATATTAAAGATGATAAAAGAGCTGTAACACTCGAAAACTGTAAGTTGGGCATAACCAATAAAAAACGGCCTCATTGAAGAAAGCATTTGTTGGATTTGCTAGGTAAGTTTGAATAACGATAGCTAGGTTGCTTGGAACTAAATATTTTGTATTTATTTTTGCAGTATCCAAAACATATATTGCAAAAATAAATTATCTTTATATACTACGCGTTACATATCTTATTATTTTACTAACTTTTTTAATATCTATTGTTATGGGAAATAAACACATTAACGGAAAAGATCCTTATGTCATGTCATCTAAGGAAGCTGAAGAAGAAGTAAAATCATGGAAAGAAAATGGTGGTAGAGTAAGGTATGATGAGGAAAATAAACATAGCCCTTATCCCCATTATCACCTAATTGATGATAATCCAAATGAGGATTTGCTTATTATTGTTGATAACTCGCTTGATGATAAAAATGAAGATGAGGATGGTGAAGTATCAGCTTCAAATGATGATGAGGAGGAGGAAGAATAGTTTATTTTTTTATTAAAACGGCCACATTTGATAAGTGGTCGTTTTTTGTTATCTTTCCGATGAAACTTTGCTTGATTTGAGCGGAGGAATTATATTTTTACTATCTCTTTTATCTAAAAATTTTTCCGACAGTTCTTCTTGGGTTTGCTTCATCCTATTTTTGATTATTGCAGACTTTTTTTGGATATCGGCATTATGAAAGCGGCTTAAAAAATCTTCAATCATTACATTGATATTGTTGGGTTCGGCCTTTGAAGGTGCTGAATTTTGCGATATTTGTTTGGCTTTTAGCACATCTTCTTGCGGCAAACTTAGTTTTGGGTTTTCTCCGTTGATATTAGGAACAACCCCAACTAAATATTTGGCATCTATCTTGCCTTTTACAAAACGACCAAAATTCTGTAAAAAACAAAATTCTTCCTGCGGTATATCAAAAACTATTTTTGTATCGGCGTAGCGAGAATTGTCATAGCAGCCAAAATCATCACGAACCATGCTTTGCCAAAACCCTTTTTCATCATACACCGAAGCCATGGATGTTATATGAGGATATGAACCGCCGCGTTGCAAAGGAGATAATTTAGCTGCCTCTCGATTAAATATCAAACCGTTTTGTTTTATATTTTGGATTGATGATTGATTCGATACACAACGGTGTACCACCCTCACCCACCCTGGTCTTAGTGACGGCAATGCAGAAATTTGCTCAAATATTTCCCGTTGTTCATCTTGCAACATATTAATCATTCCTTTGTTTTATTATATATTTTCTTATAGATTTTGACAATCGTTTATTTTTCTTAATCTTGATATAAAAAATATCTTGACTTAGAGTACGCTCTAAAAACTATAATGCTTGTGAATATACTAAATTAAGGAGAATCGTTCTTATGTTGTCTTGGAGTGTTATGGCCTCGATGGTCGGTTGCACAATTACCTTGTATTTGTTTGTGCGTTTTGTATTACTGGTAAAGCTCGGATTTATTCTGACAGTATTGCTTCTATTTGTTCTGCTCCTTATCGGTTGTGTCCAACCTCTAAGCTCTTATGCCTTTGAAAATGTTTTCGGCAAATTCTATCCTTTATACCGCTACGGGATTTATTTCTTGTTTATCGGCTGTGTTATCTTGGCCATACTTACCATGTTTGTCGATATATCTTGGCTGATTGCCAACAAAGCCGGTCTAATCAATATTCCTCCGTTGGCCAAAGAATACCTGCCGAAAGTTAATTCCATTTTGATTGCCTCGGCTCTTATCCTTACGGTTTATGCACTATATGAAGGAACTAAAGTACCGGATATCAAAGAAATAAACATCACCTCCGATAAAGTTGCCGAAAACAAAAAAATCGTGCTTTTGACCGATATTCATATCCATAGAGTAATCAATCCCGAAAAAGTGAAAAAAACAATCGAAAAAGTCAACTCCCTCGACCCAGATATAATATTGCTAGCCGGAGATATTGTTGATGACAGCAAAGACAAAATATCTGACATTACCAATCTCTTAAAAAAACTTAAAGCTAAACAAGGTATTTATTTTGTAAGCGGCAACCACGAGTTTTATGCCGGATACCGTGATAGCTTGGTTACTTTGCAAAGACTTGGATTTAAGTCTTTAGAAAACTCCGGTGTTGCACTTAACGATATCTATATTGCAGGTATTCCGGACTGGAGAACCGCTCAAAGAATTGGCCTAATAATAAGCCTTGATGCCGCACTTAAAAATTCTACCCCGCAACAATTCAAAATTTTGCTATCTCATACTCCGATTAATTTCGGCGAAGAAAACAAAATTGATTTGATTGTTTCGGGGCATACTCACGGCGGACAGATTTTTCCGTTTCACATTTTTTCTTGGCTGCAAAATCAATATCTGGCCGGAATATATAATCTAGAAAACAACACTACCCTTTATGTGTCTAGGGGTGCAGGACAATGGGGGCCGCAAATGCGGCTGTTCGCCCCTTCGGAAATTACTTTAATCAACTTAACCAAAACAAAAGGAGAATGATTATGAATTTTAATTTTCATGTGCCGGTTAATCTGTTTTTCGGGTGCGGAGAACTCAACAATCTTCATGAACGCAAACTACCTGGTAACAAAGCTCTCTTGGTGATTTCAAACGGAAAATCAGCTCGTGCGAACGGATATCTTGACCGTACTATCGCACAACTTGACCAAGCCGGTGTTGCCTACCGCTTGTTTGACAAGGTTGAACCGAACCCGCTCAAATCTACCGTTATGGAAGGCGTTAGAACAGCCAAAGAAAATTCTTGTGACTTCGTTTTGGCATTAGGCGGCGGAAGCGTTATGGATGCTGCTAAAGCCATGGCTTCGATGATTACCAACGATGGGGATATCTGGGACTATATCGCTTTTGGTAAGGGCGGTAAAAAAGAATTGAAAAATCCACCCTTGCCTTTGGTTTGTATTTCGACAACCGCCGGTACCGGTTCGGAAATTGATAATGGTGCCGTCATCACCAATCCAGAAACCAACGAAAAAACCGCTTTCTTCGGTGGTTTTCCGGTACTCTCAATCGTTGACCCCGAACTTATGACTTCGGTGCCGGCCAAACAAACCGCTTATCAAGGTTTTGATGCCCTATTTCACTCTACCGAAGCATATATTGCCGCCAATGCCAATCTAATGAGTGATATGTTTGCTCGTGCCGCCATCGAAAATGTTGGAAAATACTTAGCTAAAGCAATATCCTCTCCAAACGATACGGAAGCTCGTTCGGCAATGGCCTTTGCCAACTCGATGTCGGGATTTGTTATGTGTGTGGGAGCTTGCACCAGCGAACACTCCTTGGAACACGCTCTTTCGGCATACCACCAAGACCTACCGCATGGTGCCGGACTTATCATGATTTCAAAAGCCTACTATGCCCACTTGATTGAAAAACGTGCCTGCGACCAAAGATTTATTGATATGGCGAAATTCTTAGGTATGGAAAATGCTTCCAAACCGCAAGACTTTTTAACCATGCTTGATAAATTACAAAAAGACTGCGGTGTTGATAATCTCAAAATGTCGGACTACGGCATCAGTGAAGATGAGCTTCATAAAATGGCCGCAAACGCCAAAGACTGCATGGGTTTCCTCTTCAACTTTGACCGCGTTGAGCTGACACTTGAGGATTGCGTACAGATTTATAAAAAATCTTATAAATAGACTTATATCTTCTTGCCGATAAAGCGAGATATGTAGGTAACTATCGGGCTGCGGGGACGCAAAAAGTCAAGTACTTCTTTCCCGCAGCCTTTTTGTTTGGCTACATGATATGCATCTTTACAATCAATCTCTAGATGAGAAACCCCCAACCCTAATATAACTTCCGACTGCGGTAACTTTGATAAGCCTATCTTGCGACCATAAAAAAGCGTCAGTTTTGCTCTGACGCTTGAAAAATCGAGAAGGCTTGCTTGCTCGGATATCCGTAATGTATCCAGACAGTAATGCTTATCGCTCTTTGTACAGCCGTAATTGTTATGCAAAATATACAAATCCAAACTCGGTATCGGCAATGTTGTCTTCACTCCCTTAACGGTTTTGGGCAAATATTTATATTTGCTTATTACCCCGTCTTCGACAATCGCATTGGTGGCAACTATATCACTCCAATCCAGACCTTTTTTTACCCGTGAATCTATCTTCAGCACCCCTTTTAAGTGGATGCAACCATCTTTATGGTAACTGCCGTTTTTTTGAATTTGGTGATTTCTGATGAGGTGGGTAATGTATTCCTCTTTTGTCTCAAAAACAAAAGATTTGTCTTTTTCAGTCCCAGCTTTAGCTTCGGTGTTAACTATATATTCCTTTGATATCGACATATTATTGACACTTATTATTCATTAAAGCCAATTACAATATATGATATTTTTTTGTCTATATCAAGAGATTTTTTTCTAAATTCCCGAAATCCGCCGTTTTGCTTCATCTCGAGCCAATTTATCAACTCGCTCATTTTCGACATGACCGTTATGTCCTTTTACCCAAATCCATTTAATTTGGTGTTTTTCCAACTGCGACTCGAGTTCTTGCCACAAATCAAGATTCTTGACCGGAGTTTTCTTATTGGCTGTACGCCAGCCGTTTACCCGCCATTTTGGCAGCCAATCGTTTACGCCATCCATAACATAACGACTGTCAGTATGTAAAACTACCTTGCAGCTCCTTTTCAGGGCTTTTAATGCTGATATAACCGCGGTCAGCTCCATGCGGTTGTTGGTGGTATTATCTTCGCCGCCGCTTAATTCCTTTTCTGCCCCGTTGCATCTCAGCAATACCCCCCAACCACCGGCTCCGGGGTTACCGGAGCAGGCTCCGTCGGTATATATTTCCACTTCCGTCATCTTAGAATTCTCCGCGGAAATAGTCATTGAAAAACTCATTCATTATCATATTATAATCCTCATCACCCCTGATTACCTTGGCAACGAATGACCGCAACTTGTTTTTGGGAATGTATATGCGAAAATCTTTCGGCATGGCCAAATTGGCTCCGATTACCCCTTCAAGCTGAAAATCATCTTCAATAAACGGCGATAATACCAATTCAACATTGCAAAACTTTATGGCTCCGCGGGGCGGTAATCTCAACTCCGGACGCGTAATTATATTCAACTGACCTTCAATACCCGCAATTACTTCCATTTGACTGTAGTTAGAAAATCTTACCTTATTGTAATCTCCGCCGTCACTTTTTACTTCGGCCGACAAAAAAAGCTCACGAGCAATTACATTGGAAATATTCGCCCCTTGCAATTCAAAAGATATTTTTACATATTGCTCGGGTGGATTGTCTATGCTGTTGGGATAAAACATATCCTCGTCCTGATTTTGCAGGGCCTCAATCTTTTTATCGGCAATCTTCAATTCTATATTAGGCTGCGGGTGGCGTCCGAACATTCCGGCCATTACCGCATAAGGTGCCGGAACATTGTTTGAACCCGATCTGACATAAATGGCCGAATTGCTAGTCGTCATCAAAGGCGATAATTCACTCTTCGGAATATAAGTTGCCACAAAACCGTCACCATTTTCATCGACACTGATAATATGGTTGCGAACCTTGTTGTGACTGGGAATGGTACAGCCCGAAATGGCATTTTCCAACCAACTTAAAAATCTATGGACATTTCTGACTTTTACTTTTGCCTTGGCCACATCTCCGATTTCATAGTCTCTGGCACACTCAACACCCCATATCACCACGCCGCCTTCCGAATTGCCGAAACCAGATATGGCCTTTGATAAATTTCTGCGATCATCTTTATGAAGCGTATTAAAATTCTTACCGTCGGACGCAGCTTGCTTAAAGTCTATAAACAGCTCCTCACTCTGACGATTGATAATAAATTCATCTATCGCTTCTTCTCCGAAATATATCAGATTTTGAAAAATATCTTCGGCTCTGGACATAACTTCCTCCGGCAGTGTGAAAAAAATTAACGACAACATTCGTTGTCGCTAATTATACATCGATAATATTTAAGATTTTGTTTATTTTAATTTTTGCTGTAACTCATCATATTCCATATATTTATCCAAAGACCCTAATAATGTATAAGTGGGTGATGAAGCAAATATTTGACAGGCCATCGCTCTGATATCTTCTTTACTAACGGCATCTATTTTTGCCATAACTTCCTCTATTCCCAAAGTTCTGCCGTATATCAAGTTCTGGCGGGCTAATACCTCTGCCGTGGATGACGAGCTCTCAAGCCCCATTTTTATGCCGGCTTTAATTTGCATTTTGGCTCGCATAAACTCTTTATCGCTCACTTGCTCATTACATATTTTTTTTATCTCATCTATAACTACCGGAACCATTACCGGAATATCTTTAGCTTCGGTCCCGGCATAAATTCCGAATAATCCGGCTTGCGAATGCGACGAAGTAAAGGTATACACCGAATATACCAAACCGCGTTTTTCCCTTATTTCCTGAAACAATCTTGACGACATTCCGCCACCCAAAATCGTCGATAAAATAGCCACATTATAATATTTCTCACTTTTATACGGCACTCCGGAAAAGCCCATTATCATATGACTCTGTTCAATGGGTCTTTTCTCAATAAAAAATCCGCCCTTATATTCTTGTTGGTCAAAAACAAAATCGGTCTTGGGACGGTAACTGCCCATTCTTGCTTTGACCATATTTACAAATTCTTGATGGGTTATGTTTCCCACGGCACAAACTACCGTGTTCTCGGCAGCATAATTACTACCGATGTAGGATTTTAATGTGTCGGAAGTAAAACTCTTTACCGTATTTTGCGGGCCTAAAATCGAACGGCCTAAAGCCTGATTGGGAAATGCCGTTTCTTGAAAATAATCAAAAATTATATCATCCGGTGTATCTATTGTTTGTTTTATTTCTTGAATGACGACATCTCTTTCTTTTACCAACTCTTCTTCGGGAAATGTTGAATTTAGCAATGAATCGGTTAAAACATCACAGGCCAGCTCGGCATCTTCTTTCATCATTTTGGCGTAATAAGCCGTAAACTCCCGTGAAGTATATGCATTGGACTGACCGCCGACATTCTCTATTTCTTCGGTAATATCCAAGGCGGTTCTCTTTTGGGTTCCCTTAAACGACATATGCTCCAAAAAATGCGAAATGCCGTTGTTGTCTTTTCGCTCATAAGCCGAACCGGTCTTGACCCATATACCGAGCGATACCGTTTCTAATTGCGGACGCGTCGATGTGATAATCCGTAATCCGTTTTCTAAAGTTGTTATTTCCGAATCCATTTTATTTACCTTCTCTATTCTGCTTTTAGTGCTGCTTTTACAGCTCTTATTCCTGATTTAACCGCCGTTTCCATGCGACAAGGATAATCTTTCATGCTCCAATCTCCGGCAATGAAAACATTGGGATATTCGGTGTTTGGGTTTTGCGGGCGAAGATGATTGTTTTTCTCATCTTGTTTTATGGTTGCATTTTTATGACATACCGCTCTGAACGGCGGAATGAAAGCCGAATTTACACCTCTGATTTTATCCAATTCGTACCATACTTCACGAGCCAAATCACTCAGATCTTTACTCTTACCGACACAACTTGAAACAATGACCGTAAGTATATTATTACCGGCATACACCCAATCACAAATCCCGTTCTTAACTCCGATAAATGAAGCCCCTTTCGGCAAAAATATAGTCTGCGATGTGTGATAATTTATTTCAATAATATTGCTATGCTCCAACGGCGGTACTGACATCAATTTGGCGTAGGATAAATTATCAAGAGCTAGAATCACTCTATCTTTAGCCCCTAACTCAACAATTTTTTTCCCAAATTCCAGCCTGGCCGCTATCCCGAATTGTGAAGATATTTTACTTAGTTTGCAATTTAGCTGTATTTCATCGGCATATGCACCCATAACATTAATTATCCGTGGGCTTAAATCTTGTTTGGAAAAATATACCTTGGTTTTACTTCTGCCGAAAGGGAATAGTGATAAAATTATGTTGCGTTTTATCTCTGCTGGGATATTTTCCGCGGTATTGCATAAACTTGCCAGCAGCATATCTTTATTGGCAAATACTGAATTATCTATTTCTTCTTTAGCCAAATCTATAAACTGCTTTTCTTTACTCCATTCATTTTTTTTAACAAACCGCGACATAAACCTATCAGCTCCTATCACGGTATGCAGAACGTTATCCATCGGCATTGACAGGCCTTCGTCAAAATACGAATAGCACCTACCGCCCAAATGTTTGGCTCCTTCATAAATTATTGAACGAATTTCGGGATGTTTTTGCTTCAAATACCATGCACAAGCAAGTCCTGCCAAACCTCCGCCGATTATATGATATGTAGCCTTTGTTTTTGCCAAATACTATCTCCCGCTCAATGCTTTGATAACCAGAAGCATTTTTATAAACCTTCCGATATAGGGTTTAGGAGATATTATCTCCCATCCGCGATTATTCATTATATCAAAATATCTCTTATAAATATAGGCAATCACTTTTATATTGCGAGCATTCCTTTTATTTAATTTTTTAATTAATCCGAAGGCTTTATCATAATTCTCGGCCGCAATTTTTGCCAATTCTTCGCGAGCTATCGACAAATTTTTATCAACTACCACCGTCATCGGATCTACGGAATTGATACCCGCTTTCAGCAAAAACTCTCTCGGTATATACAGCCTTCCGGCATTGGCATCATCCCTTACATCGCGTAATATATTGGTAATCTGCATCGCCAAGCCCAAAGATTGTGATAAATCGGCGATAAGTTCTTCATCTCTGCAACCCAATATTCTTAAATACATATTGGCAGGAGCTCCGGCAACTCCGTAGCAGTATTTGTAAAAATCTTTTAATTCGGGGGCTCGCAAAGGATAAGGAATGTCCATTGATATTCCTTCCAACAAGCTGACCAACTCTTGTTTGGGTATGCCGAAACGAATACAATTTTTATAAATATTTCTGCCAATCTCCGATGCCGGGACTTTCTTGTCATATATATTATCTATCTCTCTTCGCCACGCATCCAGTAACTCTTGTTTTTGTGAAAGCGGAATATCTCCGTCCACGATGTCATCGATATGGCGACAAAACGCATAAAGCGTATATATGGCTCTTCTTTCTTTGGTGGGGAGAATGTGCAAACCCCAAAAAAATGAAGATCCCGATTTTTTGACAATTTTTCTTATCAGTTTATTCATAAACTACCAACCAGTCATTAATGCTTTAAAAACAATGACTTTAAAAGTCCGTAAACCAAGCTTTTGGCCCAATCATAAAAATTTAAACGCGGCTGATATTGCAAAATATCGACCTTACCGTATTTTTTTAACATAGAATTGGTTAAGGAAAGTATAATACATACCTCAAATCGCAAACGAAAATTTTTAATCAGTTTGGGAAGATGTTGTACATCTTTGTTCATTGCTCGGATTTTATCCAAAAATTCTTTGAGCATTTTTTCTGCTTCCGCAGTGGTGTACGAAAGTCCCAAATCCGATATTTTGACATCGTATTTTTTCAACATATCCTGCGGAATATAACACCTTTTAAGCAGGCTTAAATCATCTTTTATATCACCTAAATCGTCCAACAGTTGCAATATGATACACAAATTTTCGGCGGGAATGTAGGTCGAATAATTTTCGTTGTAAGCAGCCATCATAAATCTTCCGACCGGTGCGGCAGAATAACGACAGTAATCAAGCAACTCTTCCCAAATTCTTATGGGTCTTGCCGCTATATCTCGCTCAAAAGCTTCCAGCAAATCAAGGTACAGCGAGCCGTCTAAATTTTCTTTAGCAAACATTTGCCCTAATGCAGATACCGCCGGATAAGATGAGACTTCTCCATAATTTGCAAATGCCTTGCGTATTTCCGTAATCTGCTGTTTTTTTATCTTAGCTGAAACATTTTGAGCATCGGCGATATCATCAGCCAAACGAGCTGCCGTATAATAAGCCTTCACCATAGGTTTTAACGACGGTGATACAACCAAACCGACAGGAAAACTATTTCGGGTTTTACTTTCTTTTATTGACATCTCAAACATTTATTTTTTCCAGCCAAGTTTTTATATCGATACTTGCTCTGCGGCAATAGGCTTCTTTCTTTTCCATTCCTTTGAGTTTGCGGATTTTTCCTTTTGCCGTATATTCAAGAGGCAGTGTGGGAAATAAACCGAAATTTACATTCATCGGCTGATAATTTTCTACTGCCGTGGTATCCCGCAGGTGATGCCACAAAGAGCCGAAGGCCGTTGTCAAAGGTGGCAGGCTTGCTTCAGCCCCTTTAAACTCACAAGCTTTGAAATAACCGACCAGTAATCCGATTGCCGCACTTTCGACATAACCTTCACAACCGGTTATCTGTCCGGCAAAACTTATATGCGGTTTGCTTTTTAAGCGCAAAAAATCATCAAGCAATATCGGGCTTTTAATAAAGGTGTTTTTATGAATTCCGCCAAGCCTTGCGAAAGAAGCATTCTCAAGCCCAGGTATCATGCGAAATACCCGTTCTTGCTCACCGTATTTCATTTTGGTTTGAAATCCGACCATATTCCTTAAAGTGTCGGCTTTATTATCCTGCCTTAATTGAACGACCGCATAGGGTTTTTCTTCCGGTTTGTGAGCATTGGTCAAGCCTACGGGTTTCATCGGGCCAAACAACAATGTGTCTTTACCTCTTTGTGCCATAACCTCAACGGGCAAACAGCCGTCAAAATAACAAGCTTTCTCAAATTCATGAAATTCAACTTGCTCCGCGGCTAACAATGCTTCAACAAAATTATAATATTCTTCTTTGCTTAAAGGACAATTTATATAATCAAATTTATCGCCCTTATCATAGCGCGACTGATACCATGCTTTGCTAAAATCTATGCTGTCTTTATAAACTACCGGTGCAATGGCATCATAAAAACTTAAACTCTCATTCCCGATTTCCGCTTTTATGGCTTGTGCCAAAGGCTCTGAGGTCAATGGGCCGCTGGCTATAATCGTTAACATCTCTTTTGGGGGCAGCTCTTGCACCTCTTCCGTAATGAAACTTATCAACGGAGATGATTTTAAGGCATTGTCTATGTATTTGGCAAAACCATCTCGGTCAACCGCCAAAGCTCCGCCGGCCGGAACTTTGGTCGCATCGGCCGCCTGCATTATCAATGAATATGCTTGACGCATTTCTTGATGTAATTCTCCGATTGCACTGTTGCTCGCGTCATCACTGCGTAAAGAATTTGAACAAACCAATTCTGCCGCATATTCCGTCTTGTGTGCCGGAGACTTTTTGTCAGGACGCATTTCGTGAATAACTACTTCCACACCGCGTCTTGCCAACTGCCATGCCGCCTCTGCTCCGGCAAGCCCGACTCCGATAATATGTACCCGTTCTGTCATCTCTCTACCAATATTTTTTTTCTATGGACTGCTTTTTATAACTTTTTGTCGCAAAAGTAAATAAAAACTTCCGTTTAATAAGTTACCTATAGTATTTGCCAATCTTGATAAAAATAATTATAATGCCTCTCAGTGAAACAAATTATCGGGTTTTAAGGTGTCTTTATTAAGGTTTGTGTTGCTTATTTTACTACTGCTCATGAACAGCGGAATCGCGTCGGCCAGCGAAGATTCCGACGCATACCCCTTCCCCGAAGGATTTTCGTTTGATGACCTGCCGGACTTGGATATACCAGAAACTCAAACAACAGATAAACCGGACGAAACAACAACCACGGAAGTCGTTACGGAAAGTAACTCTCCGCAAAATATCTCAGAACCCGCACCCGCGTCTTTAGATGAATTGCCTGATATTGAACCCCTGGGCAATGAAGATAATTCCATAGCAGGCGATGCAGCCGATAATACAGAAATTATTCCTTTGCCAAACACAGCTCCCCCAATATTGGAGGCTCCGCAAACCAGCCCAAATAACGATATCACACAAAAAGATGAGTCCCTTACCTCAGCTCTTAAAGAAGACAGCAAATCATCAAATCCGATTGAAGGGACTTGGGTCGAAAAAATTACTTCCTCAAATCCGCTGTCAATCCTCTCTTCTTCAGAAAACAGCGGCAAAAGTCAACTTGAGGATTTGCTCGAAAAATCTCGCGATAACGAAAATAAAGGACGTTCCAATGCGTCGGTATTTGATATAGCCGGGGTTATGCTCAGAATGAGCCTGAGACAAACCGTAAGAACTCTTGAAAATCGCGGATTCCAAAAAATAAATGCCAGATTCCAAATCCCAAATTTTATTAAATGGCGTAACGAAGAAGCTTGCCGCAGTGAAGGAGTGGTCGGATACGAAAGACTGGAAGCTTGCGTCGTTAACAAAGCAAAAAAAGGTGGATACCAGTATTTACAATACCTAAAATACGCCAAATTCGATTCAAAAGAAGAAATCGAAGTTTATTTCACCAGTAACTTTACCGAAAATAAAGTCTACAAAATTGTTTATAATTCAAGAATAGCCGATATTACCGGAAACTCCCCAAAAGCCATTTATATCAGAAACCTAAAAGTATATGATTTTTGGAAAACCATAAATCGTAAATACGGAAATCCAGATAATAAAACTACCGTAACTTGGGGATTGGGCGGTAATAAACCTTACCTTAAAGCTTCTACCGGACATTTGCTGCTTGAAGATCCTATGTTTGTCGAAATGGATTACACCAGAATGTCTCGCGAGGATCAACGTTTTATTAACAGTGATTTTTATAATTTTTAAATCTTTTGCTGCTATAAAGTGCAGGAGGTATTTTGTATTTTTAATGGGTGATATATGAATAATAATCTTATAACCGAATTACTGTGCACCAGAATCAGCCACGACCTTGCCGGAAGCATCGGTGCCGTAGCTAATGCCGTTGAGCTTTTGGAAGAAGGAGATATGGAGTTTTTGGATGATATAAAATCAATCTTAAAAACCAGCTCGCAAAATCTCTCTGACAGGATGAAGTTCTTCCGCTTGGCTTGCGGAATCGAAAACGCAAATCTCAATGATGCCGATATGGTAAAATCCGTCACCAAAAATTACTTGGCTACTCTCGGTAATAAAGACTATCCCATAACTCTGAACTGGGAAATATGTAATCCGAAAAATAACAGAGCCGCCATGCTGATGACAATGACGGTCGCCGATCTGCTAATCCGCGGCGGAACCTTAAATCTGTATGATAACGATAAAAAAATAATTGCAGAATTTAGTAAAACTCTTAAAATCTCGACCGAAAAATTAGATAAAATAAAAACAATATTGCAAAACGGAAGTACTGTTACCGACGCAACAACGGCTCCGTTGCAAATGTTGTTAACTTATAATGCTAATGCCAGTCTGTATTTACAAGAAATTAATGACAATATCTTGCTCATAAAGGAAACGGATTTATAAAAATGCAAACATGTTTAATTGCCGATGATTCCAAAATAATGCGAATGCTGCTCTCCAAAATCATGGAGAACTTCGGCTATACGGTAACAGAAGCTGATGACGGCGAGGATTTGCTTGAACAATGCGGCAAAAATATTCCCGATGTGATTATCAGTGACTGGAACTTGCCTTTAATCGACGGAATCGATGTTTTGTATAAAATTCGCTCTGATAAAAAAATTAAACAACCTTATTTTATTTTTTGCTCCTACATTAAAGACCCCGAAATTATTAAACAGGCAATTAAAGGTGGTGCCGATGATTTTATCATGCGGCCTTTTGATGAAGATATAATCGCTTCAAAATTAAAAATCATAAAAATAATGCGAGGAGATCGATAATGCGTCGTCAAGATTTTGAATTTTTGCTTGATATGCTCAAAGATAATGCCGGTTGGGAATTTGACGAATCGCAATACTTTATCATCGATAAAAAAATATCTAACTTTATCCGCGAAAAAGGTTTTAATACGGTTGAGGATTTGATTCTGGAACTTAAAATGGATAGAAAACCGCTTATTTCTCAGGTAGTTGAGGCAATGGCCTTTTCCGATACTTCTTTCTTTAGAGATTTTGATGTATTTTTCCGTTTTCAAAATGCATTATTGCCCGAAATTAAAGAAAAATGCCGGGCGGCCAAAAAACTAAATATCTGGAGTTTGGGCTGCTCAACCGGGCAAGAAACTTATTCTATAGCCATGGCTGTAGCCAAAGCTAATAAGATGTTTGCCGACTGGGAAGTCAGTATTGTAGGATCAGATTTATCATCTCTTTCCATAAGCAAAGCTCAGCACGGAAAATATAATAATTTTGAAATCCAGATGGGAATGAATGCCAGAACAATCTTGGAGTTCTTTACTTTGGAAGACGATATGTGGTCGGCTAATGAAGATATAAGAAAAATGGTGGAATTTCGTCGATATAATATGCTGGAAGACATCGTAACCAAATCAAAATTTGAAATTATTTTCTGCCGTAATGTGTTGCGGTATTTTGCTCCCGAATATCAAGACAAAATACTGCAGAGAATCAGCTCTCATCAACCGCAAGGCGGATATTTATATTTAGGGAAAAATGAGGTCATTCCTTCTATTGAAAAATACTATTATCGTCTTAATAACAACACCGGAGCTTATGTTGCCATCGGCAATCAAAACACTTTGTCAAACACCGAAATTTCCGTTGAAGATACCAAAGACACTACCATGCCAAGCTTTGTAAGACCTAAGTTTTTGGCTTAGATAATTTACTATCACAAACAAAAAAAACACCTCTTACCAAAATTAGTAAGAGGTGTTTTTGGTTAGCGGCTATTTCCACCAAGCGAGGTATCCATCCCAGTATGTACTGTAGTCGTACTCGCCGGTCGCACATCCTATGATGCAGTAGCAGGTTTTATTTTTATAAGTTTCTGTTTCATATATAGCCCCCGCTGGTGGTTCATCTTCCTGACAGTTATTGTTCGTATTGCACCCAGTCACTTTGTAGCAAGTAAGACCAAACTTTGTAGCGCTGATGTAATTAAAACTACTGCCTGGCTTTTCCACATAATATTTATTTGCAGAAACACAAGACATAACTTTACACTGTACCTTATTGGCACCATCGATAGAATATGTAGTTCCAAAGCCGACATGTCCTACACTTTGGTTGGTACAAACCCTGGTATTGTTATCAATTAAGGTCGGGTCATCCAAACATCCGACTGTTTTATAACATATCTCTCCATTAAATGAATGTGATTTGTAGCTTATACACGGGCTGGTCGGAGCAGCAGTATAACACATGTTTTCGGTGCTACAACCATTGTAGTAATAAAGTGTTGCTTGTGTGAACAATGGCGGTGTATAAGTGTGTTGTTCATGACATGTTAAATTTGAGTTTGATGTCTGTGCAGACACAAAAATATTAGTTTTGTCATAATCTAGCGCATAGACACACTCAAGTGTGGATTCATCAAAAGGTTTTTGGGTTTTATATGTTACTGTTTTTCCCCCTCCATAAGGTCCTGGATCCAAATTAAATGTACGACTATTGTTCCCGAGTGCCAAGTATGGAGATTTGCATTTAAAATCACTAATTCTATAACATTGCGGCCCTTTGCCTTGTGCTATTGTTCCGTTATATGTAAACATATCTCGGTCGTATCCGCTGGGTAATTGTATGTATCCGTCGGCACATTCGCATGATGAATACTTCTCTTCCTTTCCATCATTACATATGGCTGTTGTATTGGTAGGCTTCTTATATCCGGTGGTGGTACAGTCACTGGCTTTATATTTATACACTGAAGGACACGAACACGTCCAACATTTCGTCCCATCAAACAACCTTTTTTCATTACATGTTGCATTTGATGTTTCTTTTTTTTCGTCTTCGTTCATATAATTATACGAAGCACAGGTAGGAGTTACCTTTGTCTCGGTTAATTGCTTTAGTTGATATTCATGAACCGGAACTACTTTGGCATAAGATAATGATGTCAGACATGTTGCTAACGCAATAGCTACGACACCCGTTTTTACTGATTTTGACATAGCACACCTCAAATCATTGAGAATATTATGGACACATCCTAGTTAAATATTACCATTTATTTGCTTTAAATGCAATTCATTTAATGTTTATCATAAAAATCTTAACAATTCCGTAACATAAGTTAATTTCTTGTACTAAATTATCTAATCTATTGATTTTCAACAAAATTATCATTCCATATGTCTTTTAGCGAATTGGGACTTAGAGCCGATAAGGGATTAATACTGATTTCGGGATCGTCAATATTGCCTTTTATTGTGTAATTTACCGCAAATACCGTACCGTCTCGGCCGCTAAGCAAATTGCCGACCAACGGTATCTTGCCGATAAAGCTGTTTAGGCCGTAAGCCGGTGCTATCATCCCTCTGAATGATAAAAGCTCATCATCTCCGTTGTATCTGCCGCTACCCGAAATCCCTATTACATTGCCAAATGCTTTGGCTCCGTTTAATTGTAACTCCGAGTCGGAATACTCAAAAGGTGTATCAAAATGCGTGAAGGCTATTCCATCTCCCGATAACATATCAACCATACCGGTCAATGATGATAAAGTCAGCAATTTGGCAAAAATATTGGTCTTAACCACATTAAAATCTCTGGCCTTGATATGCCCGACAAATTTCTTGTCGCTTCCCCTTTTGGCATTTATGCTCAAATTTCCGCCTCTGACATAGTCATATAAATGCAAAAATCTTAAAGCCGAACCGGCATCGTTACTGTTGATACTCAATAAATATTCCCCATTGGGACGCGAGTTATAGTCTAATTTGAGCTGCGACGGCTTTTTTTCTTTCGTCGTACGGCGACCAAAGTTACCGACCAAATGCATATCATCAATCCCTAAACCTTTTACCAATTTGGCCGAACCGGCAAAGTTATTGATCCCTACATTTTTTCCGGTCCATAATTTGTCAACCGCTATGTTGATATTGGCGTTGGGAACATTCTTTTCCCAATCATCTTCATCTTTTTGGGCCGTTACAGCCTGTTGTAGTTGGCTCGACTCTGATATCTTAGCTTTTTCTTCGGCAAAAAACTCCGACAAATCATAAGACGAACCCGATACAATAACTTTTATTTGTTCTTGCGGAGTATAGCTAAAATCTATCTTGGCTTTGGCATTGGTCTTTGCCCCCTTTATCTCTCCTATATCTATACTTGAAACCTTCCCCTGTTTATTAAATTCTACCTGACCGGAAACCTTAAAATCAGGTTTAGAAAGATTAAATCGGGGGATTGATACCACTTTATCTCTTCTTATATCAAGTTGAGCCGTTATTTCTCCGACAACTCCCGAGGGCTTTTTGTACCCTAAAAATGAATAATCAATATCCGTATCTTTCAGATTTCCATGTACATCCGCAACCGTTTTGTCTTCGGAATATACAGTTATAATGGCTTTGGCCGGTATTGTTCCGGTTATATATGGTGACGATAGTGCCTTAACATCAAGACCAAGCTTTTCTTTGAAACTGTTATCAAAATTAAATCCTATATTGTATTTTCTTAAATAAGCAGATGAAACAAAGTTTTCATCCCATTCAAATGTCAACGGCAAACCCTCTATGTTGGCAACACCTGACAATAACATATGTTTATTGTCTAATTCCAAATTTAATGTCTTGGCCTCTATGGTTTTATCTTTAATGATATCTTTCATTACTACATCTTGCAGAACGGCTTTAACATTAACATTTACTTCTTCCGGCCTTAAATCTTCTTTAAGCTCAAAATCCATGCTTAAATCCGCAATCGCACTGCCTTTTACCATTTCCGGTTTAAGCCCTATACTGCTCGGATATTTGAGCGGTTCATGGTCAACCAAACGCAAAATATCACTTATGCTGCCGATACCGCTCAACTCTAATTTCAAAAAATTATCTTCCGCCGTCAAATCATACAAATCTACATAACCGTGGTTTAGTATTACATCGGCCGACTTGGCTCTGTCGGCCTCTATTATTATATTGTTTTCGCTAAATGTGGCTTTGCCATATATGTCGGTGACTTTGGGCATTTCGTTCAGATACAGAAGAGTGCCGCCCTCAATATAGGCCGTCCCGCTTAGCTTTTGAAAACTAATTCCTTTAGACTTCTTATCATAGCCAAAGCTAAAGGTAAAATCGCCGTTTTTTATTTCTCCGTCAAACAAGCTTTCCTTGCACCATTTCCATGCCTTATCACCAAAATATTTGGGCCAATAGACCGTCAGATTATCGGTTGCCAAAGAAGGTACTTTGGCGGTAATGTCTATTGCCATATTTTTTAATGATGAATGAAGCAAATAGTCTTTCAGACCTTTTACCTCCAAACCTAAACTTGCCTTTTGCCCGTCAAGATTCAATCCGGCATCGCTTATCTTGACACTATCTAAATTACCACCAATCTGCCCTTCCAAAATTAGTCCCGATATGTTGTAATCGTAGCTATCATCGGCAGAAAACTTTATAACCCCTTTCTCTCCCTTAAAATCAAAATTGATGTAATCGATAATCTTTTCACTGTTGGCTAATATATTATCGCGATATTTGCTTAAATTTTGCAGATTAAGTGCTGTATTTAACTCGCCATGTAAAGGTACCTTGATATTGTAAAAACCTTTCGATGAGGTGGCCGGGGTTATTAATTCCAGCAAATCGGCCGGTATTAAATCCGAAAAATAAAATTTCATTGCCGCTTTATTATCCGAATAGTCATAGCTGACCGACAAACCTAACGACGAGGTACTGTCATTAAACGGCATTAAGGCATTTATCTCCGTGGTTAGTTCGCTAAACCCGCGATTAAAACTGTAATTTACATCACTAAACTGCCATTTTTTACCCAAATCAACTTCCAAAAGCTCAACATCGGCTCGGCTTATCTCTATCGAATTGACATAGCTCTCCGGATAAACATTGTCTTCGGAATTGAAATGCTCCCAAAAATTCTCGGCCTGCTCAAAATAGTACTTCAATTTTTGCCGATTTATTTCTTCATTATCTTGTTTTTTTTCTTTTTTTAATCCGTACTTACTAAAAATAAAAATCTTGGGCTGTTCGACCTCTATGGTTGACGGAGCAATCACTCCTCGCAAAAGGGCCTTTATACTAAATGACAAAGCAACCTTGGGAGCAGTAATGGTGATGGCTCCTTCTTTTTTGTAGGTTACATTACCTGCTATAATCCGCAGCGGTTGTACCGAACGAACCAGCTCCAAGTTTACCCCGTCTAAAGTTACCTGATAATCGGTATCATCATGGTTTAATGCCTTAATTATATAGGGCTTTAAAAACGGCAAACTGATAGACCCGCGGTATAACTGCCAAATAAACAGAAGCAGACATACCAGCAAAATAACGCCGATAAAATCGGTAATCTTATGTATCTTATAACTGCGGTTACTCAGCTTTTTCATTTTTATCCAACCATTGCAAAATGTCTTGATAATTTTTATAGTCATACAAATCCGAATGCCCAGCTCCGCCATAAATTATCAATTTTTTGGGTTCTGAAGCATTGTTGTACAAAGCCTTGGCTCTGGCAACCGGAACGACCTTGTCTTTATCGGCTCCCATTATCAAAACCGGAATGTCTATATCCTTAATTTTGACTAAATTCTCATAGCGGTCTTTAACAATTAAATCAAACGGAAATACCGGCCAAAACCTTTGCTTAACTACATTGATTACACTGTCAAACGGAACTTCCAAAACCAATGAGGCAAATTTATCTTGTTTTCCTTTTTCATAAACGGTATTAACCGCCGTATAACTGCCCAAAGACATACCGTAAATAATCATATCGGAATTCTTATAGCCTTGAGAATTAAGGTAATCAATCGCGGCCACGGCGTCAGCGGCCAAATTGGCTTCACTCAACTTGCCTGCAATACCGCCAAAACCCCGGTATTCACCGATAAAAACGCCGTAACCTTTGTCAATAAACGGAATGAGTTTGTTGTAAAAGGCTCCGATGTTATGTGAATTGCCATGGAAGTAAACTACTATTTTGTGCTCTGTCTGGGGTTTAACAAACCAGCCATACAACTTGGTGCCGTCCGATGAAGTATAGGTTACTTCTTCGGCTCTAAATCCGTCGCTCTGAGCTTGAGCCAAATCAGGTTTACTCGTATCCGGAGCATAAAAGTAATATTGCGGCAAAAAATACACCGAACAACAAAACAGCAAATAACATAATAATGCAATTTCTCCGCTTCGCCGTAAATATTTATTGAGCATTGTCATCTCCCAGTTTATCGGCTAAGGCCGCCGACAAAAATAAATCTATATCGCCGTCCAATACCGCTTTGGTATCGGAAGTTTCAACCTCAGTTCGCAAATCTTTTACCATCTTATAGGGCTGCAAAACATAAGAACGAATTTGGTATCCCCAGCCGTTATCACCCTGATTGTCTCTTTGCTCTTGAGCTTTATCTTCTCTTTTCTTGATTTCTATTTCATATAGTCTTGCTTTAAGCATTTTCCACGCCGTATCACGATTTTGAAACTGTGATCTTTGATTTTGGCACTGCACCACAATACCGGTGGGAATATGAGTGATTCTTACCGCAGAATCGGTCTTATTGATGTGCTGTCCGCCGGCACCGGACGCCCTGTATGTATCGACACGGCAATCAGCTTCGTTTATATTAATCTCTATATCATCGTCAATAACCGGATAGACCCCTACCGAAGCAAAACTGGTGTGGCGGCGGGCGTTGCTGTCAAACGGCGATATTCTGACCAAACGATGAACTCCGCTTTCCGATTTTAACCAACCGTAGGCGTTGTGTCCGCTGATTTTTATGGTGGCAGACTTAATTCCGGCAACATCTCCTTCGGTTTCTTCAACATATTCAACCTTGTAGCCATGTTTGTCGGCCCAACGCGAGTACATCCTTAACAGCATTTCGGCCCAATCTTGAGCCTCGGTACCTCCGGAACCAGAGTGAACTTCCAAAAAGGTATCATTACCGTCGGCTTCGCCGGATAGCAAAGCTTCCAATTCGGCGTGTTTAACCTGCTCTGATAAATTGGTCAACTGAATCATTATCGCGTCTAACGCGTCTTCATCACTCTCTGCTTCCGCAATTTCTGCTAACTCATATAAATCCGCAAAAGACGAACTCATCCTATCAAAATTGTAGAGCCCATATTCTAATGTAGTTTTCTCGCTCATCAGCTTTTGAGCTTTGGCGGCGTTATTCCATAAGTCAGAATCTGCGGTTAAACTTTCTAATTCCGATAATCTCAGCAGAGAGTTATCGTAGTCAAAGAGACCTCCTGAGCAATTTTAGCGATTGCTCTATATTTTGACTGGTTTCATAGATATCGGCACGCATTTTATTCTCCTAGTATTCCGAACCGAGCTGTAACTCATCTTCGCTGTTGTTTTCATAGGTTATCACCGGAGCAACCGCATCTTCCGTCGTTTCATCAACTTTTTCATTGTCATCTGTATTATTTTCTTCGCTGACTACTTTTTGGGCTACCGGACGCTGAACGGCCTCAGGCTTTAGTGCCTCCCAGATTACCGAGGTATCACTCGGTGTGGCCGGCTTGCCGGTGTCATGATTTATTCTGACCAATTTAATTCCGCTCGGAATACGGAAAGGTATATCAGACTGACCTTCAAGAGCTTCTTTCATAAAGTCATAGAATATCGGCAAAGCCGCCGCCGCTCCGGTTTCATATCTCCCTAATGAACGAGGCTGATCGAATCCGACATACACCGCTACCACCAAATCCGGTGAAAATCCTACAAACCATGCATCTTGGTTCTTGTTGGTTGTTCCGGTCTTTCCGGCCAAATGCTTGCCGATGGAACGCAGTCGGCCGCCGGTACCATATTGAACCACTCCTTCTAATATACTGACCATCTGATAGGCACTCAAAGGATCTATTATCTGCTCCCTTTCATCCTTGAGTTGCGGAACCGGCTGATTCTCCCAAGATGCAACATTACACTCCTCACAGTCTCTGGTGTCGTGCTTATAGATGGTATAACCTTCGCGGTCTTGAATCCTTTCGATCAGGTACGGAGATATCTTTTTACCGCCGTTGACAAACTCTCCGTAGGCCGAAGCCATATTAATCAACTTGGTTTCGCCCGCACCCAAAGACATGGATAAAAGCTCGGGCAAATTGTCGTTTACACCCATCTTCTTGGCATATTCCGCAACTTTATCCATTCCCACACTTTGAGCCAAACGAACCGTCATTAAGTTTCTTGATTTTTCTATACCCTGACGCAAGGTCATCAAGCCATAGAACTTTTTGGAATAGTTTACCGGTTTCCATACCGGCTGTCCGGGACCTTGATCCAAAACAAACGGAGCATCCAAAATTAAATCGGTCGGTTCAAAACCGTTCTCAAGTGCTGCCAAATAAACTATCGGCTTAAATGACGAACCGGTCTGACGATGGGCTTGCGTGGCTCGATTATATTGTGATTTTTGGAAAGAATATCCGCCGACCATGGCCAATATTCTGCCGGTATGCGGGTCAAGTGCAATCATTGCTCCCTCAACATTAGGTACTTGTCGCAAATTGTAGGAATTGTTGCTCAGCTTATGCTTCTTGATTTCCGCATCCGAGGCCTTTTCGACCAGTATTACATCGCCGCTATTTAAAACATCGGTTACTTTTTGCGGCTGTCCGCCAACCGACTGATTTTTTAGGGTCTTGCGAGCCCATGAAACAAGTGCCAGAGGTATTTCACCCGAACTCCCGTCAACAAACTCTATATCCGCTTTGGCTCCGGAAACCGATTTTACTATGGCTAATTGCCAGCTATCTTTGGCTCCGCCGGGTTTTTTAACATCCTTAAATGCTTCTTTCCAACCTTCTTCCAGCGGTATGTTCTGAATGGCTCCCCGCCAGCCGTGGCGGCGATCATAATTATCCAACTGTTGCGTAAATGATTTGGTGGCAATCTCTTGTAATCTCGGATTGAGGGTCGTTCTTATCAACAAACCGCCTTCATATAAAGCGTCTTCGCCAAAATTTTTATTAACCTGCCTTCTGACTTCTTCACTAAAATACTGCGAATCTTTAAGCAGCTTATTACGAGAGGTTACGACTTCCAACGGCTCACCTTTGGCAATAAAGGCTTTTTCTTCGTCGACATAACCGTCTTCGACCATGCGGTCAATAACCCAGTTGCGGCGAGCTATTGCCGCGTCGTATTTGGTTTTGGGATTGTAGTTATTAGGCCCCTTTGGCAAAGCTGCCAAATAAGCCGCCTCTTCCAGAGTTAATTCATCAAGAGCTTTGCCGAAATAATTCATGGCCGCTGCCGCAACGCCGTACGAGCGGTTGCCTAAATAAATTTCATTCAAATACAATTCCAAAATGTGTTCCTTGCTGAAAGCCTGCTCCATTTTTATGGCCAGCAGGGCTTCTTTGATTTTGCGTTTGTAGGAAAGTTCGGATGAAAGTAAAAAGTTTTTGGCAACTTGCTGAGTTATGGTTGACGCTCCGGTCGGACGACGACCGCTACCCAAATTTTTGACATTAATCAATACGGCTCTGATGATGCCTATTATATCGACCCCGAAATGTTCATAAAATTTTTTATCTTCGGCAGAAATAAAGGCTTGCTTTACCATATCGGGAATTTTGTCTTCCGGCACAAAAAGCCTTTTTTCGGCGGCATATTCCATCATAACCTGCCCGTCGCCGGCGTAAAGACGCGTGGTCACAGACGGCTCGTATTTTTCCAACTGCCGATAATCCGGTAATTCTTGCGATATCTGCCAAACCGTTGTAATTACCAAAACAAAAGCTATTACCGCAAAGAAAAAACAGGTGCTGAGAAATGACGAGAGTGCCTTAAACATTTATATTCGACCCAATATTTGTTTTTTATTTTGAATCTTTTAGTAAAAAATTACCGTGCTGTCAAATATTAATGCTTATTAATGCTTAGGATTTTTAAAATATTTGTCGATGGCCTTAACCGCTGCCTGCCCCAACTTGCGACGGTATGATTTTTGTCTTAGCAATTTTTCTTCTTGAGGATTGGAAAGATAGCCCAATTCAAGCAATACAGACGGTACATCGGGTGCTTTCAAAACTGCAAATCCGGCAAAACGGTGGGTGTTGCTTACGGTCTTTGCCACTTTGGACATTTCCGAACTCAAAAGTGTAGCAAACTCGGATGAAGAATTATTGGTTTCTCTTTGTGCCAAATTTAGCAAAATATCACTTACTTCTTTGGAATGTTCGGCAAAATTTAAGCCGGCAACAATATCTGCCTTGTTTTCTTTTTCCGCTAAAGCCGCCGCCTCTTTATCCGAAGCGGTTTCCGATAATGTGTAAACCGATAATCCAACAGCTTTGCGATTGCGAGCACTGTCGGCATGAATTGATATGAATAAATCGGCATCGTGACTGCGTGAAATTTTCACCCGTTCTCGCAAAGGAATAAAAACATCTCGGCTTCTGGTCAAATAAACTTTATAATTGCTGTTATCTTCCAACAACTCTTTTAGTTCTTTGGCCATTGATAAAGTGATATTTTTTTCATAAGTTCCGTTATAACCGATAGCACCGGGATCAACCCCTCCGTGACCGGCATCAATTACAATAATCTTGCGTTTTGAGCTCTTGCTCGGGGTCGTTGCCGTCGGCTTGTGCGTTGACTTGGTATCGGCAGAATTATAATCGTCGCTGCTTACGGCATAATTGTTGCCGATTTTTGAGTTAAATTCTCTTTCCGATGTTGCCTCTAAATCTATAGCAAAACGCCAGTTAAAATTACTTTGCGGTGCTAACATAAAAGCCTTTTTAATTAACACCGGCTTTTGCAAATCAAAAACTATTCTGACACCGTCAACACCGGTTGAGCCAACGCGTACATTTTTTACAAAAACATTCTCGTCGGTATTTTTACTGACCGAAGAAGAAACATCAACACCTTGAGTGTCTATTACCAACCGATTGGGTGAATTTAGAGTGAAAACCTTGTAATCAAATTTACTGTCGGCATCAAATACTATACGAACATTGCCTATGCCTTGACCTATCCTTAAGCCGGTTATTCTACCGGCATAAGAATCCGTAGACCAAAACATAAACACAAAAATACCAATGAGTATCAATGCATTATGTAATATTCGCTTCATCATGACCATGTTTCACCCTTAATCTGACTATTTAGTATAGCTTACACTTATTTACAATCTCTTAAAAAATTTAACCACAGTATAAAAATGTTGTTGTGTTTTAAATTAAACCGTATATGCTAGATGAAGTTTTGCGGATACTTAGTAGCGGAACCGGTTTTACCTTAAAAAAAATGAAATTGTGATGATTAAAACCGAATTCTGATACCCGCCGTACTTTCATTATGATCGGACGTGCACCGCGAAGCTTTGTAAAACGAAAGTTTTACCGGAGAGTTTTGGAAGATTTTTAGGTTTAATCGCGCCAATCAACAACAAAAAATATCAGCGATTTACCGAAAGTGAAATTTTGAGTGGCAGAGTACAATTCACAAAGAAAAGCTTGTGAATTTTAAAACTTTTTCAAAATCATAACGCCACAACTTTATTTAAATCTTTAATTTTTCTCTCCGGATTACAGGTTAATTTTGAACCATATTTTATATGGTTCACAACGGTGGAGATTTTTATGACTAAGAGAATGTTGATTGATGACACCCAACCTGAAGAAACCAGAGTTGTGGTTGTAAACGGAAATAAACTTGAAGATGTTGAATTTGAAAGCACTAATCGCAAACAAATAAAAGGAAATATTTACCTTGGTAAAATTATGAGGGTTGAACCGTCTTTGCAGGCCTGCTTTGTCGATTATGGCGGGAATCGCCACGGCTTTATGGCTTTTGGTGAAATTCATCCCGATTATTACAATGTTTCGCAAGAAGTATTGGACGATATTGAAAAAGAAGTTGATGAAATAATCGAAAACAAAAAAAGAATTATCAGAGAACGCGAAATCGAAAGAGAAAGAAGAGCTAAAGAAAAAGCTTTGGCCAGAGAAGAAGCACTGAGACTTAAGGCCGAAAAAGAAGCCGAGGAAGCTTTGGCTCTCAAAAATGCCGGAACTCCGGTCGCCGAAGAACTGCCTAAAGAAGAAATTAAAGAGGATATTAAGACCGAAGAACCTCCTCACATCTCAGAAGAAGAATTTATCGCCGAAGAAGAAGCTAAAGAAGAAGGCGGAAAGAAGAAAACCAAACGCAGAATGCTTAAGAAAAGATATCGTAAGCAAATCGCCGCCGAGGAGGCCAAAGAAGAAGTTGAAGCAACCGAGGTAAAAACTTTGGCCGAAGATACAGGTCTTGAAGAGGCTGTCGTTTCTCAGGAAAATAATGATGACGACGACGATGACGACGAAGATAGAACTAAATTTGACGAATCTGATGATGTTGACGACGATGACGACGAAAATATTGATTTTGAAATCCAAAGAAAATTAATCAAATCAAGAAAACTTTTTCACCGCCACAAAATTCAAGATGTTATAAAAGAAGGTCAGACCGTCTTGGTTCAAGTAGTTAAGGAAGAAAGAGGCAATAAAGGTGCTGCCCTGACAACCTATCTTTCTTTGGCCGGAAGATATTGCGTCTTAATGCCAAACCGCATTAAAAGCGGAGGCGTTTCCAGAAAAATTACCAATGCCGCCGACCGAGCAAGATTAAAGGCCATTGTTAAAGAACTGCCGCTTAATTCCGATATGTCAATCATCGTCAGAACCGCCGGCGAGGAAAAAACCAAATCCGATATCGTTCGCGACTATAACTACCTCATCAGAGCTTGGAACCAAATCAGAATCGATGCCTTGAAAAACAAAGCTCCGAAACTCATTCATGAAGAAGGTAATTTGATTAAAAGAGCTTTGCGTGATATCTACACCAAAGATACCTCCGAAATTTTGGTCGCCGGTGACGAGGCTTATCGCTTGGCTAAAGAATTTTTCAAAATATTGTCGCCGCATAATTTGAAGAAAATAAAGGCTTACCACAACAACGATATGCCTTTGTTCCAAAGATTTCAGGTCGAAGGTCAGCTCGATAAACTTCATGATACCAATGTGCAACTGGAATCCGGCGGCTATCTGGTGATTAACCCCACCGAAGCTTTGGTTTCAATAGATGTTAACTCAGGTCGTGCTACCAAAGAAAAAGATTTGGAAGAAACTGCTCTTAAAACAAATTTGGAAGCCTGCGACGAAATCGCCAGACAGCTCAGAATGCGTAATCTGGCCGGCTTGGTGGTTATTGATTTCATTGACATGGATGAACCAGCCAATAACCATGCCGTGGAAAAACGAATGAAAGAGGCTTTGAAAAAAGACCGCTCCAGAATCCAAGTCGGTAAAATGAGTATGTTCGGATTGCTTGAGCTCTCAAGACAGAGAATGCACTCGGCTTTTTGGGAGAGCAACTATCAAGTTTGCCCGTACTGCCACGGCAAAGGTATTACCAGAACTTTGGAATCTGCAGGTATGTATATACTCCGTTCAATCGAAGAAGAAGGTATCAGAAACCGCTCAACCAAAATAAATCTCTTCGTCCCGACCGATGTAGCTATATATCTCTTAAATCATAAACGAAAAACCCTCAGTGATTTGGAACAAAAATACAAACTGGAGATTATCATCAGTGCCGACAACAATGTTAAGTGCATTTCAGATTACAGAATCGAACGCACCAAAATTGTTGCTCCGAAAGAGGAAAAAATCGTAACTCCTTCGGTTGAAGAGGTCGAGCAGGAAATAAGCAAGCCTGCGGAAGTAAAGGTTGAGGCAGGGGTTAAGGAAGAAAAAGAAATCACTCCTCAAGAACAACCTAAATCCAGAGAAAGACGCGGCAGAAGAGGAAAATTTGATCGCCGCCGCGGCAGATTCAACCGCAACAACGATAATAATTCCGAAAATAAAGAAAAACAGGAAGCCGTCATTTTGTATGACAGCTATGCCGATGCCCCGCAAGATAACAATAATAGCAAAGAAAACTCTGACAATGTATCAACGGCTGAATCCGAAAAGAAAGGAAAATCGGCTTGGTGGAAAAAACTTATCAAAGGTTAAACAACCTTTTCAAAAAACTATTTTTGGGACTGCTTGGCGGAATTATTCTGCCGGCAGTCTTTTGCTTTGGCGAGGCAAATGCTCAAAGCATTAAACTTATTTCCGACGAAGAAACCGAACAATTTTTGCAACATATTGTCAAACCGTTGTTTAATGCGGCCGGAATAAAATTTTATCGCAATAATATTTTTATCGTGGAAGATAATTCACTTAACGCTTTTGTTGCTGACGCCAATCGTTTGTTTGTGCACACCGGCACCATTACCAGAGCCGATAGTGCCAATGAAGTTTCGGGGGTTATTGCCCACGAAACCGGGCATATCATGGGCGGTCATATTTTGCGGCAAAAGCTTAAAGCTCAGGATGTAAATACCGTTTCTTTGGTATCGGCAATGTTGGCGGGGGCTTCGGCGGCTTTGAGCGGCAGAGGTGATGTGGCCATGGCGGTTATGCTTGGCGGACAATCTTCACTTTTGAACGAATATATGGTGTATCGAACCGGAGAAGAACGTTCGGCTGATGAAGCGGCGGCCAAGCTTTTGGACAAGACCAAGCAATCTCCGGCCGGCGTGCTGGCTTTTATGAAAAAAATATCGCAAGACAATATGCTTAACGGACGTGAAGAAATGCCTTATTTCCGCACCCACCCCGTTACTTCGGAGAGAATCAAATTCTTTGAGAAAAAAGTTGCGGAATCGCCTTATCCTGCAACCTCTCCTTATGATAAAGAATTTGAAAGAGTTAAAGCTAAACTTAAGGCTTATTTGTTAACTCCGGAAGAAACACTAAAACTATACCCTACAACCAGAAAAGATATTCCTGCTCGCTATGCTCAGGCTATCGCCTATTTTAAAATGCTAAAATTTGACGAAGCGGCAAAAATCATGGACGAGTTGTCGGCCATAGAACCTAACAATCCTTATTTCTTTGAGCTTAAGGGGCAAATTATGCTGGAATCGGGCAATCTTAAAAAAGCTAAAGATGCCTTTGGCAAAGCTTATGAACTAATGCCTAATTCTCAACTAATGCAGGTTAACTACGCACAGGTGATTTTGGAAGATGAACCGTCACCCGTTGAGGCAAAAAAAGCCATAACTCTGCTTAACAAATCTTTGGTTTCTTCGCCGAATGCTTTTTCGTGGATGCTGTTGGCCAAGGCTTATGCCATCAGCGGTGATATGGCTGCTGCCGCTTATGCTACCGCCGAATTTTCGCTTCGAACCGGAAATTTACAAAATGCAAAAAATCAGCTTAAACAAGCACAAAAATATCCGCTCTCAGATAATATCAGAATAAAAATCAATGACTTGGAAAACAGAATAAAATTACTGGAAAAAAAAGAGTTATAAACTCATCTCTTTTGCTTGAAAGCTCAAAAATTGATGTTATACTGCCGGCATAATTTTTATAGCGGAGAGTCGGAATGATGAATGAGAAAAAAAATCTTTTGAATCACATACCCAATATTTTTGGTAAGAATAATTCCGGCCAATATCCTAAAGTTTTCGGGTGCGGTGTAAAAAATGTCAAAACTCCGCAAGTAGAGAAAGTAACTACTTTAAATATGAAAATAAACCCGCAGTACATTAGAAAGGACGGCGGTCGCTAGTTGGACGACTGCTTGTTTTAAGCTTTTTCTTCCCAAGAACCACTTGCAGTTTGTTGCCAATAGTGGCATTCGTGGGAGGATGATTTGGCCTCTTTCCAAAAAACGCGTGCTTGCTTAATACTTTCTTCGGAAGCTCCGTCAAAAATATTAAAAATCCGCTCAAAATCTGATAATTTAGCCGTATTTATTTTAGCGTCATCAACCAAAAACAACATAGATGCCTGATTGGGATTATCATCACCTGAGGTCAGCCAAACCGGTTGTGAGGCGGCATTACCGTCTTTTTTGGAGCCATGGGGCAAAAATGAAGCATCATCATATGTCCACAACAAAGTATTTATAAACTCCACCCTATCTTCCGTACCGATTTTAACAATAATGTGCTTACCGGAGGAATAGGCCTTTTCCAGCAATTTGGGCAAAACTTCCTCAATGCCCGATTTCTGTAAATGGTAAAAATCTATTCTACTCATTGTTTCCTACCTTGAGCTGTAAAGTTTGCGGAATGCCGTTGCTTAAAACCAATAATTCTAATTGTCCGCTTTTATCAGAAATTGCGTAGGCGACATAAGACACCATATCTTCGATACTGCTGACAT
Source organism: uncultured Pseudomonadota bacterium (assembly GCA_949292335.1). GTDB lineage: Bacteria > Pseudomonadota > Alphaproteobacteria > RF32 > CAG-239 > CAZU01. The sequence continues at coordinate 33,105 of CASEYY010000038.1, forward strand.
TTTTGCCATTGGCTTTTTGGATAATATCACCACTGCTTAAGCCTTTTTGTGCGGCATCGGAATCGGCTAAGACCTCACTTATCACAATTTTGCCTTCGGCATTTTTTTCCAAAACCATACCTGCTTCTGCAATATAGCCCTCCGGCTCGGCCTCTTCCGGCAGATTATCCGGCTCGGCAACAGTTTTTTGCTCGGGCATAAGCGACACAGTCAGCTCAAAATCTTTAATCCGATTATCTTGCCATACGCGTAGCATTATATTTTTGCCCACCGGAGTTTCGGCGATGTTGCGGGAGAAATGCTTAACATCTTTAACATCAACACCGTTGAGAGCGATGATTATATCGCCGGCTTTGATTCCTGATGCTGCTGCCGGAGAATTTTCGCTAACCGAGTTTACCATTACGCCGCCCTTAAATGTATTTTGTTCGCTTAAAGGAATTTCTTCGTCGCTGTTTGAAGCTTTGACCCCTATCCAGCCGCGTTCTACTTTACCTTTGCTCATAAGCTCGGAAACCACGAATTTACTTAAATTTATCGGGGTGGCAAAGCCTATTCCCATACTGCCTCCGTTAGAAGAAAATATGGCCGTATTTACTCCTACGACCTCGCCTTTCATGTTAAACATCGGCCCGCCTGACGAACCTTGGTTTATGGAAGCGTCGGTTTGGATAAAGTTATCGTAAGAACCGGCATCTATATCGCGAGATTTGGCCGAAACAATACCGGCCGTTACACTGCCCCCCAAGCCAAAAGGATTGCCGATGGCCAATATCCAATCCCCTACTCTTAATTTATCGGAATCGCCTAATTTAACAAAAGGAAGTTCTTTGTCGGCATCTATTTTTATCAGAGCCAAATCGGTCATCTTATCCGAGCCTATGACTTTGGCATCATACTTGCTGTCGTCATAAAGCTTTACGACAATAGAATCGGCCCCGTCGATAACATGATTGTTAGTTATGATATAGCCGTTGCCATCAATCAAAAAGCCCGAACCTAGCGAAACTCTGCCGCCTTCGTCTTGCAAAAAGTAGTTGCGAATGTGTTCGTTGGTACTGTTAATTTCGACTTTATCTGCCAACTCTGTAGATTGTTTAAGCGTGGAGATATTGACCACTCCGGGGACAAGCTTGTCGACCAAATCGGCAAACGATTGACCAAATTGATTTTCTTGTTCCAAAATCTGAGCTTGTGCAATGCTTGAAAAAATCAAGCCTAGTAACAGTACCAATCGAAAAAACATTTATCTTCCTGCCTTTACTGTTTGAGAAAAATATTCAAAAAATTCACTGTCGGGTGATAACACCAAAGAGCTGTTATCTTTACCGTTAAATGAATTCTTATAAGCTTCTAAAGAGCGATAAAAAGCAAAGAACTTAGGATCTACGCCGGCGGCTTGATTCCATATTTCGATAGCTTGCTTATCGCCTTCGCCGCGAATGATTTGTGCTTGTTTTTCGGCCTCGGCAATAATCACCGCTTGTTCTTTTTCGGCGGTTGCTCTGATTTTTTGAGCTTCTTGCTGACCGGTTGCTCTAAACTCTTTGGCTTCGCGTTCGCGTTCGGTCTTCATGCGAGCATTAATTGCTTGCAAAACTTCTATCGGCAAATCGGCTCTTCTGATACGAACATCGGCGACACTTACGCCGATTTGTTCGGCATCGGCTTTTACGGCCTTGGATATATCGGCCATAATCTGTGTACGTTGTCCGGAAAGAAGCTCTTGCAAAGTGCTGCGACCCAAAACTTTTCGAACCGATGAATTGACAATTTCTTCCAACTTTGAACGAGCCTGCATTTCGGTACGAACGGTTTGATAAAACTTGAGCGGATCAACAATGCGGTAACGGGTAAAGTTGTCTACATCAAGCCGCTTTTTATCGTTTAGTACCACCTCTTGTGCCGGCGGCTCCAAATTCAAAAGGCGGTTATCATAAAACACAACCTTCTGAATAAACGGTATTTTGATTTTTAATCCCGGCTCTTTGATTTCTCTTATCGGTTCACCAAACTGCAAAACGATGGCTTGCTCGGTTTGTTTTAAGACAAACAAAGTATCGGCAAGAACTACCAACAGTATGGCAACTGCTATTCCGGTTATGACTTTGGCCTTATCGCTCATTAGTTTGCTCCTTTAGTGTTGATTCTATCTAACGGAAGGTAGGGAATAACATTGTTTCCTTTTTTTCCGGAATCGATAATTACTTTGTCTGAGTTACTCAAAACTTTTTCCATGGTTTCGAGGTATAATCTCTTTATGGTTACATCTTTGCCGTTTTTATAAGCCTCGTAAACCGATAAAAATCTTTCGGCGTCACCTTTGGCTTTGCTTACTACGGCTTGCTTATAGGCTTCGGCATTTTGTAATCTTTGTGCCGCCTCGCCTCGGGATTTGGGCAGAATCTCGTTGCGATAAGCTTCGGCTTCGTTTTTGAATCTTTCCATATCGGCTTTGGCTCGTTGAACCTCGTTGAAAGCATCTACGACTTGCTTCGGCGGATCGGCCTTTTGCAATTTGACACGAACAATCTTGATGCCGGCACCAAACTCATTCAAAACCTTTTGCAATTCTTCCTTAGTCTCGTCTTCGACCTTGCCACGATCTCCCGAAATTATCGGCATCATTTTTGATTGTCCGACAATCTCTCGCAAAACCGATTGTGCCGCAACCCTTACGGTCTGGTCGGGATTTTGCATATTGAACACATAATCTCTGGCATTTTCAACCCGCCAAACAATGGTCAAATTTATATCAACGATATTTTCATCTCCGGTAAGCATATGACTCTCGGTAAATGTATTGGTCGATAAATTGCGGCTTTCTTGAACACCTAAATTAATACTGCGTTCTTGAGTTAAATTTACTTTGTAAACATATTCTAAAGGATATGGCAGATGGTAGTGAAGTCCCGGTGTTGTGCTGCGGTTATAGGCACCAAATCTTAATACCACCCCTTCTTCATTGGGCTGGATTTGGTAAAAACCGGAAGCAAGCCACAAAAGAGCTACACCGGCAGCTATCCACCACCATTTGAAATCAAACTCTTTTTCGCTTGGCGTATTACTTTTTTTGCTCTTTACCGGCGGCATATCGTTATCTGCCCACGGATTTTCGTCTTTTTCATCATTATCATCCCAGGGATTTGGAATCTTTGACATCTTTGCAATTTCTCCATTTTTTAGTTGCATCGTCCGAATTATATAATATAAATAGCTCAAAGAAACAACATTTCTCAATCTATCAACAGGGACAAAGCTCGATGGAAAATATTGTAAGAAGTTTGACCGAAAAATATTTTAAAAGTGAAAATATTGCCGCAATCAGCGTACTCGATAACAGAGTTATCGTTACCTTGCAAAATATTCCCGAAGATAAAAGTGCGGCAGAAGCACTTAAAGCAGACATTTTGCAAAACACTGCGGCTCAAAAGGTAAATATCATATTTTCTTATGCTAAGCCCGTGTCAAACTTGAATGAAGAACCGCAAATGTGGCAGGTGAGAAATGTTAAAAAAATCTATGCCGTTGCTTCGGGTAAAGGCGGGGTCGGAAAATCAACCACCGCCGTTAATTTGGCTCTAGCACTCAGCTCTTTGGGTAAAAAAGTTGCGGTGTTTGATGCTGATATCTACGGACCTTCAATTCCTACCATGCTCGGTTTTGAAGGGCAACCGGCAGTCTCTTATGACGGTAAAAACTTTGAACCATTTGAAGCCCTCGGTCTGCAAGCTATGTCTATCGGCTCTCTAATCGACCGCGACACTCCTATTATCTGGCGTGGTGCAAAAGCCTGCGGTGCCATTGAACAACTTTTGACCGAGGTGAATTGGGGCGAAATCGATATTATGATTCTTGATATGCCCCCTGGAACCGGCGATATTCAAATCACCCTCTCACAAAGGCTTAAAATCGATGGTGCAATTATCGTTTCAACCCCACAGGATATTGCCTTGATTGATGCCGTCAAGGGCGTAAATATGTTCAAAAAAGTCAATATCGACATCTTGGGCATTGTGGAAAATATGAGCTATTACATTTGCCCAAAATGCGGTAATCGTGATGAAATTTTCGGTTATGCCGGTGCCAAAGAAACTGCAAGCAAACTAGGTGTCAGATTCTTAGGCGAAATTCCTCTGAATTTTGCTATCAGAGCCAATGCCGATAACGGAAAGCCTATCGTCGCCGCTGAGCCTCAATCACCTTATGCTCAAGCCTATATCGACATTGCCAAGAAACTTATTTAACTGTTTGAATATTCCTTTATTTCCCCAGGGAAATTTATATCGGTAAGTTTCTTTTTGTCTTTGACCTCCACAAGCTTCATATAATCCGAATGTTCGGCAAAGACTACTCTTACATCCGCATTTTCCGGCACAATCTCGGCCTGACCATACAGTGATTTACTCCATAGTACCGGATTGCCCTTCACTCCTTTGTAGCTAAACAAGCACACCTCTTTACCACTACCTTTATCAAACTTATTTATAAGCTTGTTTATATCTCCGGCCGTAATGTTCGGCATATCAGCCGGTAGTAATACCGCCCCGTCACAAGTAGAGGGCATGGATTTGAGCCCTAGGTTTATCGAGGTTCCGATACCGGTCGCATAAGAAGGGTTATACAAAATATTTATGTCATATTTGCTCAAATACTCTTCCATCTCCTCATGCCGATAACCGGTAATTACAAAAACCGGACGAGCTTGCGAGGATATCGCGGCCTTTACCGCCGACATAAACAATGGTTCTCCCTTCTTGTTTTCTACCAAAAGCTTATTTGTTCCCGACCTCTTACCTTGTCCGGCCGCTAAGACGACTACTCCGACTCTGGCTTTATCCGAATTACCCTTGTCGGATGATTTTATTATCAACTTTTCTTTCTCCGGCGGAACTTGATCAATATAAGACAGCCATCCGGCCTTCTTTTGTGAAAATGTCGCTTCGGTCATGTGCTCGGCAAAAAGTGCCTGCTTTATCAAACCGTCTATCGTCGAAGTATCTACCCTGCCGTATGAATGAGGAACTATTATAACTTTACACTTACCCTTTTGGGCAATAATCAAATCCGATGCTCCAACCTGCGGATAGGAAAAATTAACAATGCCGTCGGTTGACATTTTTACACCGGCCGCCAATGCATTGTTATATCCGGATGAACATAAAGGACTTAATACAAACACAATATCGGCTTTATTACGATACGCATCAAACAATGATTCGGCTAAAACATTCTTATCATAACGGCTGTTTATCTCCTGAATGAAGTTTAAACCCAAACCGTCAAAATTACTTACCAACTTCATCAAAACCGAGGTAAAAGATTCATTTTCTTCCAAATCCCCCACCAAATTTGAATATATAACCGAAACCCTTTTTTCTTCAACTTTTCCTATCTTGAGTAAACTGTCGTTTCCAGAAAGCCGAAAAAGCATATCATCGACTTCTTCCTCATGGAGCAAGGTCGGGGTTATTTCTATCTCAGCTATTATATCATCCTTTTTAACCACATTATAAGGCGTTATGGTATTCAAAATAAAATGTTCGTTAAATCCGTTAAACTTATCTATTCTGGATTCATCGGCCATAAAGATGCCGTCAGAAAGTGCTACAACTTTGCAGATGCCGTCGTCATCGGTAAAATACCCCAAACCTTCGCCGCATACCCGCGATGCTATCTGATTTAGGGCTACACGATAGTCCATATCGCCATCTTCAAAAATAACACCAAATACTTTTTTTATGTCATACTTCTTCAATATATCTATATCATCGGCCGTCAAAGATGATCCCTTGATATAATATTTTTCCGCCAGTGTAACATTGCGGCAGAGCCTTACTCCTACTGCTTGATTGGTGTTAAACTCTCCATATTGCATAACCTATCTTGCCCCCATATTGCAATTTACTATAGATAGTTCAATAAAGACAAATTCATCACATTGTTTAAAACCTGATACGAGGCCTCCAGTGAATTCATACTCTCTAATAACATAACCGTTGCTTCGGTTTTATCAACATTTTTAATCGAATAAGTACTGCTTTCCAGTGTGGAGGCATTTAATTCCAGAGTGTTTTGGACATTATTTAATGTTACATAATTGGCCGATATCTTGGCTATTACCAAAGATAATGTTTCATTTACGCCATTGCTGGACTGCCCGTTGTTGTCTATTGCCGACTGCAACAAGTCCATGGCATTGTTGACCAATTCGTTGACTTCATCGGCGTTGGTAACATTACCGTCTTCGTCGGTTTGTATCATATTGCCCTGAGCTATTTGACCAAATGCTCGAAACAATTTGTCAAAAACACTGTCATTAGCACTTATATCCATTGTTATGGTTTGGTTTTCCGATACTCTGAAAGTTTCGGTAGCAGAGCCGCCGACATAGTAGCTGTCCGATGTAAGGCTCCAGTCCTCTGAAGCATCTATGGTTAAAGGCAAGCCGTTAAAATAACTTTCGTCGGCTCTGACCACCAAACTACCATCATCATTGATTCCCATAATCTGCATGGTCGGTGCAACATCATTGCTGCCACTAAAATCAACAACCGTTCCAACCGCAAACGAAGTACTTATCGATACTGCCGTACCGTTGGCACCTAAACCGTTGGTGTAGGTAGCATCGGCAGCTACCGGCGTGGTGTCGGAAAAGGTTATGGTCTTGCCGTCAGTTGATACCGATTCAACTATATAGGCCGTATTGTTACCGTTCTCGTCGGTAAATATCATGGTATCTCCGGCACCAATCGTATTGAATGCACCTCTGACATTGGCTTTTAGAGTATTGTTGGCAGCCGAGAATGTCAAATCACCGGTCGTAGCTGCTCCGCCGGTGACCGCCGTGGTTAAGAAACCGTCACTGGCCGATAAAATAAATTCGTTGGCGGCGGCTCCGGCATCCTGACTGATAGTTAAATTGCCGTTTACTTCTCCGTTGGCATAACGGCTCGACAAATTAGCACTGGAAGTGGTCGGGTAAGTAATATTTATACCGTCATAATATTGTTGGAATTGTTCCAGTGAAGTAAAACCAAATTTAGTCGGAGCTGATGATGAGCCGGCTCCGAATATGTACTTGCCGGCTACCGAGGTATTTAATGCATCTGATAAAAGTGACATCGCAGAATACGCTACCGTCTGTAAATCGGATATTGACGACGAAACTTCCGAACTTACCGGAGAGCCGTTTTGCAATCCGCTTAAGGCCGAAAGAGTATTGTTAAGCTGGCTCTTAAACGAGCTCACCTGATCCTCAACACTCTCCATTACCGTACTCATGCTTTCAATCGTGGTATTTAATATTATGTTGTTATTGGAAAAATTTTCCGTCACTGCCAATGAGGCTTCCATATTAACAATATTAGACGCACTCATACCATAACCGCCGTAGTTGGAGTACTTAATACCCGTGGTCGCTTGGTAACTGTACATGTCCATCATGTTTTTCATATTCATGGTGAGACTTAGTAAATTCATGCAATTTGCATATGTCGGAACTCTTACCATTGTTCTATCCTCCCTAGCTTACCAGTCCGAGCAAGACATCCAATATCTCGCGTGAGGCCGTAAATACCTGTGCACAGGCCGCATAGGACTGCTGATAAATAATCATTTGCGATAACTCTTCATCTATATCAACACCGCTTACCTGAGCCTCTTTATACGAAATCGCATCCGTCAGAGCTTGTTGATATTCTTGTGAAGATTGTACCGTGTATACCTGACTGGCTACATTGCCGACAAAAGTCGAAGTATAATTGGCAATGGTAGTCGAAGTAGTGGCCATATCTCCGGATTGCTTAAAGGTTTGGTTGGTTGTAAATACCTCTGCCAACTGATTGGCAATACCATTTGAGGCCCCGTTTACAATATAGGCTCCCTTACTGGAATCAAAATCTGGTACGCCGGCCGCTATCAAGTTGGAATTTTCCAAAATATCACCCCTAACTCCGATTACCGAAGAATAGCCGCAGTTGGACGGAGCCATACCCAAATTGCTCAAAACTCCGCCTCCTGCCGTTTCGGCAATTTCCAACTGAGCTCCTTCCAAACTCTCTATTCTCAGCATGTAACCATTGCCGTTGGAGATAATTGAGGCTGTAATATGATTATTTAAATCCGGATTGTTGTTAATCTGGTCGGCTATATCTTGTATGGTCATTGTTTTGCTGATATTAATCGAGCCATAGTTTAACCCGTTGACCGAATCAGAAAAGCTCCAAGTCGTCATGGCATTGCTGCCAACCGAGGCTGTATTGCTTACAACCTTGGAATCGTATATATAATCGTTTTCTCCGGTTACAAAGAAGTCATTCAAACCAAAAAAGCTCGAAAAACCGTTCTCCGTGCTATCATAAATACCGTCACCGTTTACATCAAAACTGATAACGGCATCTTGCTGCTCGGATCCGGGAGTAGAGGCTGCTTCGTCTATAATCGAAATGGTATAGTTGCTGTCACCAGTGGAAATTACCAAATTACCGCTGGCATTTAACGAAACCGTAGCATCGGGCAAACCCGCTCCGGTATCAGAAGTTAACCACCCTTGCAATGCCGTTGCCATATCGCTAATCGTACCTTCCTGAAAACCAATACCTCCTACCAAAGTATTGGTCGCTACCTGTTTGCCGCTCTCATCAAAAATAACAAACCTTACATCGCCGCTGTCAATTCTAATGTTTTGGCTGCATATGCCGGTATTTTTATCAACAATAAAGGTGGAGTTGCCGGTCAATTCCGACGGCATCCCCGGATATGCGGTTCCTCGGTTGTGAATCTGATTAATCTGATTGTATATCACATAGGCCAGCTCATCTAACTGACTTTGCATCGACGGCAAAGTATTATCTCTGATTTCTATCAGGCCGCCGATACTGCCGCCGCTGAGCTGGGTGGTTACATCTACTCCGTCTATATAAATGCCCTGAATGTTACCGCTTTCGTAACTGTTGTCGGCACCAACCTGAGCTAAAGCAGAATGTGAAAGAGTATGGACATCGTTATCTAACAACATTACGCCAGATGTGGTTTGGATTACAACCTCGCCACTGTCTCGGGTATAATAGGTAATGTCAATATAAGAACTTAATTCTCTTAATGCCGTATCCCTTTGGTCCTGCAGATTGGCAACGCCGTCTTGATTTAAAATCGAATACTTAACTATGCTGTTATTTAGGCTGTCAATCGTTTCGAGCAAAGAATTTATATTGCTTACCGCATCATTTATTGCCATATCGGCTTCACCGCGAAGCGTTTGGATGTTGGTCGACAAATAATTGAACTTATTGGTTAAATTCTCGGCTTCGCTCAACAAAGAATATCTTGCCGCCGCCGATGTTACATTGGTCGAAAAAGTGTCAAAGGCACTCTGTAACGAGCTCACATTAGAGGCTATGGAATTGCCGGCTTCGGTAGTGCCCATCAGATTATCCATCCGGCTCAAGTACTCATACTGCGAAGACATTGATGAGGTTATGGAGTTTGACGATAAAAAGCTCTTTAACAGCCCTTCATCTACCGTCCTTTGAATATTTCCCATGGTAACTCCCATGGTCATACCCGCTACAACTCGAGCCGACTGACTGGCGGTCTTTCTGGTGTAGCCTTCGGTGTCAACATTGGCTATGTTGTTGCTTACAATCTCTAACTGTGACTGAGCAACCTTCATACCCGATAATGATGTCGATATACTATTTAATAACGCCATGACACTTCTCCTTATAATGTCCGGTTGAACGCCAACGCATTGCGATTATTATCCAACGGAGTGTAGGTTCCGTGCGAACCATACGAAGTGGCGTTGGACTTGTTGGTATTTTTGGCTATGTTAATGATTATATCCATAACCTTTTTACCGGCTTCCATTCTGGTCTTTAATAACAAATCATTGTTCTTTAAGGCTTTATCTAATTTGAGAGACAATTCTTTGAGTTCTGATTTACTTTCATGCTCAAAGTTCGCCAATTCGTCACGATTTTTAATAAAAAATGCACTGGCCGAACGATAAGCCGCCACGGTTTTAATCTTTTGCTCATACAAACCCTTTACCGTGGCTATGTCTCCAACTTCCAAAGCCGCGTTTTCTTTGACTATAATCTCGCAAAAGCCGCTCACTACATTTTTCATATGTTCGATTTTTGCTAAAATCTCATTTTCTTGCAATTCTGTCATCTCTGCCTCCTGTTTACTTATTCGATTGTACCTTGCGACAAGGCTTCTTGCATTTGCAATATGCCTTGCATAACATAATCTTTAACCCCTATCGTTCCGACTTTGGCCATTTCTTTGCCGTATTCATCCAACAATAAAGAACGATAAATCTTTTCGGCTTCGCCACCGCCGAACATTCCGTCGGTGGAAACACCTTCAAACATACTTTCCATCATCCTGGTCATAAAAAAGGCTTCAAAATCCTGAGCCGCAGCCTCGGCCTTGGCCTTATCGCTTGAAGACATCGCCGAGGTTGAGATTTGAGAAGGATGTTTTAATCCCATCATCGCATTGTCAAGTGATATCGTTGTCATGCCACCTCTCCTCTTAAATTATCTCAATTTCGGCTTGTAAAGCACCACTGGCTTTGATTGCCTGAAGTATACCTATTAAATCTCTGGGAGTAACACCCAACGCGTTCAAACCGTCGACCAATTCTTGCAAATTTACTCCGCCGTCCAAAACCTGCATTTTGGCCTCGGTATCTTCTTCTACATCAACCAAGGTGGTATTCAAAACTACCGTCTCACCCAAGCTAAACGGCTCAGGCTGAGAAACCAACGGGACATCGGTAATCTTAATGGTTAAATTACCTTGTGCTATTGCCAAGCGGTTGATTCTTACATCTTTGCCGATAACAACTATGCCGGAGCTCTCGTCGACCACGATTTTGGCGGTTTGATCCGGTTGAACCTGTAACTGCTCAACTTTGGTCATCAAATCGACAATTTTGTCCTGATATGCCGCCGGCACATTCAAAACTACCGTACCGGGGTCAAGGGATTTGGCGGCGGTCGTTCCAAGCATGGCGTTAATGGCGTCGGCAATACGACGCGAGGTTGTAAAATCAGGATTTCTTAATGCAATATTGATACTGTTCAAGCTATCAAGAGTAAACGGAATCTCTTTTTCGATAATCGCACCGCTGGCTATTCTGCCCGAGGTGGGAACTCCTTTAAGTACCGCAGAACCGGTATTTTGATTGCCGGCAGCAACGCCTCCGACCGCTATAGTTCCTTGAGCAACCGCATAAACCTCGCCGTCAGCACCCTTCAAAGTAGTGGCTATCAAGGTACCTCCTTGCAGATTTTTGGCATCGCCCAAGGCCGAAACCGTAACATCTATTCTGGAACCCTGGCGAGCAAAAGCCGGCAAATTAGCGGTTACCATAACTGCCGCAACATTCTTGGCCTTAATTTGACCGTCGCGGGCATTAACCCCTACCATGTCCAACATGGAAATTAAGCTTTCTTTGGCAAAATCTACCGATTTAATATTATCTCCGGTGCCGTTCAGACCTACAACCAAGCCATAACCAACCAACTGGTTGTCTCTGACACCTTCAAAATCGGCAATATCTTTTATTCTGGATACCGCTTTTGCCGAATTGGCAAAAGTCGATAATCCTAACAAAACTACCGCTAATCCAAGTGTATGTAGTGTTTTACCAAATTTCATTTTGCATATTCCCCAAAATCTGCACTATTAATCTGTAGTTTTATATGCAAAATTCGTGCCAAAAAAAATACGACCCGTAAGCTTTTTGCTTTTTACGGGTCGTATATCGGGTCATTAAAACGACAACTGTCTCTTGCCGACGATGATTGCATTTTATTTATATCCCTTTTTACTTTTTGGTATCTGCTCTCGGTGTTTAATAACAGCCGTTCTCCTTCTTCCAATGTGTTGACTGTGACACCTAAGAAACTAGCCAATGATGCACAGGAGCTAAAAGTAAGCACAACAAACAACAATAATAATATCTTTTTTGCTTTCATAATTTATAAATTTTAAGTTACTGCCTTTCATTTTAATCAATTATCTCCGTTTTTCAAGACAAAAACCTCGCCTTTTTGACGAGGTTTTTGTCTGCTTTTAAGATATTAAAGCTACTTTGTCTTGCCTTTCTTATCAAACATCTCTCCGATAATGGCAAACATCATCGGAACAAATAATGTCGCAACAAAGGTAGATAATATCATTCCGCCAACCATACCGGTTCCTATGGAATGACGGCTGGCAGCACCGGCACCTGAAGATATTGCTAACGGCAATACACCGAAAGTAAAGGCCAGCGAAGTCATGACAATCGGCCTAAACCTCAATTTTGCCGCCTCTACTGCCGCTTCGGCATAGCTTAGTCCTTCTTGAACCTTTACTACCGCAAATTCGACAATCAGAATCGCATTCTTGGCCGCCAAACCAATCAAGGTTACCAAACCAACCTGAAAATATAAGTCATTCTCAATACCGCGTAGCCAGGTGGCAAGCAAAGCCCCCAAAACCGCAAACGGAACAGATAATATAACCACAAAAGGCAATGACCACTTTTCGTATTGAGCCGACAAAATCAAGAATATCATTATCAAACCAAATACAAAAGCCTGAGTCGAGGCCCCGCCGGTCAATTTTTCCTGATAGGCCGAACCCACCCATGCCAAGCTGTAATCCGTACCCAAAACTTCCGCAGCTACTTCTTCCATTGCCTTGATGGCCTGTCCGGAAGAATAGCCTGCGGCAGGATCTCCTAAAACTTTGGCCGCCGGAAAAATGTTAAAGCGGTTAATCAATTCCGGCCCGGTAACCCTCTCTACCGTAACCAATGCCGACAAAGGAATCAGTTCTCCGGTGTTGGATTTTACATAAACATAACGCAAGTCCGACGGCGTACGACGGAACTTAGCCTCAGACTGAACCGTAACCCTAAAGTTGCGTCCCATGTAGGTAAAGTCGTTAACATACAAACTACCGAATGTCGCCTGCATTACCGAATAGACCGAATCAATCGAAACATTCATGCTGCGAGCCTTCTCTCGGTCCAAATCAATCCGATATTGCGGCGTACTGACCGAAAATGTGGTACTGACATTACTCAGCTCCGGTCTTTTGTTGGCGGCGGCAACAAATTCTTCGGTCTTTTGCATCAGCTCTTCCGGTGTTTTACCGGCTCGGTTTTGAACAAAACCTTCAAAACCACCCGATGTACTCATACCCATAATTGGGGGCATCGAAAACGCATAGCCGATACCTTCGGGCTCACTCATACCAATCTTGGTAAAATCTTGAGCCAAAGAAGCCGCAGACTGATCAGCCTTTGGTCTTTGAGCCCAATCCGTCAATGTTATAAAACTAATCGCTGAATAACTGTTTTGGCTGGCCGAAAGCATATTATAGCCGTTAATGGTCAAAACATCCTTAACATTGGGATTTTTGCTTATCTTTTCACCAACCGCAGCCGTAAATTTTTCGGTACGCGGCAAAGATGACGCTTCCGGCATATTGTAAGCCATGAGTAAATTGCCCTGATCTTCATTGGGAACAAGCCCTCCTGGAACAATCTTAAATAACATTATAATCGCGGCAATCACCGCCAAAAATCCCAAAATAGCTGTCTTGCGATGATGCAAAAAGAATTTAACCCCGCTTAAGTACCAGTTGGTTACTTTATCAAAAAAGATGTTAAACCACCTAAAAAATCCTCGCGGCTCTTTGTGCTCTTCCTTTATAATCAAAGCACACAGCGACGGGGTCAAACTAAGTGCTACCAAGGCCGATATCAGTACCGAAACCGCAATCGTTACCGAAAATTGCTTATACATGACACCGGTCATACCTCCCAAAAAGGCAATCGGCAGAAATACCGAGGACAATACCAAAGCAACCGCGACAACCGGACCAGATACTTCTCGCATCGCTTCAATCGCCGCTTCTTTCGGACTTAGCCCTTTCTCCTGCATCAGCCTCTCGACATTTTCCAGAACAATAATCGCATCATCAACCACAATACCGATGGCTAAAATCAAGCCGAATAATGTCAATAAGTTTATTGAAAAGCCCAAAACATACATACCGGCGAAGGCTCCGATGATTGATACCGGAACTGCCAAGACCGGTATAATCGTGGCACGGATATTCTGCAAAAATAGGTAAACAACCGCAATAACCAAAAGTACGGCCTCAAAAAAGGTTTGAATAACTTCTTTTATCGAGTCTTCAACGAAAAGTGTTGTGTCGTAAGGTATGTCATAGGTTATGCCGTCGGGGAAATTTTTCGACAACTCGGTCATTTTGGCATGAACCATATTGGCGGTATCTATGGCATTGGCTCCGGGTTGCAGATATATGGCAAATGCAACCGCCGGCTCACCGTTAAAGGTTGAAGTAACGCTGTAATCTTGTGCACCAAGCTCAATTCTCGCCACATTTTTAAGCCTTAAAATTCCTCCCATAGAATCTGACTTTAGGATAATGTTGCCAAACTCCTCGGCATCTATCAGACGGCCTTTGGTATTAACCGAATAGGTATAGGGTTGATATTCTCCCATCGGTTGTTGGCCGAACTGACCGGCAGCAAATTGCGAGTTTTGCTCTTGAATGGACGATATTACATCTTGCGGCGTTAGACCATAATCTGCCAATTTATCGGGACTAAGCCAGATACGCATCGAATAGTCTTGCGAGGAAAACAGTGTCGCACTACCAACACCTTTAATTCTTTTTATCTCATCCAATACATTGAGCAAAGCATAGTTGGAAACATAGAGCGTATCATATTTCTCAGAAGTCGACCTCATGGTGACGACTTGCAAAATCGAGTTTGATTTTTGCTCAACCGTAATACCTTGCTTGGTAACCTCGCTCGGCAGCTTGGATGTGGCCATTTGCACCTTGTTATTGACATCAATGGTGGCTTGATCGGGATCGGTACCGATATCAAATACCACCCCAATCGTCAAATAGCCGCTGGAAGTGGCGGTCGAATACATATAAATCATGTTGTTGACGCCGTTTAGCTCCTGTTCAATAGGAGCAGCTACCGTATCGGCCAAAACCTCGGCCGTGGCTCCGGGGTATACTGCCGAAACCTGAATTTCGGTCGGAACAATGTTGGGGTATTGCTCAACCGACAAGGCTTTCATGGCAACAAGACCGGCCAATAATATTACCAATGATATAACGGTGGCAAAAATCGGTCTTTCGATAAAAAATTTTGAAAACATTGGCGTTCCTCAATTATTGGGCTTGAGTTGAAACATTAGGCTCGGCGGTCTGCTTGGTAACCGGATTTACTTTCATTCCGGGACGAAGCTTTAGTAAACCGGTATAAACCACTTGGTCTCCGGCTTTTAGACCTTCGTCAATAATCCATTCACCACTTGGAGTAGTCAATCCGGTTTGAACCGCAACCATCTCAATTACACCATTGGCATTTACTTTATAAACAAACGAACCGTTGGCTCCCTGCATAACGGCTTCTTGCGGAACCACCAAAGCATTTATTCTCACCAAACCTTCCATTATCAGGCGAACAAACTGACCGGGACGAATCTTGCCTTCCGGATTGGGAAATACCGCACGCAATTTTATGGTGCCGGTAGATTCGTCGACCGTGGGATTTATAAAGTTAATCTTGCCCTTGGGGCCATAAATACTGCCGTCGCCCAACTTCAATTTGGCGTAAATATCTTTGCCCATTTCGGGATTCTTGATGAGCCCGCGTTCGGTCATATTGGTTAGCGACAATATTTCGCTCTCGGTGGCAGAGAATATTACATAAATCGGATCAATTTGCGTTATACTGGTTAACAGACTCGCATCACCGCTGGTGGAGATCAGCGAACCTTCGGACTGGGTTTCAAGACTGGTAATGCCGCTTATCGGAGCTCTTACCGTGGTATAATCAAGATTTAACTGTGCCGAATCAACAGCGGCTTCCGCTAACTGAACCTCGGCTGCCAGAGCATCTTTGGTCGATAAGGCTTCATCTTTGGTCTTTTCACTGGCATAGCCTTCCTTAAACAGTTTTTCGGTTCTTTTCCATTGGGTTTCGGCACTTTGTAACTTGGCTTTTGCTTGAGCAAGTTGTGCTTGAGCTTGCTTTAGAGCTACCTTATACGGCTCAGGGTCTATCTCAAATAGAATACTGCCCTCTTCTACCCACGAACCTTCGACATAGTTGCGTTTCAACAAAATGCCGCCGACACGAGCTCTGACCTGAGTTTCTTTATAGCCTTGCGAGCGGGCCGAAAATTCAAAGCTCAACGGAATATCTTGTTCTTTTAACTCTATTACCGGAACTTGCGGCAGTGCTACTTCTTTGGCTGCCGGAGCAGTTTCTTCCTTTTTGCAGGCAGAAACAATCAATAGTATTCCTAATAAACCTAATGTCTTGTAATTCAAACGCATAACTCTCTCCGTATGTTGATAAAAACACTTATAAAAAAACTACACCATTATAAAAAAAAATCTACAATCTTTATGCTTTTTGCTTTTCTTGTGGATAGTTGGACTTGTATATCTTTAGGGTTTACATATACAGATTTTGCAATTATTCTACCCCTTAAAGATAAAAAGAAAGGAGAAATAATGAAAAAAAATTATACAAGCACCGATGTTAAAGCAATGAAAGAAGCCATTAAACTTTCGGCATCGTCGCTCAATCTTGAAGGAATACCCGACGGTGGTCCGTTCGGTGCGGTTATTTATGATAAAGAAGGAAACTTTGTTGCCGGCGGCTATAACCATGTGTTAGCCAACCATGACCCTTCGGCTCACGGCGAAGTACAAGCCATAAGAGCCGCCGGACAAAAGCTTAAAACCTGGGATTTGTCGGGATGTACGCTTTATACCAGTTGCGAACCCTGCCCGATGTGTCTGATGACCGCAAAATGGGCCAATATCGAAAAAATATTTTTTGCCGCTAACAGAAAAGATGCCGCCGATATCGGATTTAAGGATGATGATTTATACGAGCTCTTAAAGCCGGCGGTCTTTGCAACTCCTATTGAAGAATGTCGAGAGGAAGCCGTAGAAATTATGCATAAATGGCGTGAAAAATTCGGCAGCGACGGAAGTTATTAAACAAAAGCCTCACAGTTTTATTGTGAGGCTTTTGTTATTCTTGCTATGAGCAAGAACTTTTCAATTCCGAGCAAGCAGAGAAGTCGAACCTATCACCATAGCGTTCGAAAGCATTGCGTACCGCTGCGGACAAAGCTTCCGATAAAGCGTTAGTCACTTTCTTTTCAACAATAAATTTAGTGGCAAGCGGTGTAAACGAACAGCCGGCCTCAATCATTGTTGAGATGAGAGATAAAGGTAACTCTCCTGAAACAATCTTTTTCCAAACTACAGGGTAAACAAGACGTCCTTGAAGAATGACCTTTTCCAATACGGTTAAAGGTAGTTTTCCGGTAATAACATATTCTGTTATCACATTAACAAATGAAAAATCATATCCCTCATCTATAAGGCGGTATAACTTTTCGACCGGAAATTCACCATCAGCCACAGCATTGAGCAAGGATACCTCTAAAGCCCTTAGGCAACGTCTACCATCATCTTCTGTGTTTTTTTTGTCTAATCTACCAAGTAATTGGTCGTAAATTTCTTGAACTTTTTCCATAATAATTGTTTTTTAAATTAGTAATTGAAATTATCGCAGGCATACTAAATTCATTTTTTGTAACTTGCAATATGTTTTTTTAAAATTGACAAAAAACCGCTTTTTATCAAAAAAAAAGCGGTTTTTTATATTATAAATATCCTAATATTCAATATCCGGATATTTTTCTTTCATGTAGGCTTCGACCATAAAATCTATGCCGCTTGCAAACAGCATTTCCCAGCAAACATCGCTAAATCCGTACTCTTGCTGTAATAGTCCGCGTAAGAATCTGTCGGGAAGATTTCCTTTGATGGTTTCTTTAATTATCAGCTTATCCATATCTTCCGAAAAGAAAGAAAGCGATCTCTGGTAATTATATAGTATATCTAACGGCAAATTACCTAAAGCAACCTGACTTAATATCAGATATTCTAAAGTATGAGAAAAATTCCAACCGTTTTCTATCAGTTGAAATAAAATATCGGACGTATATTCGCCATTGACAACCTTAAGTACTGCTTCTTCGACAGAATGCTGATTAATAGATTTGTTTGCTATCATCACCTTGAAATCAATCTCTTCACATGATTTCCTTTTTTTGGTTTTGTGCTCTTCAACCTCTGCTATTTTTTGATTTAGCAAGGCTATCTTTTCTGTTGTTAGCTTTTGCATAATAAAAATTATTTTAATTGTTAAACATAATTATTTGCGTTGATTTGCTTATTATAATTTAATTTCCTTATTTTACAACAAAAAAAGAGGTGCAAAATACACCTCTTTTTTGAAATTCGGTAAAAAACCGATTATCTCTTTGAGAACTGATAAGAACGACGAGCTTTAGCACGACCATATTTCTTACGTTCTACTGTTCTGTCATCGCGGGTCAAGAATCCGGCTTTCTTCAAGCAATCACGCAATTCCGGCTCGTATTCGTTCAAAGCCTTGGAAATACCGTGTTTGATAGCACCGGCCTGACCAGATAATCCGCCGCCTTTTACAGTGCAAACAACATCAAATTCGTTTACACGATTGGCTACTTCAAACGGCTGATTGATAATCATTTTCAATACCGGACGAGCAAAATATTGATCAATCGATTTGTCATTGATGGTGATATTGCCCTTACCGGCTTTAATCCATACTCTGGCAACGGCGTCTTTTCTTTTGCCGGTGGCATAAGAGCGACCCTGTTTGTCTTTTTTGGATTTGCGTACAACAGACTCAGCAGCTTCAACTTTGGCTGCCTTTTTTATGTCTTGCAAAGATTCTAATTTCTCAGCCATAATTATCTGCTCCTTTTATTCTTGGGGTTCTTAGAGGCAATATCCAAAACTTCGGGATTTTGTGCTGTGTGCGGATGCGAAGCTCCGGAATATACCTTCAATTTGGTCATTTGTTGACGACCCATCGGATTGCGAGATATCATGCGTTCTACGGCTTTAATGATAACTCTTTCCGGAAAACGGCCGTTCAATATTTTTCCGGCTGTGGTTTCTTTAATTCCGCCAATCCAGCCGGTGTGTTTGAAATATTTCTTTGCTGTAAGCTTGTTGCCTGTCAGCTTTACTTTGTCGGCATTGATAACAACTACATAGTCGCCGCAGTCAATGTTGGGAACAAAGTTAACTTTGTGCTTACCGCGCAAAATCTTGGCGATTTCGGCAGACAAACGACCCAAAACTACTCCTTCTGCGTCAACAACATACCATTTTCTTTCAATGTCAGACGGTTTAGTTGCGTATGTGTTCATCTATTTTCTCTCTTTGGTTAGATGTTTAATGTCGGGTTGAATATACAGGAAAAGTTTTTGTTGTCAATAAAAAAATTTTATTATTTTTCAAAATATTAGCCAACGGTATTATTTTACCATTGGCTAATATACTGTTTTTGCTTGTTTTTGGCTAATCGTAGTAATCTGGTTTGCCAAAAGGATGTGATAATTGTGGCCGTCTGACCCTATATAAATTAATGTTTGTTATCTCCGGAATATCATGCGTCCGGTACCAATACCCTTTTCTTTTCATGCAGTCACGATATTCTATCGGATCCATATCTTTGTCATCATAACGAGAATTAACTATTAAAGGTTGAGCTCCGGGATACGGGACATAAGTCGCCCATATGCCACGATTAGAATTCCAATCTGCTCTTGCGTTTATTTTGGTCTCCTCAGTATAAAACCACGAACGATAATCAGGAAAAAATTCTATTGCTTTGGCCGAAAGTAAGCATTCACCATGGTCCTTTGCAAATCTCTCCACCCCGGTATGCAGCCTCTCCCAGTGGTAAACTACCTGACCGCTGCCGCCGCCGAAATAGGCACATGAACTTAAAAATAAAATTAAAAACAATGTAGGTTTCTTCATCTTAAAAATCCAAATTGGTGTAGTTGCGGCTGGGTAATATGCCTCTTATGGTATCTTTAAGCAATTCCTTGAATGAAGGACGCGATTTCATGCGGGAATACCACAACTTGGTGGAAGAAAATTCATCCCAAGGGACATCTCCGAGATAATCTATAATCGACAGGTGAGCCGCCGCCGTCAAATCTGCCAGTGTCAACTCCTCTCCAACTATGCAGGGATGATTATCCAGAAGCCATTCTATATATTCAAGATGATAGCCTAAATTGTTCAACCCTATCTTTAATATTTTAGAATCGGGAGCCTTTCCTTGAGAAAACCTCTTGTGGACTTTTTCCATCACTATGTTGCGGTAGACTTCACGATAAAACTTATTATCAAACCAATCAATCATCCGTCTGATCTTGGCTTTTTGTTTCGGGCTACCGTATATGAGCGGAACTTCGGTTGATATTTCTTCCAAATACTCCGATATGGCATAATGCCCCGGAATTATATCTCCGTCATTCAAAAATACCGGTAACTCTCCGGCCGGATTGAGCTTGTATAAATCGGACGACAAATGCCACGGCTCTTCTTCTTTTAAGACAAAGAGCATTTTCTTTTCGCTCATTTGCAACCTTATTTTACGGGCAAACGGCGAGGTCGTGTGATGAATCAATAAAACCATAACAACCGGAATATATCCGTTCTTTTATTTATCGTCAAGATTATTGTCCGCTTTTTCCGCCGTATCGTTACTTTCGCTCAACATTTTATTTTCAACCCCAAAATCCGGAGGTACAACACCGGAATATTGAACCTGAAAATCTTTTATCATCTGTTGTAAGTTTTGCTGTAATATGTCAAGGTTGTTCTTATCGTTTAAATATCTGGTCAAATATCTTGATATCATATCACGGTGTCTTGAGGTTTTGGATACTCCGACAAACATCGGAATATTCCATATCGTCTGCTTGGCCGGTGATACCTGATATTGAATCCCCATCTTAATGGCTTCCAGCATACCATAATAGTAACTGGTTATGGCATAATCGGCTTCACGAGTAAAAAGTTTTTGGAACATTTCATAGGAGCTATTAACTTCGATGGGATTTAATTCGGCAACTTTTTTATCTACAAAGTCACTGAATAGCTCGTTGGTATTTCTGACCCCTTTATATTTTTTTAAATCGTCGGTCGTTTTTATATCATTTATGCGGTCGGGCAACATAAATACGGTTATCGGATTATACAAAGCCGCCGGATAAATTAAGTGCAACCCTCTGAACATCTCGGTTTTATAATAGGCTCCGACTAAAAAATCTATGTCCCCCTGCCTGACCTTCTGAGCTAAATCGTCAAAAGTTTTCTGCTGCACATCATATTGCAATTTCAAATTGGCCTCTTTGACAAAAGTATCCAACATCGGCTGAAATACGGTATGGAACTCACCGTATATTATTCCTCCGGGGTTATCTACATAACCAAACGGAGCATAATCTATGTAACCGGTCATCTTCAACTCGGTTACTTTTTTGGGATTTTTCTCTTCATAGCGGACAAAGGCTTGACTTTCATACAAGGGTGTCAGCACAGCCGCTAGCATAAAAATTGTGAGCAGTCTCTTTTTCATGGTTGCTTTTATCTCCGTTGTTATCTATATTATCCGCAAGTTTATTACGATTATATAAATTTAGAGTTAAAAATTTTTTATTGCAAGGAAACTTTGATTATGGACACTATTGGCGGTTATAATAAAGCCGAAATTGCCGGAATGAGTGAAGCTGAGTTGGAATCCAGAGCTCTGATTAAGGCAGCCTCCGCTCTTAATCGCGTTAAAGAAAATTGGGACAGCTCTAAAGATGAACTACAGCCGGCTTTGGATAAGAATCGCAGACTCTGGAGCATTCTGGCTTCGGCAATGCAGGAGCAGGATTGCCCTCAACCCAAGGAAGTTAAGCAAAACATCCTTAATCTGGCTTCTTTCATATTTAAAAGAACCATCGAAATCACGGCAAAACCAGAACCGGAAAAGCTAAATATCCTGATTGATATTAATATGAATATCGCCAAAGGATTATCCGGAAAAGCCGATTGATTTTTGCTCCTTTTGCGAGCAATAAAATATTTTTTTGTTTTTTTATAAAAAATATGTTGACTATAAAAAATAAATAGATTATCAATGCTCTCATTCCACGGGGGTGTGGCGGAACTGGTAGACGCGCTAGACTCAAAATCTTGTTGCCTCAGGCAGTGGGAGTTCAAGTCTCCCCACCCCTACCAAATCGTAGCGGCTATGATGGCCGCTTTTCTTTTACAAAAAAAACTTACAAGCTATGCTTGTAAGTTTTTTTGTATTGGAAGAACGACACCACGATACTAAGTATCGGCAGTGCCAATCCGATCAGCATTAAGGATACACCAATAATGCTGATTAGTTCCTTATCAACCGCGGTTCTTAAAACCGAAATTGCAATTCCTAGAAGTACACATATCCCGGAAAATAAAATTGATTTTTTCATAACATGTTTTAATTAAAAAAGTTAATAAAGATAAATAATATGATCGAATGACTACTATGTACCATATTTTGTCGAACAATGCAAGCGTTTTTTGTCTATTTTATGGCATTGGATAACTTTTTAAAAAAAAGTTTATTTTTTCAAAAAAAATGTTATAACCTAAAACGAGTTTAATTTTGATTGCTTGTTTTATGAAATATAGAAAGAAGATAAAGTTAAAAAATACATATTCGCCGCACTACTCGGAGAAAAAACCTCTATTTTCCGAAAAAGAGGTTATTTTTCGCAGCTCCGGTAAGGCCATGGTATTCAAAATATCTTCAAAATTACAACTGTTTGTTTTGGCTTTATTTATCTTAATTGCAGTATGGTCGTCTTACTCTTATTATATGTATAATAAATCGGGAAGAATCATTCTTAACAAAGATTTGGAATTGGTCGAAACCAGAGACGCTTATGTCGATTTGATGAGCGACTTTGTCGCTATTCAAAAAAATGTCGATGAAGTGCTTAACTCCATGAATAGCAACAACGACAAAAAAATCGATAAGTACAAAAAACAAGCCATGATCGTTGAGGATAAAATAAAACAAATCACTGCCGAAAAAGAATGGGCCGACGGAAAAACTATCTCCGACAAAGCTAATATTAATGAAGTTATCCTCCAACGAGATTTGGCCGCTGCCGAACGAGACGCCCTCAAAGAACAACTGCAACAATTAGAAATTGCCGTGCAAAATATTAAAAAGGCCGAGCTAGAAGTCTTCAAAAAAGTAGAATCCATCGCTTCCAACGAAATCGGCAAGATTAAAAGTGCTTTCTCAAAAGTTAATTCTTCTTTGCGGCAGCAAGGTATGTATTTTAACCCTTTGGCAAATTCTAAAAAACGCGAATCTAAAGGCGGAACCTTTATTCCTGATTCGGTAATTGACCTGCAAGACGAAGTTATGAAGAAAAAAATTGGTGATATCTTTAAGGCGACCGATGATTTGGAATATTACCGCGAAGTAGCAAAATATGTTCCGATCGGAAAACCGGTGTGGAGCTACTGGGTCAGCTCTAAATTCGGCGTTAGAACTGATCCTTTTAATAAAAGCTCGGCTCGGCATAAAGGAATCGATTTAGCCTCCAGACAGGGCAATAAAATTAAGGTTATGGCCAAGGGAAAAGTCATTAAAGTAAACCACTCTAATAAAGGTTACGGAAATTTGGTAGTGGTCGATCACGGAAACGGTTTTGTTACCAAATATGCCCATATGCACAAAATTTATGTCAAAAACGGCGACTATCTGGAAATTAACGATGTCGTCGGAGAAGTGGGTAATACCGGACGCTCTACCGGACCCCATCTCCACTACGAAATATTGTACAGAGGAAAACCCGTTGATCCTCTGCCCTTTATGCAGGCAAAAATTTCTTAGATTTTATAAGGGGAAAAATAATGAAAAAATTGAAAAGACTTATTTATCTTAAACTGGCAAGAAGACTCAGCAAGAGTACGACCGGTGCTCCGGTGCCGACGATTGTCAGTGAAAACACCAAAATTACCGGCGATATCATGAGCGACGGTATAATCCATGTCGACGGATCTGTCGAAGGCGATATTTCTTGTGATGAATTAATTATCGGCGTTAAAGGAAGTGTGGTCGGTGCCGTAACCGCAAATTCTCTGCAACTGTACGGTTCTTTGAAAGGAAAAGCTTTGACCGACAACCTGTTTGTTGCCAAATCGGCAAAGCTGCTCGGCGATGCCGTTCACAACACCATTGCCATTGAACCGGGTGCTTATATCGACGGACACTGTATTCGCCAAGGCGGGCCGATTCCGGCAGAGGCTCCGAAACCGGATTTGATGTTGGTTGATAAAAGAAAAAAATAAAAATGTCACTATTGATTTTTTCCCGCAGTTGCAGCGGGATTTTTTTTGGCACAAAAATTGCATATATTAGCTCAGATTAATCTTTTTTATGAGGTTTAATATGACTATTGCCAGCTTTATTCCTTCGGTTACCGGTATGAGTGCAATGAGCCACGCTCAGCAAACCGTGGCGGAAAATATTGCCAATATGAATACTACCGGTTATAAACAAAATGAAACTCTGTTCTATAGCTTGCTCGGTTCTTCCGGACTTAATGCCGGGGCTCAAAGCGGCTTGCATTCATCACGAACCGCTATCGACGGAGTCGGATATTATGACAGAACCAATGTTTCTATTGAAGGAACTGTGCAATCTACCGGAAATGTCTTTGATCTGGCCATAAACGGTAACAGTAATGCTTTCTTTAGCCTAAATGACGGATATGGTAATATCTATTATACCAGAGCCGGTGACTTTACCAAATTAGCACAAAATGATGTTACCTATCTGGTTTCCCAAAGCGGATTATATGTACAAGGTTTTGCATCTCTTAACGGCGAAGACCAATTCGCAACTACACCTTCGGACATTATCATCGATGCTCCGCAGACAATTCCTCAAAAAGAAACGACGCAAGCCTCAATAATTGCCAATGTGCCGGCCAAAGATGTCGACAGCAGTGTATATTCGGTCAGAATTTACTCCCAAAATTATGACGGAGCTAACTTGAATATGGTCTTTAACAAAATCGAAGGACAGGAAAATTCTTGGAATGTGTCTTTTGAGCTTGAAGACGGAACCGCCGTCGGTAATACGACCGAAGTCATATTCAATACCGACGGAACCATTAAAACTCCCGAAAATATTGATGTGGGCATTACTTGGGATGACGGCTCTACCAGTAATGTTAGTATTGATATTTCTAAAATGACCCAATATGGCGAAAGCTCACAGATTACAAATATTCAACAGAATGGTTTTCCTTCCGGCAATCTGGTTTCAATCGGATTTGAAAAGGATGGCGTCTTGAGAGCTTATTACAGCAACGACAGTGAGGTAAGTATTGCCAAAATCGCCCTAACCTCTTTTGCCGCACCCGAAAATTTAACCCCGATTAATAACACATTGTTTGAGGCAAACGGGGAAACCGGTGAAACTTATTTTACCGAGGCCGACGGGGTAATTATACCGGAGTCTTTGGAATCCTCTTCCGTTAATCTGGAAGAAGAGTTTTCACGGATGATTATCGTGCAACGAGCATATTCCTTGAATGCTCAAAGTTTTACCGTTAACAATGAAATGCTTTCGGTATTGGTTGATCTTAAGAGCTAAAGTATGAAGCTGGTAGTAAAAATATTTTGGGCGGTGTGGAATTTTTGGTTTTCCTTGCCCGATAAAATAAGATTCCTTCTGGTCGGTGGTTTTAACGCCACCGTATCGTATCTTATGTATGTCGGCTTTGTATTTTGGCTGGGTGAAGAAAAATATTGGCTTTCGATGACACTGGCCTGGATTTTTTCTTCTTTTATTTCTTTTTCAACCCAAAAAATATTTGTCTTTCAGACCAAGGGAAAATTTGCCGACTGGGTTAACGAATACATAAAATGCGTCGGCGTCTGGATTGTGGCTTACTTAATTAATGCGATAATGTTGGAGGTATTCGTCAGAGTCGCAAATGTAAATGTATACTTGGCACAATTTTTAGCGATTGTTTGTACTACCGTATCGAGTTACATTTTATTTAAGTATTTTGCTTTTAAAAAAAAATAAGGGGCAAATTGCCCCTACCCTTTTTATTTGGGGGTTATTTTGATTTTTTGCTTGTCTTTTTAGCAGTACTTTTAAGAGCGGAAGCCGGTTTCAATATAATTGATTTAACATTGCGTAAAGCCGGTTTGCATGCTGTTTTCTTGGGCATAAGTACTTTAACCGATGAAGATTTTTTGGGAGCCTTCAAAGAGATAGAGGGTTTATTGTAGAGTTGATTAATGGCGGCATCCCAGTCGCTTAGGCTGGAATTAGCGGGGCAACCGTTGTTTTGCCATATAAAGTAAGCTGCTTCTCTGATGGCGTCTTCATTATAATTGTACATTATAGTTCTCCGATATAAGTTATTACATACTGTCGAAGTTTTTTTTAATCATAATTGGTTAAAAAATAGTTTAGACAATCCAAATTATTTGAAATTATTGCGGTTTCGACCGCGTACTCCTTTCGCCACAAAAAAACCGCCCTTTCCGGCGGTTTGTTCGATGGCGGGAGTGGACTAAGGCTCCTCCAGTTTGACTTGTAACACTCGCCGGTGGCACTGTCGTTGCCGGCTCGTTAACAAGTCTGCACCGCAAAGGCTTTGCAGCCAAACTTTTGGCTGCTCCTCACTTTGCACCACGCGACAAGGTCGCGGTTTCGCCCGCGTACTCCTTTCGCCACAAAAAAAAACCGCCCTTTCCGGCGGTTTGTTCGATGGCGGGAGTGACGGGGCTCGAACCCGCGACCTTCTGCGTGACAGGCAGACGCTCTAACCAACTGAGCTACACCCCCAAACTTCGTGTTTCCTTATATACAACAAAAATTTTATTTGCAAGCTTTTTTTTATTTTATTGTGCATTTTTATTTTTTATTCACTTTTTTATATTATCCTTTTTTATACACATTAACTTTTTTTTGCTTTATTTAGACTTTCCTCGTATATATACTGGTGCGAGTTTTAATTGTAGGGAGATACCTGTTTTGAAAGCTCTTCTCAAATCAAAATATAAACACAGAATTATTAACTTCTGCTATTTCGCCGCCGTGTCGGCCGCTTTCGTGCTTTCTTTGGCTCATAACAATAAAGTGGAAGCTTCCGTCGATACAAAAGATTACTTCTCTTATTTGATGATTGAAAATACCGTCAGCTCTAACCTTACCGCTTCGGAAGATTTTTCTTCGGAATCGGTCGAAAGTATCAGACAAATGTTTAATATGGTCGATAATCTGGTGAAATATCGTAATGTCGAAAAAGAAATTGTCTTAAATTCCGGCGATACACTCATCTCTGCACTTAATAATATCGGGGTTAACCGAGATGCCGCTAACGATATCTACTACTCCTTAAAAGAAGAATTTGATCCCAGAGACCTAAAAGCCGGACAAAAAATTAAAGTTAATCTCGCATTCGATGCCCAGACTAACAAAATGATTAACCTTAATTATGTTATCATCGAACCTCAGGTCGGCGAAAGAATCATTACCGCACTCAAAGACGGAGCTTATCAAACCTTTGTTGAAAAAGACGAATTTATTGATGAAGTTAACTCTATTACCGGAGAAATTGACGGTAACCTCTCCGTCGCCATGCAAAAACACGGTATTCCAATGCGTATCATCAGTAACTTTATCAATCTCTTCTCTTATTCGGTTGATTTTCGCCGCGATATTAAAAACGGCGATCACTTCGAAATCGTGTATGAAAGTAAGGTCTTGCCCGATGGCTCTTTGGTCAAAAGCGGCGACATTTTATATGCCGGTCTCCTTCTCGGTAATCAAAAGTTAGCTCTTTACAGATTCGAAAACGATAACGCATCTGCCGATTATTTCGATGAAAAAGGTCGAGCCTTGAAAAAAACTCTCGATCGTAAACCCATGGCTTTCAAAAATGCTCGCATATCCTCACCTTTCGGTAAAAGATTCCACCCTATCTTAAAAAAATATAAAATTCACTGGGGGGTGGATTACGCTGCTCCTAAAGGAACCGCCATCTATGCCGGCGGTGACGGTGTCGTACAAGTGGCTAAATATAACGGCTCTTACGGGAACTATGTCAAAATCAGGCATAATTCCGAGTATTCCACCGCTTATGGGCATATGAACGGTTTTGCCAAAGGAATCAGACCGGGAACCAGAGTTAAACAAGGTCAAATCATCGGTTATGTCGGTTCTACCGGTCGCTCCACCGGACCACACCTCCACTATGAGGTCATTAAAAACGGTCGCCGCGTCAACCCAAGAACGATTAAAGCCGCAACGGGGGAAAATTTGACCGGAAATAAATTGGCCAAATTCAAAAAAATCGTCGCTCAAATAGATAGCAATTATACCAAGGATTTTGCTAAAAAACGCGAAAATACCAAGCTGGCTCAAAAATAATCTTAAGCCCCGACTTCTCGGGGCTTATTTATTACTGCACAGCTCAAGTTGTTGTCGGAGTTTGTTTATTCGAGCCATCCATTCCCAAAATGCCTCACCCCCAAATTCCGATAGTTCGGTTGCCACCTCCTGTCCCGCAACCGGATATACCGGACAAACTTCATAACTCGCCCGAACGCATGAGCTCAAGAAGCTTAAGCTTAGAAGCATTAGGACGCGATAATATTTCTTCTTGCTTAAATTTGACATATTTAACCACCTCTACTTCCTTTATAACAGTATCAACCTGACAATGCGAACGCCCTAAAAAGTAGCTAAACAGTAAAAGCATTGCCAAAATTAAAGCTTTTCTCAACATTTTCATTACTTTTCTTACCTTTTTATAATCTGAATTCTCCATCCTTTATGGTATTGGCAACTCTTACGGCTCGAGTGCCTACTTCTGCGGCATACTGCGAATTTAAACATTCTTCCGACGCCCTTATATAATTACCTGCGGCCATATGCTGCAGCATTTTCTTAAATTTCAACAACCCGTTAACACCTAAGTTAAACGCCATATCTATCAAAGCATATTGTCTTTCGCCGTCCAAATCTTTAAAAAAATCCAGCTCTTTACTGAGTTCGCGGTATATTCGTTTAATATCGTTCCTCAACAAATACATGGCCGCACATTTGGTAATGCCATGATGCCAATCGCCGACGACCCTTTCTTCCGCTTTGCTTAACGGATTGGTATCCAAACATCGACCAACCCCTATGGTCTGTTTGCCTTTAGTACAAAAATAGGGCCGCAAACGCAGCCCCTCATGCAATAATATTCTTTGCGATACTTTATACATATCTATCATATTATTAAACTCCTATTAGCAATAATAGTCCATTTATTAATGTCGACCATCCCTTACCTACCGTCTCGGCATGTTCAGGCCATATAAAACAAACAATGGTATAAATTACAACCACCGCCAGTATCAGATATTTTACATATTTTTTTTTCACATCTTATTTCCTTTTTTGGCAAAAAGCATATCCAACTTAACCTTGACTTCCGTTAGCAAATCATTTTGCTTGTTTAAGAGATTGGTTAGGTTTTCCATGCGGATATCGTGTCCGTCATATATCTTTTCCAAAGTAGAAACTTTGGTCTCTATTTTTCCTTGCCAGCGGCCAAAACGGATAAAATTGGTAATGACACCGCCAATGGCCGCAAGTCCGGTAATAACTCCCCAGTCCATCATTTCCACCCTTTCAAAAACTGATATATATTTATGCTGACTTTGGCAATTTGGGCCTTAAGCT
>CASEYY010000039.1 GCA_949292335.1 uncultured Pseudomonadota bacterium
ATTTACAAGCAATGCTGCTTCTTGCAAACTCAAACCTTTATCTTGTCGTAATTGCCGCAGCTTACCGGCTAAATCGGCACCAATATTCTTTTTTAATGTTGATAATTTCATCAGTTTTAACTCCCCATAAATTTTGTTTATAAATTAAAACAAAACCGCCTTAAAAAACTAAGGCGGAGGAGCTAACAAACTGCATACAGACAGTCAGGTTTATTCGCCACGCCAAAAGCATGCTTATTTCACCTACTCCTCCAATAGGGAGGAATTTTCTGTATGTGATGTTTGTTAGACACCACCAAAGCCTCTCGCTTTGGCAAGAGATAAGTTAGAGCAGATTACAACTTTTGGCAAGAGGTTTTTCTGTTCTTCCATTTTGTTGTTTTCTACTTTGTCATTCTCGGGCTTGTTTTTCTTTACCGTCATTCTCGGGCTTGACCCGAGAATCTTGCACCACTCGCCTCTGGTTTGTTTTTTTGCGTAAAAAAAATTTAATTAATTGAATCTTTAATATTTTTTGTTATCTTAGGCTGAAATGTGTAAAAATTTTATGTAAACATAGGGGTTTTGCTATGGAAACACAAGCTTTGCAAGAAGTTGCCAATAATAGTTCAATGTGGGATTTATTGTGGTCGACAGATACCGTTACCAAAGCCGTGCTTATCGGTTTGATTATGGCTTCGGTCTGGTCTTGGGCTATCATTTTTGAAAAAATCGGTGTTTTGCGTCAGCTCAAACAAAAAACAGCCAAATTTGAAGAAAAATTTTGGTCAGGTGGTTCTTTGGACAGATTGTATGATTCCTTGGGGGCAAATCCGGGGGAACCAATGGCAAATATGTTTTCTGCTGCTATGCGTGAGTGGAAAAGAACCAACATCTTGAAGTCTAAAACAGATAGAGGTTTGCGTGGGGTTTCACTCCAACAAAGAATCGAAAAGGCAATGATGGTATCAATGGATAAAGATTTGGATTCTTTGGAAACAAGACTTGGATTTTTGGCCTCGACCGGTTCGGTTGCTCCGTTAGTTGGTTTGTTTGGTACGGTTTGGGGTATCATTAACAGCTTTAATGCGATTGCTCTAACCCAAAGTAACTCACTTTCTGCTATGGCTCCGGGTATTGCAGAGGCTTTGTTTACTACCGCATTCGGTTTGATAGCTGCTATTCCGGCAGTGGTTGCTTATAACAAAATTTCTTCCGATTTGGATCGCTATGCCAAAAAATTGGAAGCTTTTATGTCGGAATTTTCTACCATATTGTCGCGTGAAATTGACGATACCGCTATCAGAGCGGAAATGGCCGGAGAATAAAAATGTTGCAACCTAATTATTCGCGTCGCTCCAATCGCTATCACCTTAATTCCGAGATCAATATTACCAATCTCATGGATGTGATGATGGTGTTGTTGGTGGTGTTTATGGTGGCGGCTCCGTTGATGACTTCCGGAATATCGCTCGATTTACCGAAAGCCGGCGGAAAAGTGTTGGAAGGGGAGGATACTTCGATTAATGTCAGCGTTGATAAAGAAGGTTACTATTATATCGGTGAAACCGAAATTCCGGCAAATAAGATAATTGAAAAGCTTAATGCTATCAGAAAGCAAAATAACGAGGTTACGGTTACCATATCGGGCGATACAGGTGCCGAATACGGTCGAGTTATCGGTTTGATGGCGTTGTTAAAAGAGGCCGGTTTTGATAAAGTGGGGCTTAAGACTGCTCCGCGTCCGCTAAATAAAGGAAAAAAGAAGTAATCGATGTCTTCGGGATTGAAAAAATCAATAGCTTTGCATTTGGCGGTATTTCTGCTTTGGGTGATAGAAGTGCCGATGTTTTGGTGGGGTAGAACTCCCGCCGGACAAGTGCCGATTATTGTTGATTTGAAAGATGTTAAAATCTCCGAAATGACTAACTTGCCGCCAAAAGCAAAATTTGGTGATGAGGATAAGGCGGCAAGCCAGATAAAGCGCAAAATCGAAAAACAGTATACCAAAGAAGAGCCTAAGCCGGAGCCGCAACCGGAAGAGCCTAAAACTAAAGAAAAAGAAGAACCCGTGCCGGAACCGGCTGCTAAACCCGAGCCTCCGAAAAAAGACTTTTTGGCTGCACCGCAACCTAAGAAACCTAAGGTAAAACCGCAGCCTAAAAAGCCTACTCCGAAGCCCAAACCAAAGCCCAAAGAGGCTCCGAAACCTAAGAAAGAACCGGTGAAAGAAACTCCGAAAAAAGAAGAACCCAAGCTTGCAAATCCGTTAAAAAGTTTGCTCGCCAGCGTCGATGCCTTGGAAAAAGAGGGCGAAAAATCACAAACCGCAACGATTAAGGAGGGTACACAGGTCGCCAACATGGGAGTTGAGGGCGGAATAGGCGGTTCGTATTTTAGTGAACTTTCAATATCGGAAATGGATGCCTTGGCCGGACAACTCAGGGCGTGTTGGAACCTTGATCCCGGAGCAATGGGAATTGAAGATATGATTGTGGAGATTAAGGCTCAACTTAATCAAGATGGGACGGTGAGGTCAGTCGAGATTATGAACACCACGCGTTATAATACCGACAGCCATTTTCGCTCGGTGGCCGAAAGTGCGAAGCGAGCGGTATATATTTGTGCACCGTATAAAATCTTGTCGGAGAAATATGCCGAAAAATATGATGAGTGGCGGGTGTTGAAACTAAGATTTAATCCGATTGATCAGTCCGTGCGTTAGAGGGAGGAAGATAATGCGAGAAATTAAAAAAGTGGCTATAATTTCGCCCTCGGTTATGTTGGGAAAAAGAAGTTTTAACGAAGCTCTATGGCTGGAATATCTGCAAAACTGCGGGCTTGAGGTTGTGGTGATGTCCACGGCTTATTCGGGAAATAAGTTTGAAACATTTGCAGCCAAAGACAAGGCTAAAGATATAATGACCGTCTATAAAGACGAAAGTATAGATGCTTTGATGGCAATTCATGGCGGTGCGGCGGCTTTAAGAGTTTTGGAATATTTGGATTTTGCCGAGATAAAAAAACATAATAAACCGATTATCGGGTTTTCGGACACTACATCTTTGCAAATGGCGGTGTTTGGTATGACACAAAATCCGTACATCAGCGGGTTTTTGCCGGAATATGAAGTGCGTGACGGTACGGTTAATAAATTTATGGATGAGCAATTCAAGAATATTTTGCAAAATAAAAAATTTATGGCAAC
This sequence comes from uncultured Pseudomonadota bacterium, assembly GCA_949292335.1. GTDB lineage: Bacteria > Pseudomonadota > Alphaproteobacteria > RF32 > CAG-239 > CAZU01. The sequence goes on from CASEYY010000039.1 coordinate 3,188, forward strand.
ATCCGGTGAGACCGTTAATTCCGGAGAGTGTGAAGGAGTGCTTATCGGGGGAAATATGTCGACGATATCGGATTTATCGGGGGCGAAATATTATCCCAATTTGAGCGATAAAATCTTGTTGTTGGAAGATGAGTGCGAAGTATCTTATAAATTATCGTTGATGTTGACCCAACTTAAATATAATCCGACTTTTGGCAAGCTTAGAGGAATTGTTTTCGGGCGGTTTAGCGAATGCAATGACCATGTGATTTTCGGGTCGGTTGATGAGATAATAGATGATTTTGCCAGACAGGTTAATATTCCGATTATCAAGAATTTTAATTATGGGCATTTTAAGGAGAGATATATTTTAACCTGCGGGGTGAAGTATCGGTTGGATGCCAAAAATTGTGTGGTGGAACAAATTGCGGAATAGTTTGAAAAAAAGACTTGATTTATTGGCAAATGTTGGTTATTAGTGAAAAGGCAAAATTGATAGGGGTATAGCTCAGTTGGTAGAGCATCGGTCTCCAAAACCGAGGGTCGTGAGTTCGAATCTTACTGCCCCTGCCACTCAAGATGAAGACGCCGAAAAGCGTCTTTTTTCTTTATAAATCAATAGCTTAACCGAGTCCGTGTAAGATGTCGCCAAAGAGGTCATTTCCCGCTTGTTACACGGACCATCCCAAGCAAAATCCTTTATTTTACAAGCATTTAATGCGGTTTGAATCTTTTCAGCGTTTTGGGATTATTTTTTATCAAAATTCGATTTGAAACTTGCTTAAAATGAAATAATTTGACGTTGACGACAATTTATTTTTACTCAAATAAGCAGGATATAGCTAGGACGACCGTTTCATCTTGGCTTTCCTTTTTCTTGAAATTTTTTCTGCTTAAACAGTATCTCTTCAAAAAAAGGCTATTTTTTCAACTAGCCCCTTATAACGCGTGAGATAAAAAATTCTCCAAGCCTTTTTCAGTAAGCTAGATAGGCATTTTCAGACGAAACGTCCCATAACTTGTAACATTTAAAGCCTAAACAAAGAAGTTTTAACCTCTTCCCCTTAGGGTTCAAAAGTTAACTTATTTTAAGCGATAGGTTCCTTGTTCTCCCTCAACCTTTTCAAGCGGATATTTACCGCTGGTCGCCATAGCAAACAACTTATTCATAATTTGAATATTGGTTTTTACTTTGCAACCATTTTTTTCAACATACCGACGATAATAAGCAACAGTAACCTGATTGACAGTCAATTTTTCAATGCCAGTATCCTTTGCCAATATAAACAGCTCTATAAGTTGCTGACCGAAAATATCCTGCTTACCTCTTCCGATTTTTACTCTATCTCTTTCTTTTATATCAGACAAGTCTTCTGTATCAAAAAGCTTCTGTACTTTTTTAATCCGTTCACTATTTTCCATTCTACAACTCCTAAAACGCTTTATTTTAACTTATTATATAATACATTTTTTAAAAGTAAATAGATAAATAAGTAGCAAACAATTTGGAATATTAAAAAAATTTAAAATAATTTAAAATTGACTTTACTAATCGGTTTTAGTGTAGTATCAGAACACTCGAAAGGAGGTAAAATAGAACAAAAAAGAGTGAAAAATAGAATCTCTTGTTATAAAGACATCGTAAATATGATTAAATTACAGGCACTTATATCATACCGCCACAGGTTGATTGCGATTCGAAAATTTGATGAAAGGAAGGTGATTAAAAAAATAAGCAAAACATCAGGCTAATGCCTCAAAGCTTTTAAAACAAAAAAGACTAAATATGCGCCAACATATTCAGTCAGTTTTGAAAGTTAAGCCGAGATTGAAATCCGGTTAACTACTACAGACAAGTAGTTTATATCGCAAATATTTTTATTTGTAAACGATTTTTTCAGTCTCGGCTTCTTTAACCCCAAGTTTTTACACTTGGATTATTTAAATTTGTATTCAACAAAGGAGTCATAGAAATGAATACAATTAAAGAAGAAGCCACAATGGCTAAATTTTATGATGAAGCTGAAGTTATTAAAACCTCATCAATAATGAACGAGCAGGAAGTTGAAAACCTTTCCGGTTCCAATGTTAATGACAATGGTGACGGAGATTTTACTCCGCCGCCATTACAAAATGAAGATGGTGAAACCGGTATATCCGCTTCTGATTTTGATGAAAAACAAGCTGAAGCAGAATGTGCTAAATTGAATTATCAGGTTGCTTTAGCCGCTAATAAATGCCAAGAAAAAGATTTTTCTGCTAATTTGGATAATATTCCTCCGGAATATCATTCTCTTGTCATTCCGGAGTCTCCTAATGAGTTGAACAAGTTTGTTAAAATAGGAGAAGCCGCCTTAACCGCAGCAACCAAAATCTTAAACAAGTCAAATGTGACAGCACGGGAATACCATACTCTTCATCAAAAAGCAAAAAGACAAGGTTTTATTGTGCTTGATGCTGCATTAAAATTAAGTGTCGCCATCAATAGCATAGAAACCCATAAAGGGATGCGTAGCGATTTGTCCCCTAATCCATATCGTACGAAACCGCAAATTTTAACGGAAGACTTCGGATTAACAAAAAAACAGGCAGAAAGATTGCAAAAACTGACTGTTGAAGCTGTTGATAAAGAAAAGAAGTTCGCAAACGATAATGATGAGATTCCTACACTTACGCATGCGTTAAAATTTGTTAAAGCTAAAGAAGATGCTTTAGCAAAAGCCAAAGAAATGGCTCACGGCAATGACATTAGCGATGAGAATATAACAAATAAAATCGAAGTGCCAGAAGGTAAATATGATATTATTTATGCAGACCTCAACCAGTTTGATGAAAGTTTTGACTTGTCTCAAGCGGCAAATGATAACGCCTTGCTTTATATGTGGGCTGATAAATCCCAACTTGCTACAGCCATTGACTTGATGAATAAAAATGGTTTTGAAAATGTAGACTGTTCTGTATTTGTTCGCAACAAAGCAAAAAAAGGCGGTGAATATTTTCAGGATATGCACAAAATGGTTTTGGTTAGTAAAAAAGGTGATGTTAAAAGACCTTTCGCATTCAAAGCTAGTTCAGTTGTTTATGAAAACGAAATTGGAGAAAATAACAGTTATGCTTATTATGAAAGCTTAATAAAACGCATGTATCCTGATGCTTCTTTTTGTAACCTCATTACTCAAGTTTCTTCTGAGGAGATTCAAAATGCAGAATAATATTAAATATTTTTCCGGTTTTATGAGTGCCTCAGTTGGTTTTGAGTTTGCTGAGCAGCTTGGTTTTGAATGTGTTTTGGGAAATGAGTTAAATCCAACACGTGCTAAATGGAGCCAAGAGAAGTTCCCGAATGCAGAAGTTGTTCAAAAAAGTTTTACTAACCCCAAAATTTTTTCTTATCTGGTTCGGAGATTTAAGGAAGAAGGTTGCCGCTTGGCGACCTTCTCACCAAATTGCCAACCGTATTCCAAAGCGGGAAAGCAGCATCTACATTCTACAGAAGCGTTTTTATTTTTGTATATTATTAAATTCATCAAACTAACAATGGCAGAAAATGCTTGGATTGAAAACGCTCTTGAATTTAAAGATGCTGTTTTGGATGACGACCCGAGAACAGTAGAACAGCGTATTCGTGATGAATTGGAGCCTTTGGGATACCATATTGAAGTCAAAATCCAAGATGCCGCAGGATTCAAAACACCACAACACCGACGCAGAACTATTTTTCTAATTTCGCGTATTGGTGTATGGCAGCATCCTATTGAGTGCGATGAAAAGGATTATGTAACCGTCCGCCAAGCGATTGATCACTTGCCAAGTGTTAAGGCTGGAGAACATAGCTGTATACCATTCCACAATGGTCCTTACTTGCCAGCATGCCAGATTCCATATATTCATAATTATACAAAATCAAGCGATAGGATTCCTTTTGTATCAACAAAAGGCATTCCATGTAAAAAGCTTAAACCTCAATACGTCGCTTGTTGTATTGATCCAGATAAACCGGCCAACACGATTGTTCAAGATAGTGATAGCATTACCGGATTTAGAGCCTGTCATTATCGGGATAAGCGTTGTTTAACCGTTTTGGAAATTATGTTGTTAACAGGATTATCTGAAAACTGGTTTATTCCATTATGGGCCAGAAATGATGAGCAACTAATTCGTCATGTTTTAGGCGAGTGTTTTGCTCCTTTGCATGTTAAGGCTCTTTTGGAAACTATGCCTTGCGGTAATTAATTATTATTTTTACGAACAGGAGAGATGTTAAAGTCTCTCCTTTTTTTTAACCTCTCCTCCTTTAGGTGAAGAGGTTGGCTTTTTCTTTATATATATACATCGCAAAATCTCAAAAGTACGCAAAAAAATTAGTTTTGGAAATTTTTTTCATCAAACCAACTCAAAAAATACAATTCTATATATTTGTATCACAAACCGGAAACGACGAGTGCGGAAAGCGTTAAATGCCGTCGTTTAAGCTGGTTTTAGCAGCACGGGATACAAGGAAACTTAAAACGTGTCCTTTGTCATTGTTATACTTAAAATTTAATGAATAAAAACAATAAAACATAAGTAAAATAAAGACTTAAGAATAACAAAAGATAAAAGAATACATAAGAAGATACAGACGAAATACTATAAAAGGAAGGTAATACGAAAGATGAAATCCTTAAGAAAGAAGATGTCAAAACAGATACACGATGACAAATGTCACAATGTATCATCCATGACAACAGAAGGGATAAGGAAGATGTTGCTAAGGCAGAAGATGACACTAAGACAACATGTCAAGAAGTCATCAAGTCAAGCAACAAAGACAGAAGATATTATTCCTTTATATATTTATGTTGGTTACAGATATGTATTATTAAATACTTCTTGTTTATCTTCTCCTTTATATAATAAGTTTGTTACTTCTATATGTATTTCTTATCCTTATGATTTTAGAAAAAGTGATGCGTTGGAAAAATCTAAAAAGGATCACTCAATCTGCAAATGCTTAAAAGCTGTCAATTCTAGTCAAAACACTTCCATAAACAAGCCTAAAACAACCCATAATAAGCCGATTTACAAAAATCTAAGCAAACCTATACCGAATCCGCTAACTGAGTCCTGCGATCAAAAAACAAGATATTTGAAATCTGATGTTGTTAAAGAAGAATTGAATAACTGGCTGACTGGTATCTATAAGCCTACACATCTTTTGACAATTCGCTTGCCAGAAAACTGGTCTAATGCTGATGAATTCAAGTCTAAAAGCCATTTGCGAATGATTATGAAGATTTTTGAGAGAAGTTTACTCGGCAAGCATTGGAACAGACATCATTTGCCTTTTATTGTCTTTGCTGAGAATGGAGCAGATACTGATTGGCATTATCATATTTTATTAAATCAGAATAATTTTACAAATCAGGAGTTACAAAACGCTATTCTGGCAACGACTATCAAGTTAGGATTATCTTTTTATTGTCTGAAGCTTGATTTGATAGAAAAATACTTAGATACCGTAGAAGAGTATTGCTCTAAAGAGATGAAAATTTATTGGAATGGCAAGTTTGACAGTGACAGAATGGTTTTATCTCATGATTTATTTTATCTGCCTTATAATAACAATTAACTTCTGCTCCCTCATGGGAAGAGGTTATAAAAAAGTTTTTGACGTTAATGACAAATTATTTTTACAACCTATGACACAACTAGGTTAAAGGTTGTTTTTTTCTACATTAGAAATGGAAATTTAAACATTTACAAATCCCAAGAATCGCGACAAATCAATAAATATCAGATTCTTTTGATGGTTATAACACATTGTAAATAGGTATTATTATGTTTAGTTTCTCTTCTATTGTTGCGTTCTAGAATTTATGAAAAAACGTAACCTGAAAATAAATGACGATTGGAAAACCCCTCAAGATTTATATGACAGCTTGGATAAAGAGTTTCATTTTGACTTTGACCCGTGTCCGTTTAAGCACGACATAACTTTATGGAATGGATTAGAGATTGAATGGGGAAGAAGTAATTTTGTTAATCCTCCATATTCCAGAAAATTAAAAGAAGATTTTATCAAAAAAGCCTATCAGGAATATCAGAAACATAAGACTGTTGTGATGTTATTACCGGTTTCGACATCTACTAAGATTTTTCACGAGATTATTTATCCCAACTGCGAAATACGATTTTTGAAAGGCAGAGTAAAATTTGAAGGAATTAATTCTTTTGGTGAGCCTGTTTGTAACAAATGCGGAATGTTTGATAGCATGGTTTGCATTTTTAGACCTAAAACATCTCCCTTTGCGTCATAAACAACCCGTAAACAAGCGGATTTAAAAAAAGAAGTAAAAGATAAGCCCGACCTGAAATCAATCAAACCGGGCTGATTTTTGAAGTTTTATCCTTTAATACTCATCTGCAAGCATAACGGTTAAGACTCTGTTTGTTACTTCTGGATTCGCAGGATTCTCTGATAGGTATTGATAACTCTTGTCATAATAATCGATTTTCCAATATATCTTTTCACCGTTATAATCAAAACTGCCAAAGTCATGTTCTCCGTATGGATCGTTAGCTTTGGTAAAATTGTTAAAATTCCTGACTTTTGCTAAAATCCTTGCAATATCTCTTGGCATTTTGACATTGATACCTTGGGTTAAGATAACTCTGCCGCCGATAAGTGTTTTTCTAAGATTGTCATTTAAGGTTTTAATATCTGTCATGACATACCTCTAAGCCAGTTTTTCAGAAGCAAGAAACATTTTGAAACGTCTTAAGGCTTGTCTAACAGATGTATGACTTCTTTTTCCATAACTTGATTTTTCACCGGCAGTTTCATATTGCGGAAGGATAGAAGAAAGATTTTCAACGAGATAAGCAAGTGTGAACTGTTCGTTTCTGCAAAGTCTTTCAATTCTTCCCATATAGTCAAAAGCGGTAGAAGGTTTATAATTCTGTTCCAACAACCAATTTTCAAAATTCTTTAACATGATAAATTTTCCTTTCGTTATTCTGATACAATGCTTGCAGTGTAATACGGATTGGTGCTATATTTTTCTAAAAGAGCCTTGTTAGCCTGTTGCCATAAAAAATAAGGCTCCGGCAATCTAACCGTCTTTCCGTTAGTGTATCTCAATTCGATAAAATACATTGTAATCTCCTGTATTTGCGTTATTTACAGGTTTATTATGTCGGGAAAAATCACATCCGCGAGCCCCTTATTTTCTACTTTTTGATGACATTTTGTTACGATTGGGGAATTTAAAATAAAAACAAGCGCTTAACTTAATGACGGTTGAGACAATAAGTTGTTAGATAGCGATATTTTTAATGATCTTGCTTAAAAACTCTTTTGGATAGAGAATTCAATTAAAGATTTTTCATATTCTCTTTGCCAGATATTGGAGCTTTTATCCGTATAAGAATAGGTTAGTGTCGGCACCATACCCCAGAAAGACAGGTTGCGATTGGATATAGAGATAGAATAACGCTGCATAACATCTCTTTCCTTAATTTCCTCAAACTTATAATCCTTAACCGTCCAACGGTCGCCTTTGTAGTTTGTAAATAATACCGACGGTTCGGCATAGACATGAAAACCATAAGGCAGTTCCGCACCAAAACCCAAAGCAAAATTTATTCGGTCGTTGGTATAGGTTCTGTCTTTTGTTTTTTCATATTCATAACCGGTTCTGAAAATCAGATATTTTGAGGAATCCAAAGCATAAAACAAACGTAATCTGGCGCTTTTTGTATCGCCGTTAAGAATATCCGGGTAATCGTCATAATAGGTCGGCGTATAAGCTAAGCTTAGTTTGGCATTAAGTTGTCGGGTAATGTCATAGCCGGTTTCAATCATAAATCCGGTTGAGTAGTTATAAGCTTTGTGACCTAAATAACGTCTTGAAACGGTCGGACCGAAGAAAATATCGCCTTTTTCATAAACGTATTTCAGTCCCAGAACATAATACAAATAAGTATCGTCGTATTTTTTATCACTGTATTTGGCATTATAAACAAAGGCTTCATTGCGTAAGCGCCAGTTTTCGGAGAGCTTAAATTCATAGTTTCCGCCAACGGTAATATTAAAACCGACATCTTTTTCCGGTTCGTCCAAGGTATTACACATGACTCCGAACATTGTCATCACGCATTGCTCGCCGGCAGTTGTGTTGTTTATATTATTATCTGGAGCGACTCCGAAATTAAACCAGACATTCCAGTTTTTATTTTGCCGGATATAGTAAATGGCTTGTTTAATCCGGTATTGGACAGGCAACGGCAGGTCTTTGTTAGCTAAAGCCAGGCGATAATGATAATCAGCGCGCCACCAGTCTTCTTTAATCAAATACAATTCCGCCAAACGAAAGCGGATATTGGCAATATTAGGTTCATAATCCAAAATAAAGCGGTAAATTTCTATTGCTTCGTCATATTTATGCTCTTTAGTGGCAATTTGCGCCAGAAGATACAGACGTTCAATCTCCAGTTCCCGCACGTTGTAAGGTTTTACCAGCAGAGCTTTGCGTGCATCGTCAAGTTTACCTTGCCCAATTAAATCTTTGGCAAAGTTTAAAACATCTTCGTGTTTTATGGAAATAACGGTTTTATGATTATTTTCCCGAGATACGGAAACCGGCGATGTTTCTTCCTTGGCAAGAGCAGAATTTATACCTGCCAGAAAAAACACCGCCAGTATGATATACGTCCAGTTTGGCATTTAGTTACTTTTTAACAGCACCAAAACCAATCTGGGTATGGAGATTTTTATTCATATCAATTTGTTCACCATAAGCAACATAGCCGGTCGCCTCTGTCGGATTGTCTTTGGTGTCTCCATAGTACCCAATATCTACAGCCCCATAATTACTATTACTACCTCTAATACCTACAAAATCATTAACGTTGGTATTATTAAATTTATACATAGAATCTGCCGGAGTTCCTTCAAATTTAATATTATAGTTATCATTTTGAGCATTAGATGTAACCACAACATTGTACCAGCCATCTTTACTGAAATCTGTTGTTAAGGTTTCTTTGCCACCATCAAAAATGAGATTAGCTGTACCTTCATAATTTTTAGGATGTTCAACTCGTTTATCTCCGCTATAATCCTGATAATTCAAGGCTGCAACGGCTGTTCCTTCAAAAGTCATCGGTTGTTGTAACGTTACTAAATCGTCTTTACTAATTCTTTTAGCATCCATACCTCCGGCAACGATAAAGGTTTCATTAACCTCCGTATTACCTTCCATACCTTTTATGCCAACATAACCAAAATCAGCATATTGCAAGCCCTTTTTATCATTAAGGTTTTTGGCATAACTTTTATATGTTACGGTTGTTTTTGCTTCGCCACCTTCGGAATAGGCCTGTTTGGGTCCGGCTTCATCTTCCGTAGTTCCTTTGAAATCATCTAAGGTAAGTTTTTTTATCCATTCCGAGGATGTTTGAATAAGTTTTTCTTGTTCTTCTTCAGACATGGAAGGCCATAAATCCGAGCCTTCATTTTTCTTTTCAATCATTTTGGCAATAAGCATATTTTGGAGCTTTTCAATATCTGTCGGTGTTTCAAACAACTCCAACCTAACTTCATTACCATTTTCTAGTTTTACGCCATAAATGAGCATTTGTCCGGTGCGCGTAAATACACCATCTCCCGTACGATTAAGAGTCATATTCCGGCTATCTGCATGATCCATGTCAACATCAAAATGCAAATTTTGAATTTTACCATTACTATCGACGGTAAAACGAACATAACTATCTTGTTTGGCATCAATATTTACAACATTTAGTTTGGCGTTATCAATGGAAACTTCTCTTTCTGTGCCATACATATCCCAAACCGTTTGGGCTTTATTTTTGATTTGGTTGGCGTTTATTTCAACCCAGTCTTTTAAATTGGCTGTTGGCAAGTCATCTTTATTAAAGCCAGCCAAAAGTAAAGATTTTAACAAAGTCTCATCTGTAGCTGAACTTAAGTTGCCATCAACAAAAAATGTACGCATATTATTGTAGGCTGTTGATACTGAATCTGCGTCAGAATTTTTGGCGGTTTTTAACATACGTCTGCCGGAAAATGTTGATGCCTGATTTTCTGCGTTTTGATATAATTCAATACGTTTTTCTGCATTAGAAAATTTTTGTGTTGTCATACAGGTTTCAGGATTGGTGGCACAAGCGTTTGTTGTTTCTCCAGGGTTGTTGGGATTATCAGGTAAAGTTGTTGGTGGAATATAGCCGTGTCCACCACCGCCACCTCCGCAAGCTGAAAGCATAGTCGATAAGGTTAGTGCTGCGATAAGTGATAATTTTTTCATATTTAGTCTCCAATTTTGTAAAATTTGTTAAAATTACTTATTTTTCTGCATTCCAATGCCGATTTGCATTTCCAAAACATTAATCAAATCTTTTTCAGTCATCTGTCCCGGATTTTTCTTGTCTTCTATTTCAATCTTTTCACCATTAGTCAGGCTTTCTTCGTGATACATCACATAACCGGTTGCTTCGCTTGGTGTTCCGTCCTTGCCATAATACCCAATATCCATTGCTCCGGTGTACCCTTCGTAACCACTGTCTTTATCCCAAGCTTCTTTTATAAAATCTGTGTTTTTATATTCATTGAAACCGTCAAAATTTTGCTGACCATTGCCTTTTACACCGTCAACATTATTGCTTGCCAAGCCTGTAAATTTAAATTGTTTGTCAGTAATTTTTTCACCGCCGGAGAAACTAATACTACCCGTGTTGGTATTTAGGTTTTTTGTTACATCAACATTATACCAATTATTAAATGTTACATTTAGCTTTTCTTCTCCATTGGCAAAAGCAAGTTCAGCTTTACCACCTTCCAATAACAAAGTGTCGCTGGCAACAATTCCATTATCACCATCAACGATTTTTTTATAATTCACACCGCCGACAGCATCTCCCTTAAAGTTCATACTTGCAAACTTTTTCGGATCAACTTTCATAGCATCATATCCGCCGGCAAAAACTTTATTGGCATGAATTTCTTCTTTATCGCTTGAATCTTCTGTATTCGTACGGGTTTCATCCCATTTTACAAGACCAAAATCAGAATAAAGAAGATTGCCTGTACCGTTTTTCAAGTCTTTAGCATAGCTAGTATAAACAGTATCAATTTTTCTATCAATAATCTCATGATTAAGAGAATCTGTATTTTCTAAGAGTGCAATATCCTTAGAAACCTTATCTTTCATATTCAATAAAGTATCATCACCAGCAAGCGAATCCTCGGCAATTCTTTCCTGTAATTTTAATTGTAGCTTTTCTTTGATTAAGGCTAAATCGGGTTCTGTATTTTCGTCATAACCGGAAATTTCTATATACAAACGACCGCCGCCATACGGAAACTCATATATGTGAAGTTTGTCATTACCTTCGAAATTATTTCCACTTTTAGAAGCTAATGTTGTATTGAGATATTCCGCTCCTAAATCATGTTCGGAAATTTCTATACCGGTAATAGTCGGAGCACTTCCTGAGCGGCTATTTTGATCAATCGTAAAATTAATATATGAATCTTGTTTCGCGGTTTCACTTACTAACTGTAATTTGGCATTATCAAGATAAACATTTCTCTCTGTACCATACATTTCGAGAGCTTTTTCGGCATGATGTTTTATCATATGTTTACGGTTAGAAATCCAATCTTTTAAATCCACTTCGTTTTCCGGTAAGTTTTCAAACCCTGCTAAAATTAAATACGGACGCAAATTTTCGGCATCGTTTTCATCAATGGAATTATCAACTAACTGTTTTTTCATCTGAGTAAATGCATTATTAATATCTGTAGAATCTACTTCATTTGATGTGAATAAAGATATTCCAGAGGCACTAAGAGCATTAGAGTAAAGTTCATTTCGCTTTGCACTGTTAGACAGACCTTCATTTGTCATACAAGTTACACCTGTGCAGGATACAACAGGTTTGTCTGGATTATCCGGTAATGTTGAAGGTGGAATATATCCATGTCCACTACCTCCGCCGCCACAAGCTGAAAGCATGGTTGATAAGGTTAATGCAGCCATAAGCGATAATTTTTTCATTAGTCTCTCCGTAGATAATGGGTATAAAATTATAATTTACTATACACAAACCAACGATTGTGGCCGGTTGTCTAAAAAACAGATGTATCCCGGACTAAAAGAAAACAAGCTATTATTTTTCCTTAATTTTTTTACAAAAAGAAAAAGTGCGAAACTTGCAAAAATTGGTTGATTTTATCGTTCTAATAAACTGACCGGTATTTTTAAGAAATTTTAAGGAGAAAACAATGGCAATTATAGGTTACATACGCGTTAGTTCGGCTAAGCAAACCCTTGAACACCAACACTTTGAGATTGAACAGTTTGCTAAAAAGCATGACTTAAATATTGATAACTGGGTTGAGGAAAAAATATCTTCAAGAAAAGCACTAAAAAACAGAAAACTTGGTGAAGTATTAGAGAATTTGCAGGAAAATGACATCCTTATTTCTTGTGAAATATCCCGGCTCGGGCGTTCGTTGCTTGAAGTCATGCGGATTTTAGAGACTTGTTTAAGTAAAAACTGTCAGGTCTGGACTTTGAAAGAAAATTATCGTCTCGGCAATGACATACAATCAAAGGTTTTGGCATTTGCTTTTGGTTTGGCTGCGGAGATAGAGAGAAACCTAATATCCCAACGTACAAAATCATCTCTTGCCAATCTCAAAGCCTCAGGAAAAAAGCTCGGACGACCATTCTCAGCAGAGTCAAAAAAGCTGAAACTCTCAAAAAATGCTAAAAAAGTGCGGAATTTACTCGCCAAAGGCATCTCAAAATCCCAAATTGCCAAAATCCTTGGCGTCCAACGCAGCACGTTACGGAGATTTATTGAAAGAATGTTGTAACATAATGACATTAAGGACCATACGTCATAAAATTTCAAATTTATAAAAAAAGAAATTTGGCTTTACATCATTTTGGGATAACGACATAAAATTATTATGACAGATACATATAACCAACTCAAAGATGAGTTATCAGTTCTCTATCCCGACGTTACGGATATTGAGCTAAACGAAATGACAAACAATCTGATTGCTTTTTATACAACAGCAGTAAAAGCCATTTTAGAAGACGAAAATCAAGACTCAAAAGAATTTGTCTTTGATGACAAAAACTTTAAAAACAACCTGTTCCCCTAAAGGTGAAGAAGTTAATAACCAACCTCATTTATTTTGTAAATTAGGTTAATCATCTGAAAAATCAGTAAAATATTAGTAAAAAAGTTACAAACGGGTGCATTTTTTTGCGTACATTCCCAAATTATCGCGACATAATAAATATAGTGTAAAAACAAAGGAGTAATAGAAATGAATACACTTATAAAATATGTCGTG
>CASEYY010000040.1 GCA_949292335.1 uncultured Pseudomonadota bacterium
ACAAGAGCCGTTATCAGACACACTTTCGGCAAAGGTTGTGTAATCGGTCTTTTGTAATTTGCCATCAACCAACATCTGATATAAATCAGGAAAAGCCGTTTTGGTATATTCCGCTCCGTCACACCAAGCACCACCGTTGGGGATATCTATACGAGTGGTATATTTAATATCACCGATATTGCCGAATGAAGCGCTAATTGCATATTGAGATGCTTCTTCGGCACTTGCCGCCGCCGCATTCTGACTGGTTAAAGCCGCAGAGGCCGAACTTACCGCATTGCTTTCGCTTATTGCCGCATTGCTTTCGCTTATTGCCGCATTACCGGCGCTTGTGGCGGCGTTTGTTTCGCTGTCTGCTGCCTCTGTCGCGGATGTCGCCGCAGCTGCCTGACTACTCAAAGCCGCACTTGCCGAGCTTGCCGCCGCTGTTGCCGATGTTTGCGCATTTTGAGCGTAATACTTAGATGAATAGTCTTCATTATTAACCATCCCGTCAGTCTTAGTCGCCCATTGTTGAGCCAGATTTTCACTCGCTGCCGCAGCCGTCTGGCTGGCTAATGCCTCCGCCGCGCTTGAGGCTGCATTTCCCTCGCTGGTCAAAGCATTACCGGCGCTGGTATCTGCTGCGCTTGCCGAGCTTGCGGCGTTGCCCTCACTGGTTAAAGCTGCAGAGGCGGAATTAGCCGCCGCTGTTGCCGAACCAGCGGCCTCGCTTGCTTTTTGCGTGGCGATATTTGCCTGAGCCGTGGCGTCGGTTACAATGTCATTAAACTCATCTGTTGAGTTAACAAAAGCGTTAGCTTCATCATTCCATACAAGAGCTTTGCCCGCAGACGGAGCCGGAAGATTAAGGTCTACTCCCGCCGTGCCCAGCGGAATTTTCGGGCTGCGGTCGCTTTCGTCGGCCAGCTGCTGCGTAATTGCCGTCAGTTTATCCAGATTTTCCTCAACCCTGTTTGCCGGAAATCCGCTCGATGTTTTATAAGGTGTTTCTTGGTCAAGCGGCACACTGCGCTCGATGACGATATAAACACCTGCCGCCGGAGCGGTTTTAAAAATGACATTACCGCCGTTATTGTTGAACTCAACCGTGTATAAGTCAGGATCCACAAGCGTCTGCACGCCGTCAACTTCCTGATAAACCGCGGCATAATCCTCGTTTATCATATCATAGTTAAAGGTAAAGCTGGTTGTAACACCGTTTGCCAGCTGTTTTGTCGGGTTGTAGTTGTTTGCTAGTGTCATTTTTTGCTCCTTATTTCAATTTCTTCTTTTCTTTTTTCTCAAGTTTGGTGCGCCCGCCACCCCACCACCAATAATAAAATCTGCCAATCAGCGGCAAGCCTTTCCAAACCTCATAATCAGAAACATCTTTACCTTTTTTGGTGAAAAGCGATTTATAAACATCGCCCACCAAATCAGAATACAACGGAAATATCGGCGGTATTTGTGCTGATAAAATTCCGCTAAAACCCTCATCTCTTAATTTGTAAAGAGAATATTTATTTACAATTCCGGTCAGCCCTAACAGGTTATTGATAAATGTTTCGCTTAATTCAACATCGCGCCCATATAACAAATCAATTAGCATATCTTTAGAGGCGCCGCAAATCATCATCAACATCGCCAGCCTAAACAGGTTTTGCAATCCCTCTTTAACCTGTCCGTTGCGTATTTTGTCAAAACATTCGTTGCGAAAGATGTCAATTCTTTTCAAGGCGAATGATTTAAGCATATAAAACACTCTGCCGTTGCCGCTGGTTAAATACCATTCCGGCATTTCCGATAACGCAATCGGCTGAACATCGGCCAATTCATTGAACATCAACAACTTAACATTCTCGGAAATAACGCCATTTTTAATATCTTCAATCGTTTGGTCTGTTTCCATCTCCATGACTGGCGCAATTCTTTCCCGTAAACCCGCTTCGTCGGTGTTGACCATTTTTTGAAATTTATTAAATGTGGCGTTAATCAACGTGTTCTTGCCAAAAGCGTCAATCTTATCAAGACCTGTTGCCTTAAATACGGCGCTTACCAATTTAGAACTGGCAGAGGCCTCGGCAAATTCTTGCCCTATTTTTTCAAGCCCCAGCTCCTCACGACTCAGCCCTGGGCGATTTTTGCTAAAGACAGATTGCACCGTATTCCAAAATCCGGCTTTATATAAAGACATCGATAAATCATCAATCTGTGTAATAGCCGAGTTAATGCCGCCCATCGTATAAATATAGGCCATGTTCTTATGCCAGTTGAGCCAGCCGCTATGCACGCCGCGCGCATTAAACCTTGCTTTCAATATTTCCTGCACCTCAGCGTCTTGTTCAGGTCTAATCAATCCGTCATCAATCATTTGCGCCGTAAACGCGCCGATACTGCGGTTTATATCGTCATATTTAAACCCCCAAAACCGACGGCTCTCAATAGCCGTGTTCATCCCCTCAATGTAGCTTATCAACGCTTCCATTGACGGCGCATAATATTGGTTTAATGCCGCCGTAACAATATCAATTTTTCGGTCTTTTGTGTTCCCCGGCAAGGGCTTGTTCAAATCTCGCCGGTTAAATCCGCGCAAATATTTATTCAAAAACTCGGCTCTTTCTTCCGGTTTCATCACGTTATCAGGGTCTGCTTCCCTTAAAGCTCTTCTTAACTGGCTTGACATCGGCGAGCCGTAAATATAGCTCATAAAACCGTCGACATCTTTAATCTGGCGCGGAAAATAATCAGCCGTATATCCCATTTCAATGCCGACATCAACCGCTTGGTCAAACAACGAATTAAGTAAATTTTTAACCCTTACAAATTCATCATAGGCGTCATATCTTTTAACGATTTCAAGCTGCTTTTCCATATAACTGTTCTTTAGCGCCAAATCAAAAGCAACCGCGTCTGTTTCGGTCATTTTTGCCCACTTATCCAAAAACGGCTTTATCTCGGCATAATAACTGTTAAGTTTGTTAGCCAGATTAAAATCATAAGCGCGTAATCTGTTTTTTAAACCCTGATTTACCCTTTTGGCTCGGGTAGAAATCGGGATAATCGCTTTTGACCACCACTCGTTACGCCCTTTGGCACCGTCTGTCTTTTCCTGCGCCAAATTGGCGGCAAAGCTTTTTTTGACGGGGCTCGCCTGAGCCTGCGCTATACCTATCTGCTCATCAAGATAATCCTTGCGCTCTTTTTGTTCTTCAAAATGCTGTTGCAAAACCTCATCAACCGGTGCGGATAAATAAAAATCCAAATCCTTGCCGCCGATAATATCCGCGTAAACGGCTTTAATATCCTCGTTTAATGAAACATCGAGCTGTTTGGCTGATTTATAAAGATATTGCAACCACCCCCAAAAGCTCCGAAACGCTTGTTTCAAGTAGTTATTCGGCGCTTGTCCGTCGCGCAAGTATTGCTCAAATCCTCTGGCAAATATCTCGCTTTTGGCATATTCTCTGGCTCTTTCGGCGCTGTCAAAGTTATCATAAACAACCATTCCCAGCTTATCTGTAACGGCATAGCTACCGTTTTCTTCTTTAATATTATACCTCTGGCCAAACTGTCTGTTTTCCCATTCATCAACCTTTTTAAGCATTTCTCGGCTGCGCGCGGTATCAAATCTTTTTAACTCCTCTTTGAAAAAATGCGCCGTTTCGTGCATAAAGGTCGAAGCGTCCGCCCTCTCAAACAGATAAATAATACCGTTGTAGTCAAGGTTTTTCATATATGCGCCTTTTGGGGCTTTGTCATTTTGATAATTTGCATTGACAATATCCGATTTTTGGAGTATATTATTACTGTTCCCGCGGGCGCTATCACCCCCTCGCAATTGGAGCGAGGAAAGGTCTATAGAGGCTGTCGCGGGTTTTTCTATGTCATTAACATATCGAACATTACTGCTCTTGATTAAATTTTCTGTCTCTTTTTTACCATATACACTCGGTATAACATTATAATTCCTGTCTGTTGGCTTAATAACCGCTACAACAGTATCGCCGTTTGCATCAGTAGCATCCAAAACTGAGATAAAACTTCCTGCTTCTGTTTTAGAATCGAGAACAACAAGTGGGTTTGCAATAAACTCGGGCAAATTCTCAATTACCGAAAGCGGAACATTATGCTTTCCGATATTTATTTTTCTTAGAACATTCTGCGGTAAATTAAGAGCCTTATCTTCAACGCCCAAACTTTTATAAACTTCCGGTGTCGATGAAGAAACCTGTAACATCGTCTGCGGCTTCAGTTCACCTCTGATGGCTTTTTTCAATGTCTCTGCAAACTTTTCAACATCAGAAAATGCCGGCTGAAATATTTTTTTAACCCTATCGGCAATCTGCCCCTGATAATAAATATTGTCATTATTAGGGTCAAACGTCCCGCGGTTATAGACGGATTTTATTTGATTGGGTTCAAAGACAATATATTCCGTTCCGCCAAAATCGGCACCTTTATTTATAACACCATCATATCCCTGTTGTTTCAATTTCTCAGTAGAATTATTTTCCCAAAACTCATTCAAATTATCCACAATATATGGATTTTCCATTTTTATATAAACAGGCATTTTTTCAATATGGATATTTCCGCCGTTACTATAAAGATTCTCTGCCACATTTGAATTTTCAGCATCTCCAAACCAAAAACCTTTTAGTTTCAAATTGCCATCCGTATTTTTTCCAGCTTTTGAAATATCAAAAGTATCAAAATCAGACTTTGAAATATGATATAATTCTAAAACCTTGCCGTTTTCATCCACCGCTTTGCTGTCGCCAAACCACCGCTTAAAGGCTTGAGAATTAACATCAGCCTTGCCTTGCTTGTTGTAAGCCTCAGGCGGCAGCTGATAAGGAATATCATCATCCAATACTTCGCTTAATGTTTGGTTGCGGTTTTTGAATTGCTCATAAGTCGCGCGCTCTATTTTGGGCATCCTTTTCATATATTCCGCCGGCGACACGCCCATTTCCTGACTTCCCCAAAGCGCTATGCCCTGCCATATCTTTGCGTCCGCACTTGCAACATTATCGGCAACGCCCACTTCCTTGAGCTGGTTATAAACATTTGTATAAACATCTTCCAGTTCTTGTTTGGTTTGCAATGCTCTGCGCACTTCTTCCGTATTTCCGTTTTCTTTAGCAAAGGCATTAATATCGTTTATCGTGTTCTGCAAATTCTTCTGAAATACGGTATTAAAAGCCTCAGGGTGCTGTTTTAGTTTCATCTCGGTAGCGCGGCGGTATTTCTCAACCTCCGCCTCTTTAGCGCCCAGCTCAACAGCTCTTTGCTTGGCTCTTTCATAATTTCTGTTGGCATAATAGGCTGATACCGCCGACGCTCCGCCCATGGCTGCCGCGCCGCCAAGCGCGCCTATCATCGATTCAACAACGCCCTCAAACAAATCCTGCTCGGCGTCAATTCCGATTTTTCTGACCAGATTTTCCGCAAATGTTTGTTGTAATCCTTCGGTTATAGGCTCTTTTATGGCTGCCTTGGCTATTTCTTTGCCAACTTCTTTTGCGGTTAATCTGGCACCGGTAGCAATATTTTCCGGCAGCGGTGCAAACCAGCGGTCAATCATATAAGTTGTTGACGCATTGAGCGCCGCCAGAGTATTTGCTTTTTCCTGGTCGCCGTCTTTTTCCAGGCTTTCTTTAAATACGGCGGCACCGCCTGCCCCTGCCATAAACCCGTATGCCGCTTTTGTGCCAAACAGCCGCGCCATTGTTGCCATGGTCAAACCTTGACCGACGCCATGCCCTGCCACGCTGCCGATTTGCCCTAATGATAATCGTCCGCTTGAGGTTTCGCCGGATTTTGATTTAAGCAAATCAATATCGCCCATATAAGTCGACACATTATTAAACATATCCGAAAGCCCCAAAAAGCTCTCAGCCATATCATTGGTGCTTTTATTGTCGTGGTCTTGCATATTCTTGCCCAACCAATAAAAGATATCCGACGCCATTTTGGGCGTATTTGAGACAATTTCGCTTGCCGCGCCTTTGACCGCTTCTTTGGTAAAAGCGCCCCAGGTATCATTCGGGTCGGGTGTCGTAAATTCATAAAGTTCTTGCTCTTGTTGTCTTGTATCCATAGCCTGGCTCATATTCCGCAAATTTTCCCCTACGGCAGCGCCGGCTCTCAATATTGTTTTGGGAATTTCTGCACTGTACTCACCGATTGTTCCGGCGTTTGTTACCAGACTTTTACCCATATTATAAGCCAGATTATACGGCGCTTCTAAAGCCGTGTTTTTGGTCATACCTGACCAACCAACCATTCCGGCAACCGAGTTAACAACATTGAGTAATGCTCTCTGCGGATTACACGAATTTGATATATTGCGTCCTTTTACTTTGGTTAAGTCCGGCTGTGCCACATCAACCAGCTCAAAAGCCGGTCTTTCTTCTTTTTCCGGTTTTACATCTACAAGTTTAATCATCTATTTAATCTCTTTCAAAACCCCGCCGACATAAATTTGGTCGCCCTGTTTTATTTCGCCGCGCAAATAAGCGTCTTCAACCTCGGCCACGCTGTCAAATGCCGGCAAATTAAGCATATTGCCGTTAGCCATATCAATTAATCCCTGCAAAACAGCTTTCTTTTGGTCGCTATCATATTCTTTGCTGTCGTTTATCTGGCGAAAATAATCAAGCATAATCCGGTTATTGTCGGCACCCGAGTAGTTTTCTTTAATAAACTCATCGGCGTCTTTATAAGAAAAGTCCCAAAATCGCCAGCTGTCAGTTCCTTTTAGTTCTTCAAGATTAGCCCCTTGTTTTTTATAAATCGTGCTTACCAATCGCTTTTTATCCGCCAAAGACAAATAGCCGGAGGCATACTCGTTTTCTATCTTGGTCAAAATATTGTTTGTCTGTTTGTAATATTCTTCAATCTCTGACGAATCCGTTGGCAATGCAGCAATATCAAGCATAATCTCGGTCGCCGTCGAGGCTCTGGTTTCGGCGTTAATACCTTTGTCAGAGAGCAAAGCCTTTTGTCTTGCCTTAAAAAATTTAGAGCTGACATTGTTTTCGTTTTCTTCCAACAGCCGCAAGGCTTCATCTGTCGGCAAGTCGTCAAGTTTCGTCGCTAATTTTTGCTCGGCCAGAAATTCATTGGTCTTCATTTGAAAATCGCGCATTTTTATTTGTTTATTAACGATTTTCGTCATCATATCCTGCGCGCCGTCAGACTTTAGCGAGGCCGCTATTTCCGGCTGTTTTAACGCTTCAAGCGCAGCTTGGGGATTAACTTCGGCTAGCCCGTTGATATAACTTTGCATAAATTGTTCTTCATAATCGACTAAAAGCTTCCTGGCGTCAGTTTCACCCATATTTTTGGCGGCATAACTGTATAGTTGATTATAAGAATTGGCGTAGTCGGCAACGGCGCTCCCAATATCACCGCGCATACCGGCAGACCTCGCCAGGCTCAAATTAGCATTGATATTCTCGGCCACATCAACTTTGGCGTTTTCCGCCCGCTGCTTAAAAGCCCAGTCGTTGTTCGATATATCATAACCAGATGCCAGCTTATTGGCCGAGCGCTCCCATTCCAGTTTGGCAATCGGGTCAATTTCCGCGCCAAATCTGTTTAAGACGTTGCGCATATCCTGCTGTAATTTTAACTTGGCGTCAGGGTTGTCAGGGTTTCCCTGATTATCCAGCCTGTATTGATTATTAATATTGTCGAGCTCAATCCTGGCCTTGGTTAAATTGGTGTCGATTTTAACCTTTTGCTGGTCAAGAAGCGTTTGTTTATACTCTTGCGCCGCCGGTAAAAGAGCGCCGGCATAAGCGCCGAGAGTATTAACCTTTTTGACTGTATTATAAAATTGTCTTTCTGTGGTGGGGATTCTGACCATTATTTAACTCTCCAGGTATTCATGCCTTGATAAACACCGTTAATCGTCGCTGTTGAGCTTCCGCCGCCCGCCTCAACGACGCCGCTGCCAAACAAACCACTACCAGAGCCTCCGGCGCCTCCGGCCAAAGCGCTCGCGCCGGTTTTGGCAATGTTGCCGATAAGATTGGCTCTTGCCTGCGTCATAATGTTTTTTGAGCTCTGATTATAAGCCGATTTAATCTCGTTAATATCTTCAAGCCCCGTATTGTAAGTGTCATTAATCACAGCTTGCGGCGTGCCCTCAAGCTCCAATCCCGCCTGCAAATAAGACACCCTTTGTTTGGCCGCCATTCTTTTTATCTCATCAGCGCGGTTTTGTGCCGCAATCGCGCCTTGCTTAGCCGTTTGACGAGCTTCGCTTTTCGATTGGTTAAACTTTCCTACCGCCGAGGCTAAACTCAACCCCGCAATAACCGCTGTTGCAACACCCATTTCACATTCTCCATAAAATAAAATCTTTGCCCTTGTAATATTCCGGCAGCTTTTCTATCATCTTAAATCCCAAAAACTCGTGCCATTTGTTCAAATCCGGCGCGTCCTCGCTTATGGTTTCAACTTCTTTGGCGCCGTATTGATATTTAACACAGCCGATTAAATACCGCATCTTCACGGCATATTTCGGATTGTTACCGAACTTGTCCGAAGCAATAATCATCCCATAATAGCAATCCGGTCTCGTTTCCCAAAAGCACAATATCGCTACCGGCTCGTTGATTTTGGTATCAAACAGGGTATAGGAATACCTTTCGGCTAATATTTTTTTCAAAACCGCCAGTTTGCGCTTGCTTTTATACGGCCATGCCCATTTATTAAACCGCATTTCAATATCTTGCGGCTCATAATGATAAATTTCTATCATGCCCCGAACTCTATATTGTATTGAATCATTGTTAAGTTCATCGGCAGCGGCAAATCCTGCGTTAAGAATATGTATTTTTCCTCGGACGCCGTGTCCGAAACCTGGCGTTTCTCGTCGCCGTCCATCGGCAGCGGCGGCAAATCCATAAATCCCTGCGGCGCAAAATACTGCACAACAAACATATCATTAACATCTGTGCCGATATTAACCCCTGCCGAATAAACAAATCGCAAAATAAACTCCGCCACTCTTTTGCGCACGGTTTGCAGGTTTTTACCGTTGGCAGAAAAGCCCAGATTAAAGGTTTTTAACAGCCCCTCATATCCATAACCGACAACACAAGAAGTCATTTCACGGTCAAAATTCAATGTCCCGTCGGTTACGGTAAAAGTATTTAAATAACCGCCGTCAGACACCACCATTACCGTCTGTCCCTCAAAATCGTCCAGTCCGGTTATTTGGTTAAAGCTTATATACCAGCTGCTCCACACACTCGGGTTATATCCGTTTGAGGCTACGTTTACTTTAACCTGAGTTGCCGAGATATACTCGGTTATCTCAAAATAACCGTATTCGGCGCCGGTTTCGGTCTTGTAAACAATATAATGCCCGACATGATTTTCGGCAAAAACAGCATTTTGCGCGGTTATCGTATCTGTGCCGTCAAAAGTTATCTGGTTGTTTTGCAACGCCGCAAACCGGCTCGAGCCGTCCAGAAAATTGCATTCTTTAAGCTGTTCGGCAATCAACCGGTTATAATATTCCTTTTTAGGGTCGTTTTTGAAGTTTAATGTTTCATAAAATCCGGTAAATTCAACTTCATCGGCCATTTTTTCAATATAATAAACGCCGTTTCGCAACACTTCCAAAAACAAATCATCTTTACCGTCTGGTCTGGTTACCGTGCAAATATCAATAATTTTACCGTTTGTTTCCAGCGGAAACCAGCCGTTAATACTCTCGCTTGATTTGTATAACAGCGCAATCGCTTTGCCGTTTTCCAAAAGGCAGTAAATAATATTGTTATCATCTCTTTTATAATAAATTTTCTTTAATCTGCCGCGTGTTACTTCCTGCGCCAGCATATTCAGGTCATTTGATAAAAACTTCTCGGTCAAAAGGTCATAATCAAACATATAGACTTTTCTTTTATCGTTTGATACATAAAAAACCTGACTGTCTTTTTGCGTCGGCGTGGCCGATGCCGCCCCCTCTTTATTGGCCAAATCGGCATTAACTTCCGTTGCGGTAATCGGCACATCATAGCCGCCGCCGTTAATTAAGCATATCCCCTCGGGGTTGCCCACATACAGATTATTCTTGCCGCCCATCAGCCACTCAATAGGGTCGGTAATCTCTGATAACGTCAGGCTTAACGGGTCGTCATCATCAATATTGGATGTCGGCACCGTAAAGTTTCCGTATTCGGCAACCTCCGAGCCGCGCACGGTCAGGGGTTTATTGGCAAATCCGCCAAACCACAGCCGCCCGCCATAAAAAGCTACCGCCGACGGATAACCGTCAGTGTCATAATCCATGCCCGTCGGGTTGGCGTTTTCAATGGTAAAACTTGTCGCCGATGCCCTTTTCAAAACACGCGGCATCATCCCCGGCGATGTCATATACATAGCGTCGGCGTTTTGCGCCTTTTGCAGCTTCTTGGCCTGCGCCAAAGTTATGTCTGTGTCAAGCTCGATAATATTGTTTTCATCATCAACCACATAGCCGAAGTTGCCATTGGCGTCATAGGTATAAAATCTTAAAATCCCCTCGGTAAACTCCAGCAAATAAGACTGCTCGGTATTAAACCGAAATTCCATTAAAACCGCTTCCTGATTGTTTTTGGTTTTGGCGGTATACTCCATGCCGGTGCGAAACTTAACATTTCCTTTATAATTGGATATAAAATTGCGGCAAACTTCAAAACCGTTAAAGTAAAACGGGAGTTCAAACCGTCCGTTAAGGTCATGGTCAAGCTGGCCTCGGGTAAAGTTATTTATAACAAGCTGCGGCATTTAGGCTTTCCTCCCCATCGGCCATAATCCGGCTCTTGCGCGCATCAGCCCTGAGCGCTCAATTCTTATGGGTTTGTTTTCCTGAGCGTCCACACCGCAATACTGCGCAACCTTAAGCGGTAAAATCTGTGATATCTGCGCAAACTTATTGTCATTTTCGGTCAGTTCAATACAAATATTATAAGCCAAATACCATGACATGAGGTCAATAAAATCCGGCGTGTATTTACTCGGATCATCAATATCCGCTACATATCTGACCGGTAAGCCGTTTTCGTATTCTCTATTTGTCAGCAAATGACCGTCTTCAACGGCATAATCATTGTCTTTTTCATACAAATTGCCAAGCCCGAGTATTTTAAGGCAACCGTTTTTATACAAATAAGCGTATTTATAACCAAATGCCGGCTCATAATTATTGTCAAGCGGCCAAATTTCTCTTTTTCTGGCAAAAGACGGCATCATGTGCCGCAAAGCCGTCTGTCTCGACACGTCATACCATTTTGCGCAAACAATTTCGACCTGCTTTTCGGGTATTTCTATGTTTTCAACCGAGCTTTTATCGCCCAAGTGGGAAAGTGCCAAATTACAAATATCTGTCGCAACCGTCATTTTGAATCTTTCAAAAAAAGAGGGCAGGCTTAAAAACCCTGCCCCGCTGCTTTAAGCCTGTTCAATTAAAATATCGAGTTCGATATTTCCGTTAACAGAACCTTTGGCTACCAGCTTGGCGCCGATAGCATAGCCGCCGGAGGGAAACTCTTTAGCCTGAGCCAGAGTCGCCAAATCAGCCGTGTGGTCAAACGATGAAATATTAGCGCCGACAATGTCCACATTGTTCATCGCCGTAGCAAAAGACTGTCCGTCAACCAGACAATCCTCATCAATCGCCACATACTCCGTCGCCAAATCGGTTGTTTCCTCAGCCGAGATGTTTTTCTGCATCTTGTAAAGGCCGATATCAACCGTGCAACCGGTCAAAGCGCTTGAGCCTTTCGGAAGCATAATGCGTACCACTCTGGCAGTGGGCGAAATACCTTTAGCCAGAATAATCACGTCGTTATTGGCAGACGAAGCGCCGATGGCAATCTGAGCCTGCACAGTGCGCAATTCACGCCCGACCGTAAACATCGGGTCAAGCGGTTTGGCTACTGCATACGGATTTTCA
Organism: uncultured Pseudomonadota bacterium; assembly: GCA_949292335.1. Classification (GTDB taxonomy): domain Bacteria; phylum Pseudomonadota; class Alphaproteobacteria; order RF32; family CAG-239; genus CAZU01. The sequence continues at coordinate 11,942 of CASEYY010000040.1, forward strand.
TAAGTCGCCATGTTCCTGTCTCCTTAAATAGTGGTTTGAACATCAATAACGCGGGCGCCCTCAGTCCGCATACCGTTAATCCAAAAGTCAATAGTGAGCTCTTTGGAGTTAACGTGCGTTGCCGACTGTTCAACCGCCAAACGCGCCAGTTCCATAGACACAGCAACCGAATCCGGCGCCAAAGCCATACAGTGACGAACCGTCGATTCCTCAGGCAGAATCGGGTTGACAACCGTGTTGCCGCCCGAAACCGAACCGGCAAACAACAGCACATCAAACACGCCGGGGCGTGCAAACCCTTTTTCTACCGGATAACCGGGCATATACAATTGATTGGTGAACTGTTCTTCATTCATCAGCGAGGTGTTCTCCTTGCCGGTAATCAAGAGCTTGGCATTGTTAATCATATCCATTTGGATATCGGCGTTAACAAAGGTCTGAATAATCGAAGTATAAGTCGCATAATTCATACCCGAGGTCGCGTCAACAGTCTGCACGCCGTCATCTTCGGCCGAGAGTAAAGACTGCGGCCCATTCGGCGAGCCGACCAACACCGGACCAATTGCCGAGGCGCAAATAACGCGGTCAATCACGCGGTTTTTAGCCGCCAGCAAGCTGGTCATGATATAAGACGTCGGGTCGGTAATCAACTCATTAACGTCATGTTTTTCATCCAACAGAACAGTTGCGGTAAAACGGTTTTTACGCAGCATTCTGTTGTCAACCGAATAATCGGTATACTGTTTGAGCGGGTTACGTCCGTCGACCTTAACCAGCTCAATTTTGCCCATCCGCGGCAAGGTGTTATATTTGCCGTCAGAGGCCAGATATTTAACAACCCCTGAAGCTTCCAGTTTGGACTGCTTCTGTTGAGCCAACATCAAAAAATTGCGCTCAAACTGGGTAAGGGCGGCCTGGTCAATACCACCGCTCCCTGCAATTTCAACCATAGTTTAATTCTCCAATAAAAAGTTAACGTTTTTATCGGAAAGTTGTCCTTTTTAGGGATTTTCCTGCCGTTTAGAACCTCCGGCCGAGGTTTTTAATAAGTGCGGGTCTTAAAAAAAGGTTGTCCGCACTCTTAAACTCTTTCGCCGATATCCTGCCCCGAAAGCACCTGTTCGGCGTTGCCTTTATATTCGGCGCGTTTGGTAACCACATCGGGGATAGAAAAATCAATCGCCGCGGCATAATTAAAGTCTTTTCCGAATACCTGCCCGACAATCTGCGTGCAATACTGTTTATAGGCAATCTCTCGCGCACGCCGCAAATCGCCGTCGCGGTAAAGCGGTATTTCGCGCAGGTTGAACATAATTGCCAAATCCTGCAACTCGTCCCAGCTCAGGCTTTTAATCTTTTTGCCGCAGCATGACGGCTTAATCTCTTTGCCGTCTTTGGCTTTATAATCTTTTTCCACGCTGTCCACATAAAGCGAATGAATTGAATCAATGCGCTTTTTAAACACTTTTTCCGCCATTCGCGTAAAACAGCGGTTAATACAGTTTGATTTAATCCATTCATCAGGGCAATCCGGCATAATGATTTCAAAATTGTCAAAATCATTCATTTCTTTGTTGTTACGGAAAGCGCCGCTGCATTTAACTCTCAACATCTCACAAGCTCCTTATTTGATAATCGGTATATTAAATTTAGACTTTAAGGCTTCAATATCCGCCATGGTATGCGGTTTGCGGCTCAGCTCCTCCGCCGCCTTAACATAACCGGAATAATCAGCCTGTCCGGAAATACCGCCGCCGGTTGATGCCGAAACATCACTGTCATTGGCCGCGTATCTGGTCTGCACCTTGTCAATCAGCCCGAATACAATGCCCAAAACATTATTCGGCAGAGCATTCAAAAGCTCTTTGTCTTCTCTGGAGCCCTCTTTATTGACAAAATCTACCACAGATTTAATTTTAGCCTCGGCTTTGTCGCCAAAACGCTCGGTCATCGTCTGTTTATATCCGTCGGCGGAAAACATCGGCGCTTTCACGCGCTCAATGCTTTCTTTATAGCCGTCAACCAGAGCTTTGGCCTGTCTGGAGCTAATACCGTTGTCATAAAAAAGCTTTTCAAAAAGCTCTTTGTCTTCCCCCTCGAGCTCAATATTGTAATCCTCAGCTTTACCGGGGCGCAGCTTTGAGTAAAAGTCGGCAATTTCCTGCTCGCTTGATTTGTCGTCAGGTATACCGATTGTCTTTTTACCAATCATCTTTTGCGCGCTGTCAGAGGTCTTCCACAAATCGTCATAAGACCTCAAGTTGCGTGTCCAGCCCTCGTTTTTATAAGCGTCGGGCACAAAAAAACCGCCGGAATTGTCGGCGGCGGCGTCAACTGGTTGTGTCTCTGCACCTGGTGCGGAAACATCAGTATTTACATCTTCCATTTTATAATCCCTCTATAATTTGAATAAAGACCTTGCGGTCAACAAGGCCGGTTATAAATAAGTTTACAAAGTCTTTCTGCGCTTGCAGTCTTTGTAATTCATCCGCCGACAAGCTTCTGCCCTCGGCCGAGAACATCCGGCAAGCCCTTATCATCTGTCGGGCAAGCGCTTTTCCGTCTTCTGTCGAAAACACTCTGTTGGCAACCGGCTTAATCTCTTTAAAAAACTCAGCCGCCGCCAATTCTTCTTTTTTACGCTGCTCAATCAGCTTTTCCCACTCATTCATTGCCCAAGTCTTTCAAAGCCATTGCGTTTTCTCTGGTCGAGCGCGCCTGCGTTTCGGCAATCTGCGCCTGCATCATCTGCGCCTGCGCCTGCGCCTGCGCCTCAATCTGTTTCTTAAACTCGTTTTCGGACACAATGTTGTCTTTAAGTCCCAGAGCTTTCGTAACATCATCCAAAAGCTTATACCAGTTAATCGCCGAGGCAATCTGCGGATTAACCGCCATCAGCGCCGTAATAACATTAATCAGCTTAAGCAGGTCTTCAACCTTTTCACCTTGCCCCAGCTTATCAACATCATTGTTGAACTTAATCTTATACCAGGGCTTGCCCTCTTTAATGCACTCAACCACGGCATCCGGCACAATTCGCTCCTGCCTGCCGCTTTCGATAATCTCGGCAATTCTTTCTTCATCGGTCGGGTCAACGCCCAAAACGCCTTTTTTCATACAAATCGACACGCAGCGTCTAATTAGCGGCTCAAATAACTCGGTCTTTTGTTGCAAAATCATACCCGACAAGGAGCGACCGCGAATCGAGAACCTCTGCAGGCTTTCGGTCGCGGTCATGTCGGAGTTAGCGGAAAAATCAAGCAAAATATCAATCTTAAAAGCTGTCGCAATCTTTTCATTGAGGTAAGGCACCAGCCAGTTGACCAAGGCGCTCGGGTCGCCCACATCCTGCATCGGGATAATCGGGTTTTGGCCGTTTAGCTGCGCCGCATTAAACACCGTCAAACCGTTTTCAGACGTATCAATCACATCATCGCCAAACAGTGCGGCAGATAAGACACCAATCGGCGGGCGCACCATTTTAGCCATCGCCACCATGCAATCAGAAACCGCCTGATTAATACAGCGTATGGATGAGATAAGCATTGTGCCGGAGGCTCTGCCATAAACCTCACCGCGGATTTTAATTGCCCTGGCAACCGGTATCGGCATATCCTGATAATCTTCGGTGTGGAAAAACTTGTTTTCGCTTTTATCAAACCAATAGCCGATGTATTTGCAGCCTTTTTTGCCCAGGGCACCCGGGGTAAAGTCATCGCGCGGCACAATCCCCTGCACAATCGTAAATATCTGGTTAAGATTTTGCGCTTTCCAAGCTGCCTGAATCTTTTTCGGCAGGCGGTTAAACATTTCCTCGTCAAATCCGTCGGCTTTGTCGCAAAATTCGGACACAACACGATTTGTCCGCCATTGATAGGTGTTAAATACCACCTCAACCAGCCCGTTTTTACCCTCGTCAATGCACAGACTGTCAACCCCGTATTCCTTAAACAAAAGAACATTGGTGTCATAGCCTCGGCCATATGCCGAGTTCGGAAAAGCACCCACGCCGGACGTGCCGAATGCCTGCTGATCATAAAGATAAGCCCCTAAAGCCGAGTTTAATCCGGCATTCGGGTGATTCATCTGGCTCAACAGCTGATTGGTTGCGTATTCATACCACGGCTCGACGGCTGATTTGTCAACCATCTGCAAAATATCATCGGTCGGCTCCAGAGATATGGCATCATTGCCGTTTCCCCACATAATTCCTTTGAGATAATCTGCCGACTGCTGGACAGACAATGACGCTGTCGGGTCTTCGGTAAACTTGTCCAAATCCTCATTGGCGTTTACCTGTCCCTCGTTATAATACTGCTGCGGGCGCACGCGAATACCGACATATTTAGCCGTTTCTTCCCAGCGGCTGACATAGCGGTCGCGCTCGGCGCATAGCTCATTATAACGTTTTTTTATGTTTTCAAAGGTGTTTTTCACTTAGATTTGCCCTCTGCCTTTGTGAATGATGTCGCCTTTTTCATCCGACGACCGACTGACGGTTACATCTGCCATGTTTTTAGTTCCCGAATAAGTTTTTACGTTTTTGGCCGAAAGTTCCGGCTTTCTCGTTGCTTGAATAGCTGGTTCTCTGGTCAACCGCTTCTTCACGCGTTGCAAATGTTTGCTTTATTCCTTCATAGTCAAACGGCTTCATCGAAACCTCTTTGCCGTGCTTATCCCATCTTTTAATGTCTATAGCGCTGCCCATCGCCTAATTCCCGAAAATGTTTTTGCGTTTATTACCCAAAATACCGTAGACATTATCATCACTGTAAGAATATCTGCGGTCTAACGCTTCATCCTGCGTGTCAAATACCTCGCCGCGATAAGCCTCTTTAATTTGCTCGCCGTGCTCGTCAAATTTGCCGATATTTTCCTCACCGGGAACCGGCAAATTAGCTTTACGTCTTCCTCTCACTCTTCTTCTAAAATTTCCAACTATCATCTTTTTAATTCCCGAATAAATTGCCGCGCGAGCTCTCGCCGACTTGGTTAACTTCTTGCCCTAAAGCGCCGCCTTTGGTCGCATACAAAGCGCGCCGCTTGTTGGCATTCTTCTTTTTATCCTCAGCCACCTGTTCGGCTGCCGAAGTGTCCGCCTTGGGGTCGCCGCCCAACAAATTATCGGCCAGCCCCAAGGTAATACCGTTAACAAGGTCGCCTAAAAAACCACCGCCACCCATTTTACCTCCTTTAAAATTTAGAAAAGCTCCGCCGCGTAACGCGAACCGGAGCCCCACCGTAGTTAATACCGTCCTTTAAACAAGTCTTAATGCAAAACACTGCCATCATCAGGCTGTCCGCCCTGTCCGGCGAATGTATGCCCTCTTTGCGCATCTCGTCCTTGCTCATAATCATTCTTTCGCCATTGGATTTATATTTAAACCTGATTTGCTCAAGCTCTTTTTCCGTTTCCGGCGAGTTCATAATAATCCATTCGTTGTCTATATATTCTTTTAGCGTATAATAACCCCATGCTCTTTTATTGCCGTATTCCGGCGGAACACCCTGTTGTTCGGCACCGTCAAACGGATTAATCCGAATGCCGAGTTCCTGCAGCCGGTTGTAAACCACATATCCCATACCGCCAATGTCCAGCATGGCGGAAGTCGGCTTAAACTTGCCGATTAAATCAACAATCTTACCGATTGAGACCATACTGTCCGGCTCGCTCCAGGCTTCCTGTGCCACAACCTGCCACTGTGTCAAACTGACGCGGTCAAGCACGGTTGCAACAGTCAAGTCGCTTCCCTTGGCGGCAAAATCTATTCCCATCACCCGCTGCGGCGCATAAATATCGCCAAAGGAAGTAATAAGCTTCATTCTCGCCACTTTGTCGGCATTAAACAAGAAGTCGTCCGCCTGCGCTAAGGGCTCGCCAAGCCAAATATGCCGATAATCCGCTTCATTAAGCCTCTTGCAAATTTCGGCTTCTTCAATCAGCTCTTTGGTGCAAAACGGATTTTCAAAATAATCAATATGAATATGCAAGCAATTCGGACGGCTCAGGCAAAACTCATAAGCCGGGTCGCTTCGTATAAACCGGTTCATCGAAAACCAGATAACCGAGTTTTCTTTTCTGATTGTCGGAATAACAACGTCAATCGTGCGCTTGGTTAAGGTCTGCGCCTCGTCAATCCAGACAATGTCAAAGCCCTCCATACCTTTGGTGTTTTCCACCCCTTGTTCACGAAATCCGCGAAATATAATTTCCGAACCAGTTATGTTGTGAACAATCTTGTTTGATAAAATAGTAAAATTTAACTTATAAGCCTTAATCAGGTCAACCAATAACCGGTAAACCGATTCTTCAATCGAGTTCTGCGTTTCTCTGCCGCAGCAGACGCGCACCTTACGTTTCTCGCACACATACAATACCAGCCGGCCAAATGCCTGACTCTTGCCGCTGCCGCGCCCGCCGTCAGACAAATAATAGCGATATTTGCCCAAGTTTGTCAGAAACGGCATCAGCTTCGGCGGCAGGTTAAGTATCTGCGGAACCTCTAACATCTTCACCTATATTCGGCACAAAATCCTTGCCGTCAATCTTAACGCTCGGCATCACATTAACATTGGCATTCATATTAACATCTTGCACATCTTTAGGCTTCTCGCCGATTGTATCGCGGATAACCTCAAACACCTTGGGACTAAACTCGCCGGATATAAGCGCACGGCAGACATCTTCCTGCGTGTTTCCGGCCTCAAGCAAAGCTAGCAGCGTCTCTTTAAGTTCTCTGCGCTTTCTCTGGGCGGCATTCGAGGCTTCGGCTCCCATTTGGCGGATTCTGCGCGCGTCTTTTTTGGAGCGCTTATTAAAAGGTATCAAATTCTGCTCATTTGCCATTTTGTCTATAAAATCCGCATAATTAAGGTATCCGCCTAGACGGCAGATTGAAACTAACTTGTTGATTTTGTGTGATTTTAAATTTTATTAACTTTTAGACAAAAGAGCCGGTCAAAAGGGGGGTTCCGGCTCTCACAGGTCTTTTTTGGAGTTATCGTATGAAAAAAGGTGAATGAATAAAGCCTATTCATCCACCATAACAATATTTATACACGCAAGTGACACCTCTTGTCAAGAGGTTATTTTAAAGCTTGCTTAATTGTGAGTAATTTTGTTTTAAGAGATTCGTTTTCTCTTGTCAGTTCGCGCAGATTGTCAAAAACCTTTTTCTGGCGTGTGGCAAACCAATGGTGCAAACATAACATAAGATCACTGTCGGACACTTCGCCGCGAATATGCAAATCAGACGTCAGACATTTGTCAAATATTTTTTCCAACTCATCACGGATAGCGACAGCGGCGCAACGTTTGACAATACCGCCTATGGCTTTAGTATCAACAATTTTTTGCCTCAACAGCGCTTCCATACGATTAAACTCGGAAATATATCGTAATTTGAATTCGAGAGCCTTCTTTCCCGTAAATCCCATGGCCAATAAAGTAAAACCGTCTCTGGTAACAATATATTGTTTTTGCTCCTTTCCTTGCAAATTTATATAAGACGACAGCACAAAATTGCGCCGTCCTGTATCTTCCAAATTACGCAAATCGCCAATAATATTATTAATTGCGCGAATAACAGTTTTATGCTCTTTGCCAAACACCTCGGCAATTTTTACCGAAGTTGTAACCGGTTGATTGTTTTCGCTTAATGTAACTAAATCCAACATTTCTTTTGTCCTTTTTGTAGAAGTTCCTAGTTCAGCTAGGTCTGGGGGCTACAAACCTGACAAAAGAACAGGCGGAGTTATTCAATATATTCCTCGCACCCCCAGATAAAACGCGTTTAAACAAACAAGGTCAACAACAATGTTTAAAAAAAACACACTATCGGGCGTGCAACCGCTTTTGTAGAGTTTGTAGCTCTATTTATTATATTAAAATATTTTATATAATATGTCAACTTTATTGTTTTCTAATTAAATTATCTTTTTTTTGTTTGCGCGCTTTTATAATATCCAAAAATAAAGCCATTACCACCATTGCAAAAATGACAAAACGATATGTTACTATAATAGCAAAAGCCCAATTGTAACTCGGAAGAAAATAAATTCCATATAAAGCTAAAGGATAAAATATTGCGATGTTAAAAGGTATTATGAATAAAAAAGCCATGATAAAGGCGCATAAAACAAACTCAAAAGAAAACCAACTGTCATATCCGCCTAATAATTCGTCTAATCCCCAATAGGCAAAAAAATACAAAAGAATAGTAGAAACCCAGTAAAGCGCCCCCGAAAACAAATAAAATATCTTCATTTTTTCCCTCTCTTATAAAAAAAAGCGCAATATAAAATAAAAAATATTGTTGCTAAATTAATAAATAACCAAACATCCCGCTCGAACCCAACTTTTATGATTGGGTTATACAAAAAAGCTATGAGAATAAGCACAATATTTACAAAAGAAAAGCGCTCCTGCTGATAACGCAGATAAAAAACATACCCCGCATACCCGCAAACACACAACCTTAACAGCGTATAATAACCATAGGGCATAGGCAAAAGGCCCAGCACTAATAAACAGCTAGTGACCGATGTTAAATTTCTAACTACTTTATCCATTATTTGTGATTCTCTTTTTTTCAGCTTATTTTCCAAATCCTTAAGAGTCAATTAAAATTTTTCTTTTTGATGTAAAAATCGACCAGCCTGTCAAGCCCAAGCCGTAGCATATACTTGGCGTGATAGCGGTCATAAAGCCTTTTGCGACCTTTCTCTTTTGTGGACAAAGGCTCGTCGTTTAGGCACACCCGCCGCACATAAGGCCAAAATTCCGCGGGAATCGCCTTTATCGCTTTTCTAAACCGGTCAGCCGCCGCCAAAGACGCTACCGACTGGTTATAATCGCCGCAACCGTCAACCTTAACCTTGCTCACATCATTGGCCGACACACTCTCGATTCGGCTCAGGTAATAATCGCGATAAAGCCTTTGCCCTGCGCTCAGCCTGTCAGCCGACGAATACCGCCCGCCGTCCAAAACGCCCTGCGCCGCATACCGCTCCAGCGCGTTATAACGATAATACTTGCCGCCCTCGGTCTTAACCAGCCCTTTTTTTTCGGCATCCTGTTTGCTGACGTAATCCATCAAGCCCCCTCGCTTAAGTCAAAAATGTCATTATCGGCATAATGCGCGGCAATATAACCTCCGGCTCTGCTTGGGTTAACTTTCGGGGGATTCGCCTCAAGCTGATAATCCTTGCCGCAATAACTCCGGCAGACCTCAATAAGCGCGTTGTCAAAATCATTAAACAAACCTATCGCCATAGCTTTTTCGCAGCGCTCGGCAAAGCTTAACTTAGCCCATTCGCTCGCCGGTATCTCGCGGCTCAGCCTGTCTTCGGCAATAAGCCTTACCGCGCGGTTATAAACCGGAAACAGGTGACGGCAGTGCCCCTGGCGGATATCGCGAGCCATAAAATCAGCCGCATAATCTGTTCTGGCTTGCTTTGCACAACCTAAAACTTTCGGCTCAGTCCATTCGTGTCCTGACAAATCAACATCAGGCCATTGTTGCCGCGCCAGCCTCAAATAGCGCTCTCTTGCCTCAGCTCCCCATTTGTCGCCATGCTCGTCAGCGCATTTCAAAATCCTTGCCCGCAGCCCTTGTTTGGAATTATCGGACGTGTCAACCTTTTTGGCGGTTAAAACCGCGGTAATCTGCGCAACATTCGGACGGCTTTTAGAGTTTTTGAACTGCCAAAAATCATCAATCGCTGCCAAAATGTCCGCCAAGTCATAGGGCGCAAAAGCTTCCTCCCAGGCGCCAACCCTCTCAGGGTTGTTTTCCGCCATCCTCTCAATTTTGGCCAAATCAGGCTCGGCAACGTATAGCTCCTCAATGTGTTTCAAAATTTCCAAAGCTTTTTCCATTTTCCCCTCCGCTAGAACCAACACTTCTCGCTGTCAACAAACTTCAAATCGCCGTCTTTTGACCAATCCCAGGCAAGAATGGCGCGGTCAAAATCAACATATTTCAAACCCTTTGCATGGCAGGAGTTAATAAACTTTTCAACAACTTTTGGGATGTCAAGCCCTCGGTCTTTGAGCTTCTGGGCAGCCACCTCCCCAGGCTGCCAATCCAAAGGAACAAGCGTTTTGACCTTTTTCGGGCTTTGCGGGCATAACATACCGACCGAAGAAATTTTAATTTCTGAGGGAGGTATGTTTATATTTTCCTGTTTCTTGTTTCCGTTTCTTGTTTCAAGAAAGGATTGACCACTTTGACCAACTTTGACCTCTTTTTGACCTAACTCATTGTTATTTTGTCCTGTTTTGTCCTCACATTCTTTCTGTTTGTCCTCACTGTGCTGATTTTTACCTGTCGGATTATGATTTCCTCCTCTTTTTTCATCTTTGTCCAAACTCGGGGTAATCGCAATTATCAAACTCTTGATAATCTGGTCGTCAGGCTCTTTGTCATTAAAAACATAATCGGTCAAAGCGTCATAAAATTTCAACCTTAAATCATCCGGCAAATTGTCGGCAATTTTTTTAAAATTCTCAAAAAATAAAAACCTGTCTCTCATTTCCGCCTCTTTATCTTTCTTTTCAGTTTGTTAATCTTACGGTGCATAATCCAGCAACTTATCATCCGGCACAGCTCAAACCATCTATTTGCCATTTTGCAGCCTCCATGCCGAGAATGCTTTAAGTTTGCGCTCAATTTCCGGTCGCTCACCTTTGTGCGTCATATACGCCCGCAACAGATTAAGCTCATAGCTGTAGACCATCTCTTGCCTTGTGTCATACCTCTTGGGCGTCGGCGAACCCTTAATCTTGTCAATCAACTTCCTCAACATGGCGATACACTCCGTCTTGATTAATCCATTGTCTGTTTACGTTAATGTCCATTTTGACGTCTCTGGCGGTCAAAATCTTGTCGTGCTCCGGCAGAGCGTCAATATATTGCCAGACAACGCGGCCAATCTTGCTTCTAAACCGATATTCCAAAATCGAGGCCACAATCGACACGTCCGCCATTTCCTCAATCCAGCGGTCAACATTAACGCCATATTCTTTGTCCGCCTCAATTATCTCTTCTTCCAGCTTCTTAAGCTGCGCTTCCGCGGTCAGTCCGGCAAAAACCTCATAACTCCAATCCGTTATTCTGACGTCGCTCCATTTATATTTTTTCACGCTTAATACCCTCCATAAAATCAATGACATCTTGCTGACCGCGCCACAACAGATAATCAAAACCCAAACGCTCTACGTTTTTTTGAAAAATCTTTTGACTTTCCTGCTGCGGCTTGTTGCCGTCCTTAAGCTCCGCAAACACCGCCACACCGCCAGGCAGCAACAAGATTAAATCCGCCACACCGGCAAGCGCTCCCTCTTTTTTCAGATAAGCGCCGGTTTTGGCGTCTCTTTTGCCGCCATTCGGAACCGCAAAGCAATAAACACCATTCCAGCGCAAATAATTAACCGCCCATGTTTGCAAACTGTGCTCACGGCTTTTCATTAAGCGCCTCCAATATCTTTTGTTTGCAGTCTTGCATAAACTCATCAACCGACATTTTGTTTTCCAAGAGATACTGCTTAATGCCTTTGTTCTTTTGGTTGATTAAAAACTGCCGGCGAAACGGATTGCCGATATCCCAGTCAACAACGCCGTCATGCAACAACCGGTGTTCGTCAAAAGTCAGCGGCACGATATTGCGCAAATCCCATCTGGTTATCATCTCTTTGCGGCCGATATAATGGTGTCCGCATTGCGCCGGCAGCCGCGACATCTCGCTTCTCTGCCTTGCGGCCCATTTTTGCACCAGAGCGTCAAGCTCTTTTATTTTGCCGGCATATTTCTTCATTTTTTCAAAATCGCATAAATCCCGCCGGTCGTGACCTCAATCCATTGCGACTTCGTCTTGGGCAAAAACACCCGCGCGCCGTGTCTGTAAACAAACATCGTCGCGCTAACCAACGCCCATACGGTTATTTTGCGTTTTAATCTCTTAAACATTGTTTTGACTCCTTGTTTTGTTGTGATAAAATCCCCCGCAAAGGAGATTCGCCATGATTGACAAGATTGCAGAAATTTATAACAAACACATTCTTATTGAAAATCGCATTACCCATCTTGAAAACACGGTTAACGATTTGCAAAAACAAATTGTAGATAATTCTCATTCCGGCAGGATATGTCCTGAGTGCGGCGAAAAATCCCTGATTTTTCCCAATAAAGAATATCAGACAATTGCTGGCGGTAATTACAGAACCGGCGAAGTTCGTTATACCACGGCCAAAAAACTTATTGCCGTTTGCCAATCCTGCGGATGGGAATATGATAACCAGGAATTTATAAAGAACTGCTTGCATAAATTATGAATCCTTTTTTTCCAGTGTAAAAGAAGGGAGCAACTCTCCGTTTTCCACAGCCTTAATAATTGCGTTATAAATTCCTGGCGTTGCCACTAGTCCCCATTCCTTATAAATAAAATAAAACAGCTCAAGCCTGTCTCTTGCTGTCATCTTCTCCATCAGTCTTTCTCCGTATAGCCATTAATAAGTTCCGCAATCTCAATCCCTGTTAACTGTGATATTTTTTTTAACATATTGAAATTTAAATTGTTTTTTATACAGTTGCATAGTCGCCAAGCTGTCGGCTGAGACACCCCAAGCTTTTTTCCCAGCTTAACATACGATAACTTTTGCTCTTTTCTATATTTTTCCAGCTTGTTCATTTCAGACAAACTCCTAAATTAATCATTTTTTACAGTTATATTTGCAATCAATATATTCTTTAAAAGAATAATTGTCAATAATATTTTATTCTTTATCCGCATATTATTTAGATTTGACTCTTATTCTTTTTTGGAATAAAATAGTAGAGAGGTGAAAAAATGAACAATATCAAAATACTAAGAAAAATGCGAGATGTTACATCTCAAACACTGGCAAGCAGTATAGGAATTAGTCAGCCTAATTTATCCAAGATTGAAAACAACCAAATCAGTCTTAGTTTGGACTTGGCAAACAAAATTGCTGAATATTTCCGTGTTGACTTAGGACAAGTTATAGGTTCAACTCCTATTGCAACCGGATTTAACGATTGCGTTAAAATCAATATACTTGATGTCAAAGCTTGTTGCGGCACAGGTGTTGAAAATTTAACCGAGCAGGTAACCGGCTGTTGGCAAATGCCTCTTGTTGAGTTCAAAAAAATCAGCTTTGCCGACCCTCGTAATGTTTATATGATTCAAGCCTCCGGTGATTCAATGCTGCCTACCATAGCAGACGGCGACTGGGCGCTGGTCGACCTGGCGCAAAATTTTATGTCATCAGATGGTATTTATCTTATCAAACTGGCCAGCGGCTTGGCTATTAAACGCCTCCAGGCGGGATTAACCAGCCTCACGGTCAAATCAGACAATCCTCAATACGGCGATATAACCGCCGATTCCGGTGAATTAACCGTTGTCGGAAAAATTATTTATATCCTAAACGCCAAAAAAGTTTAAGAAATTTAAGATATACTAAAGTTTAAAATTTTTAATATTGACCATTTGTAGCTTTTATGCTACATTATCAAAAGAGGGGAAAATTGTTTAACATAAAATATTCCAAACCGTTTGAAGATTGGCTAAAATCCCTTAAAGACAGCCGGCTTAAGGCGAGTGTAAACATCAGGATTAAAAGAATCGCTTTTGGCAATTTTGGGGATGTCAAACCTGTCGGCGACGGCGTATCGGAAATCAGAATCCACTACGGAGCCGGTTATCGAATATACTTTTGTCAATGCGGCGACATGACAATTTTCATTCTCTGCGGCGGCGATAAATCCAGCCAAAGCAAAGATATTGAAAAAGCAAGGGAGATGAAAAAATGTCTGATAAAACAACTATTGAACTAAAAGATTATGACCCTGTTGATTTTATAGATAATCTTGACGATGTCAAAACTTACATTGAGGCGGCCGCGGCCGAAAACGACCCTGTGTTTTTTCTTTCCGCCTTAAACGATGTCGCCAGAGCTTTTAGCATAAAAAAAATAGCTTTAGAAACCGGCGTTAACCGCGAAAGCTTGTATAAATCACTCAACGGTTCCGTAATGCCTCGTTTTGATACCGTTTGTAAAATATTAAATTCTTTAGGTATGCGTATATCTGTAAAGCATATAGATTAGCATTTCTCTATTCCAAACACCGCCTTCGGGCGGTATTTTTTTTCTTAAATATGGCATATTTGCCATAATTAAAAAACTTTTTCACAAAAATTTTCTTTGTTTTTCAAGATATTGAATAAAATATGAACAAAAAATATAAAAAATGTGAATTTTATTGTTGACATTTATTCATTATAAGAATATATTTTATTTATAAGATGAATAACAAACGAGGTCAACAACAATGTTTAATCAATCACAAATCAAACACATCGTCGCCGTAGCTTATAATGATTTTATCGAGGACAAATACGACGATGTCAAAGACAACTACTCTTGCTGGATGGAAGAAACCAATCGCGCGCTGGCGTGGATGGACTATGCCGCCGGTTTGGATTCTGACGAAGTCGGCGATTTCCTTTTTGCTTTTGACGAGGAATACAGCTTTGAAGACATCGGCAATTTTTACCAGACGGCTGAGGAGCTCGGCAATCACATCTTGCGCTATTCAGACGAGTTTGCCACACCGGAGATCAACCAAATTCACAGCAACATATTTTTAGGAGCCAAATAAATGAAAAAGTTTCTTTTTTCCCAGCCAACAGCTGCCGAAAACGTCATTTTCGGCATAACCATCGGCTTCGCGCTTTATTTCGGCCTCGGCGCCTTGATTATGTTCATCGGGGGCTTGTGATGACCGACGGCGAAAAAGCAATCGAAACGCTCGTTTGGGTTTACGAATATATCCGCGAACTCCCCAACAGCAATTGGAACATTCCGGTCAAACTGGCCACCATTTTAGACAAGGTCGAAACCACATTAAAAGGATTTGAGAAATGAGAGATTTAACGGCTTCTGAAATATCGGTAAAAGTTAAACAAATAACTGAGAAAGGTTGTTTATTGCTGCTTTACAAAACCGCCCGCGTTGATGCTCAGATACTTGATGAAGAATTTGGTGCAGCTAACTGGACGAATGATTTTAAGGAAATTAAGGGAAACCTATACTGTGGAATTGGCGTAAAACAAGATGACGGAACTTTCGTATGGAAGTGGGACTGCGGAACAGAAAGCGCAACCGAGGCAGAAAAAGGCGAAGCTTCCGATTCATTCAAACGCGCCGGTTTCAAATGGGGAATAGGCGTTGAGCTATACTCCGCGCCCTTTATCTGGGCAAAAGTTGAAACCCAAAAAAATAAAAATGGGTTTTATGAGCTGTCTGATAAATTTATGAAATTTCGAGTTTCAGAAATTGCTATTGAAGACAAGAAGATAACAAGCCTTAAAATAATTAATAATAAAGGCGAAATAGTCTTTGAAACGGGCGGGAAAAAAGAAAAATCCGACTTTGCCAAAGAGGCCGCCTCTGCCAAGACAGCGCAAACCAAAGCCATCAACAAAGCCAAAGTCGCCGGCGCCGATGATTATGAGCGGCCAAAACCCAAAAAACCTTTGGCCGAGCGTTACGAGGCAACCCTCAAATGGCTCAAAGGCCAAACAGCCGAGACTTATCGTCAGGCTTCCAAGTCAAAAATCGACTATGTCAACAACATCTGCGCCGAGCTAAAAGAAAAAGGCTCTGCCGGCTGGCTCGAAAACATTATGTCGGAGATAACCCGCGTCACCAACATTGAGGATAACATTCCTTATTGAACCGACCCGCTGGCGGATTTTATCCCTGATTTTGATTATAGGATGTAACAAATGTTTTTTCACAAATCGGCAAATATCAACGGTATTTTAGAGCTTATCAGACCAAAGCTGGCCGCTGTTTTAAGCGACGCCTCGTATGGTGTTGATGTCGAAATCAAAAACCATGTCCGCACCCGCTCAACCGAGCAAAACCGCTATCTGTTTGCCATTTACAAACATATTGTCGAGTTTTGGCGCGAGACCGGATTTGCACCGGACGGCCTGCGTTTAAGGTTTATAACCTCGGATTTTTTGCACGAATATTTCAAAGCAAGGTTTGACCTCAAAACCACAACCAAGATGTCAACAGCCGAGTTTATGAACTACACCGACGGCATCCAAAATCTGATGATTGAACAAACCAAAGGCGCCTACGACCCGATTTATCCGGAAGAAAGATATCAGGAGTTTTAATTTAACGAAAGGAAAAACACAAATGGAAAAACAAAGACCAGTAATCAACAACCGTGACAGAAGTTTAAGCATTTCAATCTTTAAAAAAGACCAGATTGATAATGAGGGACATTTGCGCACTTATTATTCAGCCTGTTTACAGCGCTCATACCAAAAGCCGGAAGACAAAGGCACAGATAAGTGGCAGCTGGAAAATATCAACCTGTATCCTGACGAGCTTTTAAAACTGTCTGTTCTGGCGTTAAAGACCTATAACGATACGACCTCTTACGTCCAGGCCAACAAAAAAGATAATCAACCCAAAGAACATCCGGCGCAGTCTTTTGACAATACTCCGCCCGCATGGGCTGAAGAAGAGATACCTTTTGGAGAATAACAATGACTGATTTTGTAAAATATCTAAATAATCATAATATAAATTTTGAAGAAAAAGACGGTAAGATTACTGTCGGCAGCTCGCTTGACCTGAGAGGCACAAATATCACAAGTCTTCCGGATAATCTGACCGTCGGCGGCTCGCTTGACCTTAGCGGCACAAATATCACAAGTCTTCCGGATAATCTGACCGTCGGCGGCTGGCTTGACCTTAGCGGCACAAATATCACAAGTCTTCCGGATAATCTGACCGTCGGCGGCTCGCTTGACCTGAGAGGCACAAATATCACCAGCCTGCCGGATAATCTGACCGTCGGCGGCTGGCTTGACCTTAGCGGCACAAATATCACAAGTCTTCCGGATAATCTGACCGTCGGCGGCTCGCTTTACCTGAGCGGCACAAATATTAAGAGCAAAGAACGGAAGAAGATTAAAACACCGGATACGCAAAAGATGTTTGAGTTTAATTTGTCGGTGCGGGCAAAATTAAGCTGGCAAAACGGGCGTTACCGCGTTTTTGACGGTATCTTTTGCGAAGTATTGCGCAAGTTCAAAAATGCCTACAAAGTAAAAATCAGGCTTACAACAAAATACGTCGTAACTGACGGCGTGAACTATGCGCATGGCGACACGATAAAAGCGGCGCGCGAAGATTTGATGTATAAAATCAGCGATCGCGATACTTCACAATATAAGAATTTAACGCTTGATTCAGTTGTAAGCCGAGAAGAAGCAATCAAAATGTATCGGGTAATTACCGGCGCTTGCGAGGCGGGAACAAAACATTTTGTCAGCGGATTAAAAAAGCTAAAGCCTAACTACGCTATTGCGGAAATTATAGAGCTGACCGAGGGACAATTCGGCGCAACGGATTTTAAGAACTTTTTTAAAGGAGAAAACAGATGACTAAAACACCGGAAGAACTGACAAAGGAATGGAAAGCGGGAAAGCTTGTCGCCGGATATTATTATATCAAATTTAAAAATGGAGAAATTGAAACACGAGATAATCTTATCGGAGGTTTTCTTATGAATATGAAAAATCCGATTGTTCAAATCCTTACCCCCGTTCCGACCTATGACGAACAAAAGGCTATGCAAGCCGCTATCCAAAACGGGGAATCCGCTATTGATACAAACAAGCGGCTTTGCAAAAAGATTGAAGAGCTGGAAGACCAAATTGCCGACCTTGAAAAAGAGAATAAACAACTTGAAGAGGATACCGGATACGGTTGGCATACTGCTGGGATAGAAAGCGACAAGAACGACGAACTCCGCGGCATGCTTAGAGAGTGCAAACGCTTAATCAATGAATATTCAACATATTTCGACATTAAAGATTTTAATGCGTCAACAGACCTTTTAACCCGTATCGACGCCGCCCTTAATGAAACACAAGCTAATCCGATAGATTGCAATAAAATGCAAGAAAGTGAGGAAATATGAAAGTATTGAGCTTATTTGATGGTATTGCCTGTGGGAAGGTAGCACTTGAACGAGCCGGAATACCTATTGAAAAATACTACGCTAGTGAAATCGATAAACATGCTATTAACATAGCCATGAAAAACCATCCGGACATCATACAGATTGGCGATGTCACTAAGGTAGACTTCAATAGTTTCGGGGGGGGGCAGATAGATATGCTTATTGCTGGAAGTCCTTGCCAAGGCTTCAGCTTTGCCGGAAAACAGCTTAATTTTAATGATCCTCGGAGCAAACTGTTTTTTGAATTTGTACGTGCACTTAAAGCAATCAGGCCAAAATACTTTTTGTTGGAAAACGTCAAGATGAAAAAGGAATACGAGAATATTATATCCTCCGAACTGGGCGTAGATCCTGTCGAAATCAATTCGTCATTAGTATCAGCCCAGAACAGAAAACGATTATATTGGACGAACTGGAATATTCCAAAGCCTAAAGATAAAGGAATTTTGCTAAAAGATATTGTTCACGAAAATACGTGCCCGAAAGAACAAATATGCGATATTATAAAGGATTATATTGTACCATTTGATCAAACGCTTAAAATTTTAGATAAAGAAGTTGAAAAGGGAAAAGTTGGATATTTTCGCAAAGATAGCCAAGCAAACCGAGTTTACTATATACACGGCAAAGCTGTAACTCTTTGCGGCGATGCAGGCGGCGGTGCCGCCAAAATGGGGCAATATTTATTCGGAACAACAAAAAGAAATTCGCAGGGAAATAGGGTTTACACACAAGATGAAAAATCGCCCACATTAAATGCTCAATCTGGGGGATTAGCCGGACACGGGAATATTTTATTTGGGGTTATAACTCCTGACAGAATAAATAAGCGCCAAAACGGACAACGGTTTAGTGATGGCCAAAAATTTTATACATTAACCGCACAAGACCGGCATGGCGTTCTTATTGAAGGATATATCCGCAAACTAACGCCGACTGAATGCGAAAGGTTGCAGACCCTCCCTGATGGATATACAGAAGGCGTAAGCAATAGCCAACGATATAAAACGCTTGGCAACGGCTGGACTGTTGATGTATTAGCTCACATTTTTAGCCAAATAAAAATACAGAAAAAAGAAAGTGAGGAACAATGAAACTTGTTGAGATTAACGACGTCCGCGTTGGGCAGGTGCTGGAACGCGACCGCTGTATTTTCGTAATTGAAGAAAGAACCGGAGCGCACAACTTCGCCGTCAGCCTTTACAACCACAATCACAAACCCGCGCCGAACGATGTTTATGAGTGGAAAACTATGCATGAAAAGAATGTCGCCGCCTTTGATGACTGCGAAATTGTCGGCAAAATCGGCATTACCCACCGCATTGAAGGAAAGAAGCTCGTTGAGATTACCCGCGCCGCAGAATTTCAGACCGACGATGTTGTCAAATTCAAATGGGATCCGCGGCTGTATGTGATTAACCGTGAAATCGACTTCGGTATCAAGGAAAGCCACCCGGATAACTCCTGTTTTGAAGCCACCAACGGCCTGTATGGAAGTCGCCAGTTGGTGGATTTTGAGCTCAAACGCGTCGGCATCCTCGGTGTAACCCACGAATTCGTAAATGATAGGGAGGTTTAATATGCAAGCGAGAAAACTCAAAAAACTGTTAAATACCGGCTACATTGTCCAAAATTGTGGCGAATACGCAGCAATCGGATCGACCTACGTTCACGACATTATTAAAATTGACAAGCAAACACTCAAAATTGAGGTATGGCGGAAGGCCAACAATAATGACAACCTCAAAAATTTGCTTGAAAAATTAAAAGAGATCAAAGATAGTGGCGAGCTCCGTGAAATTCTTGACGGCAAAGATGAAATATCCAATCCTTTGCCGGTGTTTTGTTATAGAGGTGACCAGATTATCGAAAGCAAAACTGACGATTACGAATGGCCGAATACTGACGATGACGGATATCTCCTTTACAAAAACACCACATTTAAAACCAAAAAAGATTGCCTTTCCTATGCTTTCAAAGATTTAAGTTATAGTTTTAAGTCAATTTCCGAACAGTTGGACCAGGCAAAAGAAGAAGTCGCAAGGCTTCAGCAAAGAACAAGCCGGGAAGCAAAAGCCCTTTCAATATTGGCTGACGAATACGCTAAAATGTTAAGAGGAATGACAGATGACAATCGATGAATTTATGCGAGATATAGCGCCTAAAATGCGCCCGGGCTGGGTGGCTATGAATAGGCAAAATTTGTGGTGGTATTTCCCCGATGAACCATTATTAAATATAGGCTCCTTATGTTGGAACAAAACCGGTGATAAGTTTCCATCCCTGTTAAATGGTTTTGACATAGCCCCCGTTGACGACTGGACACAATCGTTAAGAAAGGTAGGTTGCAATGAGTAACTTTATCTGCCCGACCTGCGGGTTTAACAATATCGACTGCGGAAAAGCGGGCTATAAGACCGCCCGCGAGATTGAATTAGAGAAAAAGCTAGATATTGCCAGAAAGAATCTGAAAGAAATCGGCGATGCTATTGGCATTTATTTTCGTAGAGAGCATACAAAAGATTTCGCAGAAGATGTGTTAATGGGTATTGGTGTCATTGTTGGACAAACCGAGCAAGCATTAAAGGAGATTTAAGAATGAAAAAATATAGGGTTCGATTTGAAATAGATGAGGTGGTTGAGGCGGAAGATAGCAGGGAAGCCACCAATGAAGCTATCGGAAAAACTATTGGTGGATGTTGGTTTGATAATGAGCTGACAAACCATATCCGTTGGAATGCTGATGTTGAAGAAGTGGAAGAAGAAGAGGAGGTTGAGGGATGAGTAAAGAAAAACCGGAAGTCGGTGATATCTGGATGCGAAAAAATAAAAGATATTTCATTCGAGATATTAAACATTTCAGGCAACCACAAATATTATGGATAGATGAGAATTTGGATAAAGACGGGGAACCGTTAGATATATTTTTAAAACTATGGAAATACTCCGGCAAAGCAAAAGCCAAAATATCAGACTTATTCGAGGTGAAAAATGACTTTTGAGGAAGCTTTAAAAGGTATGAAAGCCGGAAGAGAAGCCACTTTTGCAAGATGTACAGGATGTTTTTTTATCAAACCTGTTTTTAGTAAGAAATACAACAAATATAATTACCGGCTTTATTATCAAACAGACAAAGGAGTAGTTGTCAGACAGCGTAAATTTAGCATTAGCTGGGTTTTGAATGTAGATTGGAGATTTATAGATGACTAAGACTAAGATAAAAAGACCTGATAGAAAACTTGTTTATATATCGCCATTAACTTTAAACTTGACACATAAGGATTTTAAGTTATGAATCTTTTAAACACAAAGCAAGCCCGAGAATACCTTAACCTCAACCGCTATAATTTTAACAATATCGTAAACAGCGGCTCTTTGGGGTATAAGCTCATCGGCTCGCGCAAATTCTTTCCCCGTTGGGAGTTAGACCGTTGGCTAAAAGACACGCAGAACCATACCGATTGTTCAAAAGAGGCGACATCTGGCACGCCTATATCTCGCTTGTGCTTGAAACAGGCGAGCGCATACAGCTTAGAGAAACTACTGGAGCAGTATCAGAGCAAAAAGCTGTCGAATACTGCCTCAAACGTATCGAACAAATACAAAAGAAAGCCCGAAGCCAAGCCACAGGTGAGTTTCCAAGTATAACCGTTGACGAGGCTTTTGGCATATTTTTCCAAAAACACGCACAATACTATGCCCGCCCAAACGAAACCCTGCGCAAGCTAAAACTCATCAAAGACAATATTTTTGTGAAATATCTTCATCAAATTGACACGGCGGAATTGTCGGACTATATCCAGCGCCGCAAGTCTCATGTCGGTAACGGAACAATCAATCGTGAATTGGTTATAATTTCATCGTTAATTACACAGTGCCGCTTGCTTAAATACAAAACATCTGATGTCCGCCCAAGCAAACTACGGCTTAGAGAGCCCGCCGAGAATGTGAAATATCTACAAAACTGGGATATCGCCCAAACAATTATCGACAGAGCCGCCAACCATTTAAAACCGATTATCTACACGGCACTCTATACAGGCCTGCGCCGTAGCAATATATTAAATCTAAAATGGAGCGAGCTCGATTTTCAAAACAATCTAATTAACGTAAAGGTTAAAGATAAAAACACCGCAGGAGGAAAAAATTTAACTTTGCCGATGATTGCCAAACTGAAAAATATATTGCTCGCTCAGCCCAAAATAAACGAATATGTATTTAACTACCATGGTCATCCTGTAAACGACATCAAGCATTCATGGCGGTCAATCTTTTACGATTCCAAAGGAGTATTAAAAGATTCCTCACTGCCTTATGTTAATTTTCATACTCTGCGCCACACAGCCGCCACCTGGATATTAAAAAAGACCGGAAACCTGAAAATTACCCAGGAGATTTTAGGACACGCCAATATATCAACAACAATGAAATATGCCCATGTTATGAGCGAAGAAAAAATGCGCGCATTAAATTCCGTCTTTGAGTAACTTGCACAATTTTTGCACAAAACTTCAAGATAAAAAAATAAAAGTAATCAAAAACAATGAGTTATATACAATATCAAACCACACTTCTAAGCTGTGGGTCAGAGGTTCGAATCCTCTCGAGATCGCCAATTACCAAGAAACACCGCTGATTGCGGTGTTTTTTTTGATAATTGTGCAGGCTCTGAGGATTTGAAGCTCTGAAAAAAGAGGTTTGACTACAAGGCAAAGGCAGACGAGAGTATGCCGGTCGGCTTTAGCCGATTGCCGCAGTGAACGAAGCGATAGCGAAGTCATCCTCTCGAGATCGCCAATTACCAAGAAACACCGCTGATTGCGGTGTTTTTTTTGATAATTGTGCAGGCTCTGAGAAAAGTATTTTGTTCTTCTTTTTTAGCTTCATTTACTTGGGTATCATTTTAATTTTTAACTTAAAATTAAAATATAAAAAGCTATTATGTGACTCAGTGATATTAACAAATTAATTATGGGATAAAAAAATGGAAAAATCTACTTGGATTGGTTTTATTGGCGGAATAGCTGCGGTTGGTGTTGGTATGGCTCTTAAAGGTGCTGACCCTCACGCACTCATTAACCCTGCCGCATTCTTAATCATTTTTGCCGGTACTGCTGCCGCAATATTCAATGCCTTTCCGATGAAAGACTTAAAGAAGTTTCCCAAACTGCTAAAGATTATATTCACCGGTCAACACTTCACCCCAAAACAAGAGATTTTAGAGCTTTTTGTTGCCGCCGCTAAAGCCTCAAAACAAGAAGGTGTTATGGCCATTGAAAAGAAAGCCAATGAAGTATCAGACCCGTTCATTCGTTCGGCCATGACCATGGTTGCCGATGGTTTTAACGGCGAATTCATATATAATGTTATCGATTCCGAAATTAAGCAAATGGAAGAAAGACACCGTTCCGGCGCTCAAATTTTTGCCCAATGCGGTATGTATGCACCGACTTTGGGTGTGTTAGGTGCGGTTATTGGTTTGATTGCCGCTTTAGGAAACTTGAGCGATATTGATCAACTTGGTCACTCAATTGCGGCCGCATTCGTAGCCACCCTTTTGGGTATTTTCACCGGTTATGTTTGCTGGCACCCGTTTGCCAACAAATTAAAACAAATCAATGCCGAAGAAGTAGAAATGAAGCGCATGGTATTAGAGGGTGCGTTAGCTTTGCAAGAAGGTGCATCTTCGATTGCCATTGAATCTCGCTTACAAGCTTTCATTCCTTTGTCAGAACGCAAATCACTTCGTGATGCATAAATAACGGAGATAAAAAATGGTAAAAAAGAAGCCTTCTCATCCGCCTCACGAGGAACACGCCGACGAAACTTGGCTTATTCCCTACTCTGACCTTTTAACCTTGCTTTTGGCATTGTTTATTGTGTTGTTTGCCTCATCAAGCTTGGATAAAAACAAAGCGGCACAAATTCAATATGCCTTGGCAGCAGCTTTTGGTAGCGGCAGCGTTGACGACAGCAACGGCACTATTATAAGCTTTATTAATGATGCCAAAGACCTCAATCTCGAAGATGAAGGTGTCATTATTTCGTCAGATGCCAACGGTGCCACTCTGGAAATGACATCAATTAACCTTTTTGATAAAGGTTCCGTAATACTAAAACCGGAAGCAATTCCCGTCATCAAAAAGATATCTTTGTTATTAAACTCCAGCAAATACAAAAAATATCGCATATCCGTAGAAGGACACACCGACGACACCAATGAATCCGATACTTTGCCCTCAAACTGGGAACTCTCCGGAGCCAGAGCCGGCGCCGTTGTTAGAGAAATGATTGGCAACAAAATGGATGTCAACCGTTTCAAAGCTGTCGGTCTTGCCGAAATATCACCGGCCTACCCCAACAAAAACCCCTACGGAGAACCAATACCGGAAAATCGTTTGAAAAACCGCCGTGTTATTGTCCGCATAGAATTTTAATCCAAGGAGAATTGAATGAAATCGGCACTTTGCCTGCATAATGCAACAGTCTTTACCGGCTTTTCCGTTATGCAGGATTGTGCTATTTATATAAAAGACGGCAAAATTGCCGATGTGTATAACGAAGAAAGATTTCGACAGAAAAAGTTTTCTCCCAAAGTAAAAATTATTGATGTAAACGGAGCTTACATAATGCCCGGTCTGATTGATACCCACATTCACGGTATCGGCGGTTTCGGAGCAGATGACGGCGACTACAAATCCATATTACATATGTCAAAAACTTTGGCTCAATATGGAGTTACATCTTTTATCCCCACCTGTTGCACCGCAACCGAACCGGAGCTAAAACAAAAGATAAAAGCTATCACCAAGGCCATGGGCAAAGAAAAAGGTGCTGAAATTTTGGGGATACATTTGGAAGGTCCGTTCCTGTCGCCGGAAAAAGCCGGAGCTCAGTCACCTGAAGGCATATCTCCGGTAGATTTAGATTTGATGCACCGCCTATACAAATACTGTGACGGACACCTCATTAATATGACGGTGGCTCCCGAGCTTAAAGGTATGCGAGAATTGGCTTTATACTGCATGGAAAAAGGCATTTTATTACAAGCCGGACACACCAATGCCACCTATAAGCAAATGCTTGAGGGACTTCAAGCCGGCATTATGCATGTCACTCACCTGTTTAATGCCATGCGTCCACTTCATCACCGCGAGCCCGGAGTTGTCGGTGCGGTTTTGATTCACCCCGAAATTTCTTGCGAGATAATCGGCGATGGGGTTCATGTCCACCCCAACCTGATAGATTTATTGC
The DNA here is from genome assembly GCA_949292335.1 of uncultured Pseudomonadota bacterium. Lineage (GTDB taxonomy): Bacteria > Pseudomonadota > Alphaproteobacteria > RF32 > CAG-239 > CAZU01. The sequence continues at coordinate 37,273 of CASEYY010000040.1, forward strand.
TAAAGAGCAAGCCGCTAAGTCAGATTGTCTTAATCACCGATGCCTTATATCCGGCCAAAACCGATTTATCACAATCTCCGGATTTATACCTTGATAAATGCTTTTATCGCAAAGACAACAATGTCATTAACGGCTCGGCCATTTCCATGCTGGACGGCTTTAAGAATTTGGTATCTTGGGGCATTTCTATGGAAAAAGTAGTCCGGATGGCCTCGACCAATCCGGCCAAGATTATGGGGCAAAAGCACAAAGGCTTGCTCATCCCCGGATACGATGCCGATGTCATTGTGCTGGACAAAGATTTAAATCTGGTTTATACCATAATCAAAGGTCAATTTGTAGAGGGGAAAATCTAATGCGAGTTATCATCAAAGACGATTCGGCAGACTGTGCATCATGGGTTGCCGGATATATAGCCTATCGTATCAAAAGTTTTAAACCGACGGCAAAAAAACCTTTTGTCCTAGGACTTCCGACCGGCTCAACGCCTCTTGGTGTTTATAAAGAATTGATAAAACTGTATCAGAACAAAAAGATTTCTTTTGAACATGTAGTAACCTTTAACATGGATGAATATGTAGGTCTTCCTCCCAAAGATAAGAACAGCTACCACCACTTTATGTATGAAAATTTGTTTAATCACATAAACATAAGCCCCAAGAACATACACATATTAAACGGCATGACAAAGAACTTTGCGGCCGAATGCGAGAACTATGAAAAAGCAATCAAGACCTACGGCGGCATAGATTTGCAGTTAGGCGGAGTTGGAACCGACGGACACATAGCATTTAATGAGCCTTTTTCATCGTTATCCTCTCGCACCAGGATCAAAACTTTGGCCCCCTCAACGATAAAAGACAATTCTCGCTTTTTTGACAATGACATCAGCAAAGTTCCGACCCAAGCATTAACCATTGGCGTAGGCACGATATTAGACGCCAAAGAAGTGATTATTATGGCCACCGGCAAAAACAAATCCGAAGCCGTACGCCAAGCCATCGAAGGCAACATAAATCATGTCTGGACCGTGACGGCACTGCAAATGCATCAACACGGCATAATTGTTTGCGACAAAGATGCCGCGAGCAAACTGGAGCCGACCACGGTTGAATATTTCAAGAGCATTGAAGACCGAGTAAGATAACGAACAGCCGCTTGATAAAAGCGGCTGTTCTCAAATCTTTAACAATTAACCAGAATGTGTTATATTTCTCTATTTTTTCATTAAACTTTTCAATAACTCCAACAATTCTCTTCTAACCAAATCCGATGTATTCTTAATAAATTTAATTACCACCCTTTTTCCATCGTAAGTATCTGCTACCTCTTCAACTCTGCCTGTTTTATCATATACCCATCTGTTTCTGTCAGCTCGATTACACACCTGACATTGCGGAATAATATTTCCGGGAACCAAATCTTTAGACGGATCTATATGCCCTTGTTGTAATTGAACAATAGTACCCTTTCTGTATAAATGGGGTTTTCCTTCTTCCGAGCCACATGTTGCACAACGATTATCATATGCTTTTTTCAAACTGTCAAAATTATCGGCCGAAACCCCACTTCGACGATCGGAAATAAACGACGGAGATGGAATTTCCAAACTGACCAATTTATAACATCCCTTAGGAATATTTTCACCTCTCGTTCCAGATTGTATACACCACCCTTTCTGAGCCGATAAATGCCTTGCTTGCTGTACATCCACAATATCATCAAAATATAATCCCATAAAATCAGTCAATTCTCGCTTGGAAAGTGTTTCAGTATCAGGATACCCTTTTGCCAATCTAACTAACACCAAAGCATCCTTAGTATAATTACCCCCCTGCTTCAAATTAGGTAATATTACACCATGTTTTATCAAATACTTATCATGATAAAATTGCAACATAGTATATATCTCTATAATTTCTTTATCACTCATTTTTTTCATAAACATTACCTATATTGCTTAATTAAGTTATATACATCTCATAAGGCTAACAAAAAAATCAGGATTTCTATTTTGCTCACTTATAATATCATCTATTCTTTCTTTAGATATTTTACAGTAATCCGCTTCTATTTCAAACCCAATAAATCTTCGATTATTTTCCAAAGCTGCTATAGCATGTGACCCACTGCCGGTGAATGGATCCAATACCAACTGTCCTTCTTTTGTAAACAACTTAACCAAGTGCGAAATCAGAGCCACCGGTTTAACCGTCATATGATCAATTTTGGAAGTTCTCTCCTTCAACCTTGACTGCTTAGAAATCTCAATAATATTTCCTGGAAACATTCCATCTAAAGACTGTTTTGTATTAACCAAACCGACATTATACTTAATCCAATTATCAACAAATGTACCTTCTTTAGGTTTTTGAGCCAAAACCATCGGTTCAATTTGCGGCTTAAGTTGCGGGGTTTTCCAGCCTTTCATATCATTGATAAGTTTCACTTTTTCAACTTCAGAAAATTTATCATTTTTCATCACAAAATGATCCATACTAAAGGCCTTAGCCTGCCCTTCATACTTCCATCCCATCATATCTCTTATTTCAAATCCTGCATTTTCAAGAGATAAGGCCACTCTGTGATATAAACGAGCCTGAGAAAACACCACGCAAAAACCACCAGGCTTAAGTACCCTAATAAACTCCAACGCAATCGGCTCCAAAAACTTTTGCAAATTACGTCCCTGTTGAACATCAAACTTCATACCAACCGGAAGTCCACCTATTACTCCAGATTTTGAAGCCTTATTTTTGAGCTTTTTATCATTCCATTTATCATCCATCCCATCTATAAAATACGGAGGATCGGTTATAATACAGTCGACAGAATTATCTGCCAAAATTTTCAGACCTTCCCGACAATCCATATTATATATTTTGTAGTCAAAACTCATCTCTTTCTCCTTACCAAAATTATAAAATGCCATAGCCATAAAATCAATACAATAACAACAATTTTCATCTAATTTTATAAAACTAAAAACAGCCGCTTGATAAAAGCGGCTTTACTTTAATTTTTCATCAGAGTTTCCAAGAGTTGAAGTTCGTCGGTTGAAGCCATAACTGTTTGCAATAGTTGGTTTTCGGGAATTTTGGTAAGCTCCGATAATGCGGCAATATAATCCTGTTTGTTGCCAGAGTAAGCTTCTTCCAAAAGGTTGTCATAGGTAAACAACACATAGCGGCGAATATTGCGTTGTGTTTCATAATCCAAGGCTTCAGCTCTGGTCATATTTTCTTTTTCCATATCAAAATAGAGACGGTCATTGCGGTAGTGCCACACACTTCCGGTTAATGCATCGGTACTCCAACTATAAAGTCCGATAAGATTAAAATACGAGGTTCGGTTAACCGATGATCTGATAGAAATCACTCGGTCTTTATATCCGTTTTTGCGAGCGATAATTTGCACGGAATCTGCACTTCTATTAACGGTAAAAGCACACGGAGCGGTACATTCTTCGATACCGTCGACATAAATTTTAACTCCTTTGACATTAGATTCGCAGTTAATTTGTTGAGTAGTACCGCTAAAGATAGTTCCGCAAGCAGAGAGAAAGATTACGGCCAAGCAAATAAATTTTTTCATTATCCAAACATCCTTTTTATTGTTGTTACATTATAAAAAAGCCCGCTATTAAAGGCGGGCGGATGTTCAGAAACCGTATTATACCAGACGGCTCGGCTTATTTGGCCGAAACCTTATTCGCCGACATCCACCCTCATTCAAGGCTGTATGTCGGCATAAATATTTTAAGTCATAATGCCAAATGACTGGTATAATATAGGGTTTCTGACGCCCTAGGTGCGTAATTATCCAACACACCCACCCCTAAGTTAAAAAATTTTTGCTCTCTTGGCAAGACTTATTTTCTACAAAAAACAGCCGCTTTTATCAAGCGGCTGTCAGAGTTTAACAAGAGTTCAAGCTTAGGCATCACGCAAAACGGCATTGCATTTGGCTTTTGCCGCCTGCTCAACCTTTGCCATCAGAGTTTCAATGTCCTGATCGCTAAAGGTAGCCTCTTGCGGCTGGAAAGTCAGGCTCAAAGCAATAGACTTTTTGCCTGCTTCCATATTCTCGCCCTCATACACATCAAATACTCTGACATCGGTAATAAATCTGCGATCGGCATTCTTGGCCGCTGCCACCAAATCATCTGCCTTAACCGACTTATCAACGATAAATGCCATATCTTTATCTATCGGCTGGAATGCCGAAAGTTCCAATTTCTTTTTGGCTTTACCGTTGGCATTACGCGGCAGAGGAATATTGTCAACCAAAACCTCAAATGCACAAACTCTCTGCTTAATGCCGAATTTTTTCAAAATTGACGGGTGCAATTCACCAAAATAAGCAATGACATTATTACCCAAACGCAAAGCCCCGCTTCTGCCCGGATGGTAGTATTCCGGTGCATCGAGTGAAATTCTGGCACTGTCGAAAGGTCCGTTTGCCGCGGCAATGGCAGCCATGGCATCAGCCTTAACATCAAACACATCAAAATTGCGTTCGTCTTTAAGCCAATGTTTTTTACCAGTCATACCGCAACGCACACCGGCAGCAACCAAACGCTGTTCCCCCGGCTTGCGACCAAAAAATTCCGGCCCGGCTTCAAATAAAGAAACATCGGAATATCCTCGTGCCATGTTGTTTTTGATACCGATTAACAAATTAATCAAAACCGAAGGACGCATCTCATCAAGCTCGGCCGTAATCGGATTACATACCGGCACCGGCTGATTTCCTTTGCGGAAATATTGTGCCAATTTTGAATCGGTAAAGCTCCAGGTAACCGTCTCCAACAAACCGTGAGAAGCCAGTTCATGTTTGATTGTAACCACTCTTCTCTGCTCCGGCTGTAAGGTCTGAACCGGAAAATAAGCCTTAGGCATTGACTCGGCCGGCACATTGTCCAAGCCCCACATTCTGACAACTTCTTCAATCAAATCATGCTCGCCTTCAATATCTCCGCGCCATGTCGGCGAAGTTGCCCATATTTTATCGCCGTCTTGTTTGGTTTCAAAACCCAAACGGTTCAAAATATCAATAATTTTACCCTCCGGAATTTCTACACCGATAAAAGACTTCACTCTTTGCGGCCGAATAAATGTCGTAACCGGTTGATAATTTTCCTCACCGGCAATTTCAATTTCCGAAGCCTCGCCGCCGCAAATTTGCAAAATTAATTGTGTTGCATATTCCGAACCCAAAACATTGGAATTAGGATCAACCCATCTTTCATAGCGATAACGAGAATCCGAATCAATCTGGAATTTGCGACCCGTACGAGCAATGCAGACCGGTGCAAACAAAGCACTCTCCAGCAATACATTAACCGTATCCTCAGAGCAGCCTTTGGCATTTCCACCCATAATACCGCCCAAGCACTGTACTCCTTCGTCATCGCAAATACCCAAAGACTTATCATCAAGGCTGTATTCTTTGTCTTCCAACGAAACAAATTTTTCGCCGTTCTTTGCCATTCTAACGCAAATATCACCTTTGAGTTTGTCGGCATCAAAGACATGCAACGGTCTGGCCATATCGTAGTTAATATAGTTGGTGATATCAACCAACGGCGAGATTGAACGCAAACCGATGGCATTTAAGCGATCTCTCATCCATTTCGGAGTTTCGGCTTTATTATTAACCCCTTTGATATATCTTGCGGTATAAACCGGACAAGCTTCAAAATCTTCAACTTTAACTTTAATCGGTGAAGAGAAGGTGCTGTTTTGCTTGGTGATATTCAAAGGTTTTAATTTGCCTAGACCGGCCGCGGCCAAATCTCTGGCCACTCCGCGAACACCCAAACACTCCGCACGATTCGGTGTTATCGAAATATCAAATACCGGATCAGCCTTATAAACTTCGGCCAGAGTTAAACCTATCGGAGCATTAGCCGGCAATTCGATAATTCCCTGATGATCGGTACCGACCCCGATTTCGTCTTCGGCACACATCATACCGAAACTTTCAACACCTCTGACCTTACCCACTTTGATTTTTTCGCCAAACAACGGAATATATGCACCGACATGCGCCAAAATTCCCATCATACCTTTCTTCACATTGGGAGCTCCGCACACAATCTGCAAAATCTTTTCACCGTCATTAACCCTCAACACATGCAAGTGATCGGAATCCGGATGATCTTCCACTTCCTCTACTCTTGCCGTAACAAAACCTTCCATATTTTCAAACGGATTGATAACTTCTTCAACTTCCAAACCGATTTTGGTCAAAGTCTCGGCAATTTGTTCAACACTTGCCTCGGTATCCAAATGTTCTTTTAACCAAGATAATGTAAACTTCATCTCAACTCTCCTATCTTGCCAATCCGCCGTTGTTGCTCAATCCTCCGGTCATGGAAGATTCGTCCAAAGGCATAAATCCATAGTGTTTAAGCCATCTCACATCCGATTCAAAGAAGGTACGCAAATCAGGAATCCCGTATTTAAGCATGGCCAAACGATCCAACCCCATACCAAAAGCAAAGCCCTGATATTCATCAGGATCAATTCCGCAAGCTTTCAAAACATTGGGGTGTACCATTCCGCAACCCAAAATCTCCAGCCAGTCATCACCGGCACCGATTTTAAGCTCGGTTTTTGACTTTTTGCAACCGATATCCATTTCGGCCGACGGTTCGGTAAACGGGAAATATGACGGTCGATATCTCACCGGAATATTATCCAGCTCAAAGAAAGCCTTTACAAAGTCATACAAACAGCCTTTGAGGTTTGCAAAAGTGGTGGTTTTATCAACAACCAAGCCCTCAACCTGATGGAACATCGGAGTATGAGTTGCATCATAATCCGAACGATAAGTTCTTCCCGGAGCAATAATTCTTATCGGCGGCTGTTTTTTCTCCATGGTTCTGATTTGTACGGCCGAAGTTTGAGTCCTGACCACATAACTGTCATCAAAATTATCACTTTCGGGGTTAACGATATAAAAAGTATCTTGCATTTGTCTGGCCGGATGATTAGCCGGAGTATTCAAAGCATTAAAATTGTGGAACTGATCTTCGATATCCGGACCGTCGGCAACTTCAAAACCCATTTCGCCGAAAATAGCTACCACTTCTTCATAGATTTTAGAAACCGGATGGATTCTGCCGATATTTTCTTCTCTTATGGGCAAAGTAACATCAATAGTTTCATTTTTGAGTTTTTCGTTGAGCTCTTTTTCGGCCAATTCTTGTTTTTTGGCATCCAAAGCGGTTTCTATTTCGCATTTAACGGCATTTAGTTTTTGCCCCATAACTTTTTTTGCCTCAACATCGAGCAGAGCCAGCCCTTTCATTTGCTCGGTAATAAAACCTTTTTTGCCGGTTGCAGCCACCTTAATTTCATCCAAAGTTTTCACATCTGCCGCGGCGGCAATTTGTTCCAAAGCAGCAGATTTAAGATTATCAAGATTTTCCATTATTCCACACCATAAAATTTAAAAAATGAAAAGAGTCTTACTTGTTTTCACAAGCTTGACTCTTTTTACATTTTTGCATTTCCAAAAAATTATTTGCTCAAAGAAGCCTTAACTTGCTCAACAAGCTTAGTGAAAGTTTCGGGCTCTTTAACAGCGATATCGGCCAACACTTTACGATCAAGCTCAATACCAGCTTTGGTGAGCCCGCTCATAAATCGAGAATAGGTCATATCGTGCAATCTTGCAGCAGCATTGATGCGTTGGATCCACAAGCTGCGGAAATTTCTTTTTTTGGTTCTTCTGTCGCGATAAGCATATTGCAAAGCCTTTTCAACTTTTTCAACAGCAACGCGGAAAACATTTTTATTGCGGCCACGATAACCTTTAGCCATCGAGAGCACTTTTTTGTGACGGGCGTGAGCCGTAACACCTCTTTTTACGCGAGACATCTTCTATCAACTCCTACAAATAAGGTAAAAACTGTTTAACGATCTGAACATCGGAAGCGGCAACCAAAGTAGTTCCGCGAGCCTGTCTTTTCATTTTTTGAGTTTTGCAGAAGAGGCAGTGTCTCTTGTAAGCAAAATTTCTTTTCAATTTACCGGTACCGGTAACGCCGAAACGTTTTTTAACGGCACTTTTAGTTTTTAATTTTGGCATTTTAATCCCTTTCAAAAAACATGGATTTTATTTAGAGCTGACAGGCATACCAACAGCCCGCCCGCTCGGTTCGTTCTGGGTTATATTACAAAACTCTCTCAAAATCAAGCATTTTTTGCAGTATTTTTTACTTTTTTTGTCGCTGTCTTTTTTGCCGCAACTTTAGCTTTAGGTTTAGTGTCTTTTTTTGCAGCTGTTTTTTTAATCACGGGATTTTTAACAACTTTTTTAGTTGATTTCACATTTTTTTGTGCCGCCGCAACATCGACAACTTCATTTTTTACCTCTGATGTTATCAGCTTAAATCTCTTGTCCAACTTTCCGGCCACCGATCTTCTGGCCAACAGAAAGCACAAAGCTGCCAAAAATGTAATTATGGCAAGAAGTTGACGCCAGTTGGTAAACACGATTATTCCCTGGAATAAATAAAGCATTTGATATTCATATTCCGGACCCGCCCAAATTATAACAAAAGCAGTCATAACGCTGATGACATAGACCGCACCGATAACATAAGGCACCCACCCTATAGATACCAACAAAGTTGAAATTACGGGGAATTTGTTGATTAAGGCATCGATTTTCTTTATCGGTTTAAGCCAATTCATCACCAACAAGAACACCAACATCACCACTGACAAAAAGGCATCGATCATACTGGCGGCAACCGTCCCTATCCACATAAACAACAAAGATACAAGCCAGTAAAGGCCGCCTATCCATAAACTTTGCTTCCAATAAACACTCATTTTTTTCTCCTAATAAAAATTTTTATCACTTACAAATTTCTCTGCCCGCATATCAATCAATTTTCCGCCTTCAAGCTTAATTTTCCTATCCATTCTATCGGCCAAATCCAAATTATGCGTAGCAATCAAAGCACTCAGACCTGTTTCTTTAACCACCGCCAAAAGCTCGGCAAAAACAATCTCTGAAGTTTTGGGATCCAAATTTCCGGTCGGTTCATCCGCCAACAACAACCGCGGAGCATTTGCCAAGGCTCTGGCAATAGCCACCCTCTGCTGCTCACCGCCCGACATTTCGGCCGGACGATGCTTAAATCTTCTCTCCAGCCCCATTTTTTTCAACAACCACTTGGCTTTTTCTTCGGCTTCTCTATATTTCACACCGGCAATCAGTTGCGGAATCATCACATTTTCCAAAGCATCAAAATCGGCCAACAAGTTATGATATTGGTACACAAACCCCAAATAATCGCGTCGCAAGGTTGTCCGCACCGTATCACCGAGTTTTGAACAATTTTGCCCGTTAAGATATATGTCCCCTTTGGTTGGTTTTTCCAAAAGTCCCGCAATTTGCAATAAAGTAGACTTTCCCGAGCCTGACGGCCCCGTCAAAGCCACTATTTCGCCCTTTTCCAATTCCAAATTCACCTCACGCAGTACCTGCAAGTTTTGCGAACCCTGCTTGAATGAGCGGTATACATTCTTAAGTTCCAATACCGGAGCCAGATTATTCATAACGCAACGCCTCCACCGGATCAAACTTTGCGGCACGCCACGACGGATACAAAGTGGCCACAAAAGACAACAACAACGAAATCAGCACGATGGAAGAAACTTCCGTAACATCAACTTTTGCCGGCAGTTTAGATAAGAAATAAATTTCGGCCGAAAACAAATCGCGTCCCAAAAGGGTTTGCAATCCTTGTCTGATTTCTTCAATATTATCACAAAACAACAATCCCAGTGCCAAACCGAGCAAAGTTCCAACCACACCGATAAAAGCTCCGTCCATAAAGAATATCCGCATAATCATTCCTTTAGTGGCTCCCATGGTTCTCAACACGGCCACATCTCTGCCCTTGTCTTTAACCAGCATAATTAAGCCGGTAATGATGTTAAATGCAGCCACCAAGATAATGAGAGTTAAAATAATAAACATAACATTTCTTTCTACCTCAATGGCATTAAAGAACGCGGCATTACTCTGTTTCCAATCATAGATATAAGCTCCGCCGCCCAAACTTTTAGCCAGAGCCTCGCGAACCAAAGTTAAATATTTATCGTCATCAATGGTTACATCAATATTGGTAACCGCACCGCGTAACCCGAAATAAGTTTGTGCCGTATCCAAAGGCATAAAAATAAAATTGGCATCATATTCATACATTCCCGAATCAAACAATCCTACTACCTGATAAGATTTCATTCTCGGAACCGTACCAAATGCCGTAACCTTACCGTTGGGGGATAATAAGGTTATTTTATCACCTTCGGTCACCCCCATTTTGCGAGCCAGTCTTATACCGACAATTACCTTATCGCCCTCAAAATAATCCATATCTACTTTTTCAACAGCCTTAGCCAAGGCCGGCTTTTTCATAATATCTTCGGGCTTAATACCTCTGACCATAGCTCCTTCGGCCGCTTTTCCGGCCGTAACCAAAAGCTGATTTTCAATCATCGGTATAACCAAAGTAATATGCTCGATATCGGCAATTTCTTTTATTGCCGCCTCATAATTATTAAAAGGATATGAGCTCGGAGCCATAATTCCGATATGTCCGTTAATCCCTAATATCCTACCCAGCAACTCTTGCCTAAATCCATTCATCACGCTCATAACGATAATCAGGGTTGCCACACCCAGTGCAATACCGGTAAAGGCAAAACCGGTTATCACCGAAATAAAGCCTTCTTTGCGTTTAGCCCGCAGATATCTTCCGGCCAGCATTCTTTCAAATTTTGAAAACATCATCTTTTAAGGTAATCCCTTTCACAATTATTTATCATCAGTTATATTACCTCTGCCCCAAACTTACAAGTAACAAGGCCGACTTATACAAAAAAAACTCCGCCGATTTACTATGCGGAGTTTTTATTACTAAAATACCACTATGCGTTACGGATAAGACCTTCGGAAATTTGGCGATTTATGTTAATAAAGCTATCAAGCATTTTCTGATCTATATTTTCCAAATTCTGTCCCAATTTAATAGTATTTTTAGCCACATAATCGGCCAATTTAATCAAATTATCTCTAATATCTTGCGGCAAATTGGTTTTATTTCCTACCATCAAAGTTTTAATCATTACCCACAATCTCTGGTTTTTATCCAAAGCTTCAATAAATTCTTCTTTATTATTTGCCTTATGTGCTTCAGACATATCTAAAGCACATTTAGCCAAGAAATAAGCCTCTTGTTGAGCCAAATTGGCACTTACAGATTCCATTAACCCCTGAGATATTTGGCGATTAATTTCAGCCAAAGATTTATAATAATTTTCGGTCATATTAACCCCGTGGGTAATTGTAATTTGCTCCACATACTTCGACAGCTTAGTCAAATTATCCTTAATTTCTTGCGACATTGAATTTTTATGACTTTTCATTGAGGCCTCAATAGCGACCCACATTTTCATATTTTCATCCAATATCAACAACTTATATGTATCATTTTTTGACTTAGCGGCATTTTCCAAATAATCCGAATAGTTTTGCAATAATTCGGCTTCTCTGGTCGCGGCCTCGATTTGTTCTTTAATTTCATCCAACATTTTTTTAATCCATTAACAAAAATCATTAACATCAAACGCCTACTGCCTCTAAATAAGTATTGATAAGAGAAAGGTTTGCCTTTTATTAAAGAAAAATTGGGGAAAATATTTTCTGTAAGAGCAAACCCTTCCCATCAATTCTGCGGCACGAACTCGCATTTCTCCGAGCCGTTCCGTTTTTTTAAGAAAAAATTGGGGAGATTTCTTCTTAAAAACTTTATCACATAATAATAGGGGAAACTTTTCTTTATCAGAACGGAGCCACGATATCCAAAATCTGTCTGCCGTATCTCGGCTGTTGAACATCGGTAATTACGCCCTGTCCGCCGTAAGATACTCTAAGCTCGGCAATTTTGCTCGACTCGATTGTATTATCGGAAGAAATATCGGCCCTTCTGATGATACCTCGCATTGAAAGTTGCCTTACTTCATAGCTCACTCTTATTTCCTGCGTACCTTCAATTACCAAATTTCCGTTCGGTAATACTTGGGTCACAATGGCCGCAAAGGTCAAATCTATGGTTTCTTGTCGATCGATTTTACCATCACCCGAGATTTCACGGTTTGAAGTTATATCAACCAGGTTGTCTTTATCCACCGCATCGGGAAATACATTACCCAAATACTGCTCATATCCGAAGGCTGCTCCGATGCCGAGTGAATCGGTGTTATCATCACGATTTTGCTCCATTTCGTTTTCCATCAAAGCATTATCTTTGGCTGATACTTTAACAGTAATAATATCGCCGACTTTAGAAGCTCTCTGATCCTTGAAAAATCCGTCAGCTCCCTGATGCCACAAAGAATTTGCCGCTTGTTTCACTTCCTGTTTTTCCGGCATAGGCATGGAAACCGGCTCATATCCTTTGGCCTCTACCGGATTGGTAATCGGGGTAAGCGGCGGCTCCTGCCCGACCTGAGTTAATCTCGACCACATTCCGCAACCCGATAATGATGTTGCCATCATCAATATTGCAATGTGTTTCACGATTTTTTTATTATTCAAATTCATATCTACCACTCCTAAAAGACTATTCGGCCATAATTTTAACCGTATTTTTATCTACCACTTCACCGAGTATTTCTTTCTGGCTTTTGGTATTTAGCAACTTTATTTTGCTTCCTTTTGCACCGTCTTCCAAAGCTTCCAATTTGGAAGTTATCTGCAATCCCTTGTGAGTATAAACCGCCAGTACCGTATTTCCTTTTTTGATAATTATTTCCTCTCTGATATCGCGTTTACTGACCGGTTTACCGGCTTTAATATTTCTGATTGCCTGTTTACCTACCAGTTCGCCTTTACTAATAATATCATCTTCCCGCAAACGATTGCTCCGTATTTTTCTAGGTTCCAGATTATCTTCTTTAATCACCTCATCTTTAGCAATATCCACCGCCGGCAACCAAACTTCCGTCGCTATGAAATATCGACCGACCAACTTGGTTTTCTCCAGTGGATTACCATCGGCAAAAATTTCCGCATCAGTGGTAAAGCGATTTTGTTCCTCGTCCAAAGAAAAGTTTGAAAACAAGATTTTGGCAACTTGTGCATTGGGTAAATCAAAGGATGTTTTTCCGCCGAATATTTCAATTTCGACTTCTCCGTCAACACCCTGCTCGACAAATTCATTTTGCAAAGCTTCCGTAACATCATCCGAACCGAGTTTGAGGGCTGCCTCGGCTTGAGAAGATAAAGTCATCGTCAAAACAAAAGTTAAAACCAATACCCAACGCATAATCACTCACCCTACTTCATTTGGTTAATGGTACTCAACATTGCATCGGCGGTGGTTATGATTTTGGAATTCATTTCATAAGCTCGCTGAGCCGATACCAATTCGGTAATTTCGGTTACGGGGTTAACATTTGAAGTATTAAGATAGCCCTGCAGAATTGAACCAAAACCTTCGGCATCGGGATTATCAACCACTGGAGCACCTGAAGCCTCGGTTTCCAAGAACAGATTATCGCCCAAAGCTTCCAAACCGGCCTCGTTCACAAAAGTTGCCAATTCGAGCTGTCCGACATTAACTTCATCGGTTTCACCGTCTTGTTTAATCCATACTTCACCGGAGCTGTTTACATAAACTTCGGTAGCATCTTCGGGGATTGTAATTTCCGGCTGTACGATATAACCATCGTGAGTAACTATTGTTCCGTCGCCATTTCTCTGGAAAGCGCCATCACGAGTATAGGCAGTTCCTTTACCTTCCGGTAGCTCGATGGTAAAATAACCTCTGCCTCTGATAGCCAAATCCAAATCGTTTCCGGTCGAGGTCAAAGAACCGCCTTCGGTAATTCTGTATATAGCCGAAGTTCTGACCCCAAGTCCCATTTGAATACCGGCCGGAACGATAGTGTTATCGGCGGTTGAAGCCGACCCTGGACGCACAATATTTTGATAAAGCAAGTCGCTAAACTCGGCTCTTCTTTTGGTATAAGCCGTAGTATTCATATTGGCGATATTGTTGGCAATGGTATCAACATTGGTTTGTTGAGCCAACATTCCGGTAGCACCTATTTGTAAAGATCTCATTTTATTATTCCCCTCAAAAAATTAAGCCAGTTCGGCAAAAGTTGAAATTGTATTGGACAAACGGTCATGTTCTTCATCAATCATTTGCTGAACATAATCGTAACTGCGTTGAATTTTTACCAGATTAGTCATTTCGGTAATGGCATTCACATTGGAAGCCTCGACCATACCCTGAGCGATTCTGACATTCTCGCTGCCGACGGTCATTTGATTGCCTGCGGTATTTTCAAACAAAACATTGGCTACTTTGAGCAACTTTTGGTTATCGGCAAATTTTGCCACTTTGAGTCTGCCGATAAGACCGTTTTCGGTCATGACATCACCGCTTTCGGAAATGGTAATTTCGGTTTCACCCGGAGCAAAGAAAAACGGAGCATTATTTTCGCTAAGCACCAAATCGCCCTCGGTTGTGACCAAAGCACCGTCTTCATTTAGGGTAAACTGTCCTTTGCGGGTATATTTTTCGCCGTCTTTAGTTTCGATACAGAAGAATCCGTCGCCTTTGATAGCCAAATCAAAAGTATTACCGGTAGACTTAAAAGTTCCCTCGGCAAAATCCTGAAAACTGGCAAAATCCATGGTAAAATATTGCGGAGCCGAAGCTATTCCTTGAGCCTCGGGTGTTTGCTTAACAAACGAAGTAAAAAGCACATCATCTTGCTTATAGCCGGCAGTATTCATATTGGCCATATTATTGGAAACGATATTCATTTGTTTCCATAAAGCCATCTGGCGAGAAAGTGCGATATAAGAAGTATTATCCATAAATTTTCCCCTTAACTTAAAAACTATTCCCCAATAGTTTCGGATAAAATTTCACTGTTGCAAAACTATATGCAATTTTTGTGCCATTTTTCAAAACAGTTAAAAAACAAAGAAAAATCTTGCCAAAGGGAAATATATAATATAGAGAAGATAGTGATAACCGATGCAGGTATAATTCAATGGTAGAATGTGAGCTTCCCAAGCTTAATATGCGGGTTCGATTCCCGTTACCTGCTCCAAAGTTTTAAGAAATATTTGTTTTTCTTAGTCTCTAAAGGAGCTACCCATGCACCTTTCAATCAAGCCCATGAATAAAAAAGCCAACTTAGAAAGTTGCTTATTATTTCAACAAGATGCCGTATCCGCATATTGGCGAGAACCCTTATTTTCCGCATACACATTTTTGGATAAAGAAAAAGGACTTAATTCTGATTGGAAATCACGAAAAAAATATATTACGGAAGAATTAACCAAGCTATACGCAAACACAAAATCAGAACTGATTGATAAATCAAAATTTTTTCAAACAGTATGGAATAATCACGAAACAAAAGTAAATGAAATATTCTCGCAAACATTCAAAATTAATTGCCATAATCTGTTCAATGATTTAAAAGTCGATATTTCATTAAACCCAATATGTCCGCGTTGGCTTAAATTAAAATATTTCACTGTCTTTTATCAAAGTAATGAAACAAAATTTATGGAAACATCCATTCATGAAATAATTCATTTTGTATGGTTTTATATATGGAATCAAACATTTAAAGACG
This sequence comes from uncultured Pseudomonadota bacterium, assembly GCA_949292335.1. Lineage (GTDB taxonomy): Bacteria > Pseudomonadota > Alphaproteobacteria > RF32 > CAG-239 > CAZU01. The sequence goes on from CASEYY010000040.1 coordinate 52,968, forward strand.
ACTACAAAGATTATGAAAACCCTAATCTTAAGTGGGTATTAAGTGAAATGGTTGTTGATACTTTCGTAAAAAATACTGATATTGGCCGCTTATTTTTGAAAAAAAACCATAATAACACGGTTTATAGCTATTTTTACAATATGCTAATAAATGAAATTCCCATACTCGAAACTATGTCTCAGATATATCAAAATTCCACAGACATACCACAATTTATGCAAAAAGCTTATGACTACTGTCTTGACAATGAAACCGCAATAAGAACACAAATTCTATAATAAACAAACGGGTAAAAAAACAAAAATTCCCTCTACCTGCTCCAATTACACGGCTCCTCACTCAGAGGAGCCTTTTTTCGTATAATAACATACTAATCTCGCCGATAAATATTATATAAATGTTGACGAGCGATAGCATTCACATTATAAATCTAAGAAGTGTGTTTTTACTATTAATTAAGTTAAGGAACAAAAAATGGCATTTCAAACCAAACGCATTATCAAAAAAGCTATTTCATGGGCCGGACTTTTCTTTTTTGCCGTAGCGGCATATATGTTATATACCCAACTTTCCAAATACAGCCTTGCTGATATTAAGGAAGCGATTCTGTCCATCCCCGCCAAAAACTTATGGATGGCTTGTGCCGCTTCATTTTTCGGTTATGTAGCTTTATCATCATACGATTACTTAGCTTTGCGTTATATCGGACGCAAATTGGCCGCATGGAAGTGGATATTTGCCGGCTTTATCGGTTTTTCGGTGAGTAATAATGCCGGTCATGCCATTGTCTCCGGCGGCACCATTCGTTATCGTCTTTACACTCGCTGGCGTTTCAGAGGTTCCGAAATTGTCCGTATGGTAACTTTTTCCGGTTTTACCTATCTGGTTGCCTGCTTCTTCTTAATTATAATCGGTTATATCATAACCCCCAACCATGCTTTTGGCTCCGGCTCGGTATCCAAGCTCACCACCGAGATTGTGGCTCTCATATCCTTAATTGGATTGATTGGTTATTTTGCCCTAAGCATATGGTATAAAAAACCGTTGATTATCAAAGAAATAGAGCTTGATATGCCGCGTCCCAAAATGGCTTTGGCACAAGTTATAATCGGAGCTGCCGACATTGTTATGGCTTCTTTGGTATTATATTTTTCGCTTATTTCATTTATAGATATTCCGTTTGAAACATTCATGGGCGTATTCATCATAGCTCAGGTTCTGGGAGTATTTAGCCAAGTTCCCGGCGGTTTGGGCGTTTTTGAAGGATTGTTTATGTACATTATCCCCGGTGAACACAACCAAGCCATGCTGTTTGGTGCATTACTGGCCTACCGTATTATATACTATTTGCTTCCTTTGGTATTGTCGGCCATTGTCTTGTTTAGCTACGAAGGCTATCTAAAATATGTCAAAAAGCAGCAACTTGAACGCATTAAACTGCTTCGTTTGCACGAGATGCAAAAAATAGCCGCCGATAAATAGCTCACAAAAAAACTCCGCTCGCGGAGTTTTTTTACATCATAACCCGATGGTTAGAATGGGCTGCTCACTTGCGGAGATTTAATTTCGACAATCTCCTCAGCCATTATTTCTTGTTCTATGGGCTTTTCTTGTACCTTCGGAACATCAACCGGCTTAACTTCTTCTGCTTTGCTCTCGACAACCGGCTCAGCCGCCTTAACCGGTTCTTTTACCGCCTGCTTTTTAGGAGTTCTGTCTATACCCAAAGATTTTTCTATGGCCTTTTTCTCGGCCTCTTTTTCACTGGCGGTAATCAAATCCAGTTCATACAAGACCTCCAACCGACGCAAATCCTTAGCGGCATCCAAAATATTTTTGGAAGGAGCTTTGTTTTTCAATCTTTCTCTGGGATTAGGCGACATCAAAGCTTCAATAATAACCTCGCGTTCAGCCGAAAATTCCCTTGGAGTAATGGCTCTTGATTCTACCCCGTCCTTTAATATTTCAATTCTTTCAATAATCAAATCAGGCGACGGCACCGGCTCAACGACATTAACCCCGGGAGCTTTATTGGTCAAAGGCAACAAACCGCCGATATTTGCGGTTCTTCTGGTCAAAAATTCCTCCTTGGTAATTAAATCTTTCTCGGCCAATTCTTTCAAAATCAAAAAGCGAGAGACAATATTTTGCTCATCCTGATTAAAGATGTCATCAATTCCAACCGGCTGAGTCTGTACCGCCGGTATTGATTTTTTGTTCAAAGCTTCGGCAATGGTATTTTTACTTTGCTCGGCACCGTTTTTTTCCGATATTGAAAAGCTCTTTGAGCCATCCCGATTTTCAATAGTGAGTTTATTTTGCGTAATAGTAATTGCCCGCAGATTATTCTTAGCGGTATCGACTATTTTGTGCGGCTGTCCGTCTTTGGTACCCAAAACGGAAGTTTCATCACCATTAATTATAATCAAATCTTCATAATACTGTCTGGCACGGTTATATCTGCCGAGTTTTTCCGAAGCCAAGGCTCCCACCAACAGAGCCTGTTGGTTACGCGGATTTTCTTTCAAAGCCTCGACGGTATTTTGCAAAGACTTATCAAAATCGCCTTGTAAATACAACATTGTTGCTTTTTCGGCATACTCCTGCCCGCTTTTTTCAAACATTGAGACAAACCAATTTGATTCTTCCGCGGTATCTTGTTTATCGACGACCGCACAAGCCGACAGCAGGCTTAAAGCCGTAGCCGACAACAAAACTCTGCTAAAATTGCGAGCAAACATCACAATCCACTCCCGAAATAAAAAACAATCGTTAGGCACATATTATAAAAGAATAAAAGAGATTACAATAATTTTGTTTGCATTGTGAATTTATGCTTGATTTAAAAAAATATTAAGTTAGTATTCTGGCAAACAAAAGGTAGTAACAAGCACCGGCGGGTGTGGCGGAATTGGTAGACGCGTCAGACTTAGGATCTGATTTCGCAAGGAGTGGGGGTTCAAGTCCCTTCACCCGCACCATCGTTGGTTAGCGGTGTTTTTTCATTTTAAAAAGAGAGATAATAGATGAAGATTAATGAATTAAAGTCCGAAGGTCTTAAGAAATCATACAAAGTCGTAATTTCTAAAGAAGACTTTGCCAAAGATATCGACAATAAACTTTCCCAAATTGCCAAGAAAGCCAAAATACAGGGCTTTCGTGCCGGTAAAGCTCCGCTTTCCATGGTTAAAAAGAAATTTTTAAACGAAGTTATGAGCGAAGCCTTGGATGATGCCGTCCGCAATGGCAGCAATCAGGTATTAAGCGACAACAAACTTCGTCCGGTTAGCCAACCGGCTATCAAAATCACCTCTTTCGGCGAAGGTAAAGACCTCGAATTTGATATGGATGTTGAAATCTTGCCCGAAATCAAGCTCGGAGATTTTACAAAAATTTCTTTAGACAAATACACAGCCGAAGTTCCGGCCGCAGAAGTTGACAAAGCCGTAAAATACTTAGCCGAAGCTCGCAAAGAAAGCGTTAAAGTTGACGGCAAAAAAGCCGCCAAAGGCGATGTCGTTATGATTGACTTTGTCGGTTCTATTGACGGTGTTGAATTCAACGGCGGCAAAGGCAACGATTATCCTTTGGAGTTGGGTTCCGGTTCTTTCATCCCCGGTTTTGAAGATCAATTAATCGGTAGCGAAGCCGGCTCCAAAGTTGATGTAAAAGTCAAATTCCCAGATACTTATCACGCCAAAGATTTAGCCGGTAAAGATGCAGTTTTTGCCGTTACGGTTAAAGAAGTTCGCGAACCCAAAGCCGTCGAAATCAACGACGAACTTGCCAAATCTCTGGGTGCTGAAAGCCTTGATAAATTAAAAGAGACATTATCTTCTCGCATTAAGTCTGATTATGATAATGCTTCTCGCATGAAATTAAAAAGACAGCTTTTGGATGTTTTGGACTCCGAATACAGCTTTGAAGTTCCCGCTTCATTGGTTGATGCCGAATATCAAGCTATCGTAAATCAGTACGAACAAGCCAAGAAATACAATCAGCTCGACGAAGAAGAGAAAAACAAAAAAGAAGAAGACTTGCTCAAAGAGTATAAAGATATTGCGGTTCGCCGAGTAAAACTCGGCTTGTTGTTATCGGAAGTCGGTCAAAATGCCAAAATCAGCATTAAACCCGAAGACATCAATGCCGCTATCATGAACGAAGCCAAGAGATACCCCGGCCAAGAGCAAATGGTTTTGGATTACTATCTCAAGAACAAACAAGCTGTTGAAGCCCTGAAGGCTCCGATTTTTGAAGAAAAAATCATTGACTATATAATTTCACAAGCCAAACTCAACGAGAAAGTAGTTTCGGTAGAAGAATTGTATAAGTTTGATGAAGAAAAGAAGTCTGCTAAAAAATCGAGCAAAAAATCAGCTTAGTTTAGCATAAATCAAAAACCCCTTGCCAATTAAGCAAGGGGTTTGGTTTATAAAAAAGGAGCTTAGATAAAACCGAGCTCCTTAATTTATTATTTTGTCAAAGCAACGGTATCTTTGGCAATCATCATCTCTTCATTGGTCGGAATAACAAAAGCTCTGACCTTTGACCCTTTGGCCGATATTTCTTCAATATCACCGCGGCGATTGTTAGCTTCTTCGTTAATCTCAATTCCTAGATAAGCCAATCTCTGCAAAACGAGCTTGCGAATAATCGGAGAATTTTCACCGATTCCTGCGGTAAAGACAATAGCATCTACACCACCCAAAGCGGCAATATAAGCACCGATAAATTTGACTATATTGTAAACATAGGTCTGCATACCGACAACGGCATTTTTTTCGCCTTTAAGATAAGCGTCTTCAACATCACGCATATCGGAAAAACCGGTCAAACCAAGCATACCGCTTTGCTTGTTGAGCAGTTTATTAACTTCCTCCACCGACATATTTTGCTCTTTCATAATATGCAACGGAATATAAGGATCAATATCACCCGATCTGGTACCCATTATAATACCGGCCAACGGAGTAAATCCCATTGAAGTATCCATGCATTTACCGTCTTTGATTGCGGTTATTGAAGCACCGTTACCCAAGTGGCAAGAAATTATCTTTGCATTTTCTCCGATAATTTTAGCGGTTTCTTGAGCAATATAGCGGTGCGAAGTTCCGTGCATACCATAACGACGAATCTGATGTTTGGTATATTGTTCCAAAGGCAAACCGTAGAGGAAAGCTTCCTTAGGCATTGTCTGATGGAAAGCAGTATCAAACACAGCGGTTTGAGCAACTGTCGGCAACAACTCTTGCACTGCTCGGATACCCAAAACGGCAGCCGGATTGTGCAAGGGAGCCAAGGCAGACAAATCTTCGATAGCATTGATTGAGGTTTCGTTCAATAAAACCGATTCTCTAAAGATTTCACCGCCATGAACGATACGATGTCCAACGGCAGAAATTTCGTTCAAATCACTGATTGCACCGTCGAGCAACAAGTCAAACACTTCTTTCAAAGCTTCTTTGTGGGTCGGCAATGGAGCGACTACTTCTTTTTTGGTACCGTCGGCAAATTTAATATTAACCTTTGAGCCGTCAATACCGATGCGTTCGGCCAAACCTTTGGCGATTACGGTATAATTCTCGCCATCCACATCAAAGAGCTGATATTTCAAAGATGAGGAGCCTGAATTCAAAACCAAAATTTTTTGCATAATCAAATCCTTAAAAACATAAGTTGAATCAAAACATTACATAGCCTGTACAGCTGTTAAAGCAACGGTACAAACAATATCGCTTGCCGAGCAACCGCGAGAAAGATCATTAATCGGCGCACGCAAGCCTTGCAAGATAGGACCATAAGCTTCATATTCACCCAATCTTTGCACCAATTTATAGGCAATATTACCGGCATTAAGGTCAGGGAAAATCAAAACTTTTGCATGGCCGGCAACTTCACTTCCCGGAGCCTTAAGAACAGCAACTTTATCCACCAAAGCGGCATCGGCCTGCAACTCACCGTCGAGGTTAATTCCGAGATGTTTAAATTCATCGGAAGCGGCCATTTCTTTGGCAATTTTAACGGCACTTTGCACTTTTTCGATTGCTTCGCCCTTACCCGAACCGTAAGAAGAATAAGAAAGCATGGCGATATCGGGAGTAATTCCGAATTGTACTGCGGTTTGGGCGGCCTGTATGGCAATATTGGCCAACTCCTGATCGGTAGGATTCGGGGTAATTGCACAATCGGCAAAAATGAAAGTTTTTTCTCCTTTATTCATAAAGAAGAAAGAAGATACGTTCATGTCCTTACGAGAAGATTTAACAATCTGCAAAGCCGGTCTAACAGTATCGGCGGTAGAATGAGCGGCACCGGAGACCATTCCGTCGGCATCGCCGGACTTAATCATCAAAGTTGCAAAGTAATTAGCATTTCTGGCCATTTTTTGAGCATCTTCCATAGAGACACCCTTTTCTTTACGCAACTCATAAAATAGCTCGGCATATTGGTTGAGCTTCGGCGAAGTTTCGGGATTGATAATTTGAATACCGTCAATACTCCAACCCTTGGCGGCAAATTTTGCTTTTATTTCCTCTTCTTTACCGAGCAAAATGATTTTGGCAATTTTTTCTTCGGTAATGGTTTTAGCCGCTTCCAAAACTCTTTCATCATCACCTTCGGGCAACACGATTGTTTTCGGTTGCGACTTAGCTTTAGCAATAACATCATCTATAAAGTTTGCCATTTGCGTTTGACCTTTCTCTGATTTATAAGTTAATTTTGCTATAATAAACAACTTTATTAGTTAAAAGTCAAAATATCTTTTGCTTATTTATACAAAGTATTATATCTTTCAAATAAATTTTGATTTTTTTAGGAGATAAGATATGGAAAAGACTTTATCTATCATCAAGCCTGACGCTACCACCCGTAACTTGAGCGGCCAAATCAACTCTATGATTGAAGATGCCGGACTAAAGATTGTAGCCCAAAAGATGATAAAACTAACTCCGGAGCAAGCCGACGGTTTTTATGCTGAGCATAGAGGCAAAGTATTTTTTGAGAACCTGGTAAAGTTTATGAGCTCGGCTCCGATTATTGTCCAGGTTTTAGCAGGAGAAGACGCTATTGCCCGTTACCGCAAAATTATGGGAGCCACCAATCCGGCTGTTGCGGAGGAAGGAACCATCCGCAAAACTTTTGCTCTTTCCATCGACAAGAACTCGGTTCACGGTTCCGATTCACCTGAGAGTGCTGCTCGTGAAATCAGCTACTTCTTTAGCAATATTGACATTTTTGAGGAGTAAAAATAATTGTCTAAAATTGCCATATTATTTTTAGCTTTTGGCTTATTTTTCAGCCCTAACCTACACGCTGCAGATTCTAAATTCAGCGTTGAAATAAAAGTAGATGTTACTGACGAAAACGCCTCTCTTGCCCGCGAAAAAGCCATGAGTAACGCGGCCAGAGCCGCCGTTACCGCAGTTGCTCGTCGTATTTCCACCCAAGAAGGTGCTGCAAAAATTGCCGCCATGACCGACGCTCAGCTGATAAATTTTATCAAAGAAACCTCGGTTCTAAACGAAAAAAATTCTGATGTCCGATATGTTGCCGACTTAAGGGTTGTCATTAACGAAGAATTACTTAAACAATATATGACAGAGAGAGAAATTCCTATGTTAAGCGGCAACAGCGGCTCAATATTGGTAATTCCTGTATTTGCCGAGTTTAAGGGCGACACCCCCAAACTTTGGGAGATTGACAACCCATGGAAATTGGCTTGGGACAATAGTGAAAACACCTCTGCCACAACTTTTGTTTCCATTCCCAATTCCGCTGGCAACAGTTCTGTTATCAATGCTCAAAAGGCAGCTGATTTTGACACCATTGCTCTGCAAAATCTAAAAAGAATGTCCTCAAGTTCAGATGTTTATGTGCTTGCAGCTAACTACGATGGTGTCGAAGGTTTGGAAATATCTCTAAAATCACTATCCGGCGATTACCGAACCATAAAAGTTGCCGGAGCCAAATCATCAGGTGCGGAATTGTTCAATAAGGCCATAAGCGAATGCAAAAACCAAATTGAGCATTATATCCTAAATCAACAGCAAGCAAATCCGGTTGTTGAACAAGAAATAACCGTACTCTATCCCTTTCCGAATTTAGGTGCATGGATATCAGCCGAACAGAAGATAAAAAGCATTCCCGAAGTAAGTGCGGTTAATGTCCAAGCCATGGCTCAAGGCAAAGCACAGTTCAAGGTAACTTTCAGCGGTGATTTGGACACACTGACCAGACAATTTGCATACCACGGCTATCGCTTAGAAAACAGTGGCAACTACATGGTAATGAGTAATATCGGAGAATAATAAATGACCTCAACAGCTAAATCAGAAAACAAAAACTGGGTAATCTGGCTCATAATTTTCGGACTGTTCGGACTTTCGATATATGTTTTGCGTTCGGTTTTACTACCTTTTGTAGCCGGTATCATAATCGGTTATCTGCTAGATCCTTTGGCCACTCGCTTTGAAAAGCTAAAAATCGGTCGTACCGCATCAACTTTTTTGGTTCTGTTTCTGGTAGCTATTATTTTAATTCCGGCGATAATTGCCCTTATCGGCATGATCGATGAGCAATTATCGCAATTTATCAATTCGGTACCGCTCTATATGCAATCTTTAACTAAAAAGATTGAGCCGATTATTATTAACCTGCAAGACAACATCCCCGGTCTCAGCCGCGAAAAGATACGCGAATATTTGCAAGGCAACATGAGTAATGGTCTAAAACTTGTTGGCAATGTTTTCAAAAAATTAATCAGCAGCGGCTACGCTATCTTTAATATTTTGTCCTTATTACTCATCACTCCCGTAGTTGCTTTCTATATGCTGAGAGATTGGGACAGCTTTGTTAAAAAGGTGGATAGCCTTTTACCCAAGGCCTATAAGAAAGAAATTGAAACTCAAGCCAAAGCGATTGATAAAATCATCTCATCTTTTATTCGTGGACAACTTTCGGTTTGCGTAATCTTAGGAAGCTTTTATGCTATCGGACTTAGCTTGGTCGGCCTTGACTTAGGGCTTTTGGTAGGCTTTATTGCCGGCATTATTTCGTTTATCCCTTATGTCGGTTCCATCGTCGGTTTTGTAACTGCGATAGCTATTGCCTTTGCCCAATTTGATACTTGGGTTCCGATAGCACAAGTGGTTGGAGTATTTGCCATAGGTCAATTTTTGGAAGGTAATTTTATTACCCCGAAACTGGTTGGTGATTCGGTAGGTCTTCATCCGGTATGGATAATGTTTGCCTTATTAGCCGGCGGTGTTTTGCTGGGATTTTTAGGCTTGATGATGGCGGTTCCTTTGGCTGCCATTATCGGAGTGCTGGTTCGCTACGGTATCGGCAAATACAAAAAGAGTTCCCTTTACCGAGATTAATAACGGCAACAAAAAACCTCCGCAAATCTGCGGAGGTTTTTGTAACTTGAAAAATATCAATTAGATATTTTCAAAAGCTTTAGCTTGTTTTTTAGCTTCATCATCAGTTCTTGCAACATTAACCAAGATGGTTTGAGTAACTTCAGGATGCAAGTTCAATTTAACCTGATATACACCCAAATCTTTGATAGCTTTTTCCAAGAATACTTGACGACGTTCAACGCTGTAACCGGCATCTTTGATGGCGGCAGCAATATCACGAATGGTAACCGAACCGTAGAGTTGACCGGTTTCTGCAGCTTGACGAATCAAAACAGCGGCAAAACCTTTCAAAGATTCGGCCAATTTCGAAGCATTATCAAACAACTGTTTATTGTGTGCTTCCAACTCGGCTTTTTGTTGTTCATAAACAGCCAAGTTAGCTTCGGTAGCACGTAAAGCTTTTTTCTGAGGCAAGAGGTAATTACGGGCATAACCGTTTTTAACATTAACCTTTTCACCCATTTTGCCCAATTTTTCGATGTGTTCAAGCAAGATAACTTCCATAATTTTTCTCCCTCAAACTACATTGCGACATACGGCAACAAACCGAGATAACGAGCTCTTTTGATAGCACGAGCCAATTCTCTTTGTTTTTTAGCCGAAACCGAAGTGATACGACTGGGGATGATTTTACCTTTCTCCGAGATATAACGAGAAAGCAGTTTAACATCTTTGTAGTCGATTTTCAAAGCGTCTTCGCCGGAAAACGGGCAGCTTTTTTTTCTTCTAAAGAATACTTGTTTAGCCATTTTACATTCTCCTATTCTTCAACAGCCGATTCAACACCGTCACTGCCGGCAGCTTCGGAAAATTCCTCGACCTTAACGGTCATGTAACGGATGATATCTTCGTTAACACGCATAACTCTCTCGTATTCGGCAACAGCCTTAGCCGGAGCGGCGATATTCAAGAGAACATAATAGCCTTTACGATTTTTTTTGATACGATAAGCGAGATTTTTCAAACCCCAGTTATCAACGCGAACAACTTCACCACCCTGCTCGGCAACAACTTGTTTCAAGCTATCGACCAACGAGTTAACTTGCGAAGTGCCCAAATCTTGACGTGCAATCAACACGCTTTCATATTTATTCATATTTATTAAAACTCCTTATGGATTTCTCAACAAAACCCTTTTGGCTTAATACCGCAAGGGCGTCTTTGTATATCCTCGTTATATTTCAAACGAGGCAAGGACGAGCTTGGTTATACCATAAAATCTTTAATTTGCAAGCATTTTTATTATATATTTTTAAGCAAGAATTAACTCTTTGGTGATATGATATTGACAATATTGATAATAAGGGGAGATTGTTTATTATGACAATCAGCAAGACACTGAGTATATTTACCATCGCAATGTTTTTTGCCATGATAACGGCGGCTATAGCCCATAGTGCCGAAACCTACCGCATCGGGCTGCAGAACATCTACACCAAAGACCGCATTTATTGTTACAACAGCAAACATTATTCTGCCGATGAATGTGCTTCGTACTATGAGAGTAAGGGCTACACTCGCATAACCAACCTGCCGTACAAAACCGCAAAATATGATTTTTTAACGGTTGATACCTATCCGACTCGCCGGTGGCGGAGTAATGAATTAACCCCTCGGTGGTAATAAGCTATGCCTACTCACATCAACACTTTAACTTTTAACGGTATAGAGGTTCAACCCGTAGATTTGCAGGCACAAATATCTTCCGGACTACCAAATTTCATAATTGTCGGCTTGCCCGATAAAGCCATCGCCGAAAGCAGAGAACGCGTTCGTGCGGCCATGCAGTCTTTGGGCATACAACTACCGCCCAAACGCATTGTCATAAACTTAGCTCCGGCCGATTTACTCAAAGAAGGTTCGCACTTTGACTTACCGATTACTTTAGGAATATTGGCGGTTATGGGGATAGTATCACCCGATTCGCTAAAAGACAAAATAGTCATGGGCGAGCTCGGGCTTGACGGAAGCATATTATCGGTTAACGGGGTTTTGCCGGTTGCGGTTTACGCCAAAAAACAGCATCTTGGGCTGATATGTCCGTATTCGTGCGGCAGTGAAGCAGCCTGGTCAGAGCTCAAAGACATAATTGCTCCGCAAAATCTAAGCGATTTAATCTCTCACCTCAAAGGCACTAAATTGCTCGGATACCCCGAGCAAAGTTCGGACATAATCGAGCAATCGCCGCTTGATATGAGCGATGTAAAAGGACAAGAAACCGCCAAAAGAGCTCTGGAAGTAGCCGCCGCCGGCGGACACAATATGCTGATGGTCGGACCTCCTGGTTCCGGAAAATCAATGTTAGCCGCTCGTTTAGCAACCATTTTGCCGCCGATGACCACCGAAGAAGCTCTGTCAACCTCCATGATACACTCGGTTGCCGGAGAACTTAAAGACAACGGTATAAGCTTTGTCCGTCCGTTTCGCTCCCCGCACCACAGTGCTTCCACACCGGCATTGGTCGGTGGCGGCCGCAAAGCCACCCCCGGAGAAATATCATTGGCTCACAACGGAGTTTTGTTTTTGGATGAGCTACCGGAATTCAATCGTGCCACTTTGGAAGCTCTGCGACAACCGTTGGAAAACGGCTGTGTTAATATTTCCCGGGTCAATGCTCATACCTCTTATCCGGCTGATTTTCAGCTTATTGCCGCCATGAATCCCTGTCGTTGCGGATATTTCGGTAACAAAGAAAAAGAATGCACCCGAGCACCATTATGTGCCAAAGAATATATGAACAAGATTTCCGGCCCGTTTCTTGACCGTATTGATATCAAAATCGAAGTTCCGGCCGTTAATCCTTGGGATTTAAGCAATGCCAAAGGCGGCGAAAGCTCTGCCGAAATAAGACAACGAGTTGTTGCCGCCCGCAAGATACAAACCGAGCGGCTCAAAGCCATCGGAGAAGATAGTTTTTTAATAAATTCGCGGCTTAAAGGTAAACTTTTAGAAAAGATTTGCACAATAGATAACGAAGCTCAAAACCTCTTAATTGCCTTTGCCGAAAGGAATTCGTTATCTGCTAGAGCCTATCATCGTACTTTGCGGTTAGCAAGAACGATTGCAGACTTGCAAAATGAATCAAAAATACTTAAACTGCACATAGCTGAGGCTTTATCATACCGACAAAGCCAATATCTGTAAGTATTAAAGGAGTTTATCTTAAAATGCGTAAAAACTTTACTCTCTCTCTTCTTCTGTCAGTATTTGCCTTGAGTGCCTGCGACAAAGAAAGTCCTGAGCTCATCCCCTGCATGTGCGACCCCAATAATGATTCGACACTGGGGATTTTTGATTGTATGTGTGAGCCGGCCAAAAAACGTCCGGTCAGACGCATTTCTTATTTGCAAGATAAACAAAAAGTAAGATACCAAAGCCTCATTATCGATGACAATCATTACAACGCCTATGTTTCACTGCATCAAAGCCGCAATTCTTTTGCTCCGATTGAATTGACCGATGTGGACTTCCGCCTGACCAAGAACAGCAAATATGATGAGTTTAATACCAAACTCGGCGATTATCGTTTTCGCATTTTCGGTTGCCGCCGCGAGACTAAGAATGCCTTCCTAAACCAAGGCCGTTCGATGCAAAAAGATATGCATTTCTTTGATGTCTTTTACGAAACCATGAATGACTACTATCCGGTTGTGGTTGCTCCGACCAATGTCTACTATCCCGATTCGGATAAACTTCAGGCCGAATATGTTTTAACCGCCGAGATTATAGACTATTTCATGAATATCTGTGACGAATTTGACTGGAACCAAGTAAAAAGCAATCAAGTTCGCAATGGTACTTCGGAGATGACGGTTGTTTGGCGCGTAATGAATTTGGCCAAAGACGAAGTTTATTGCCGCGGTACCACTACCGGCTACGGCCAAGTTCAAGAAGGTGAACCCAATGGTGAAAATCTGTTGGTTGAAAGAGCCTTTGAAGATGCTTTGGTCAAATTGCCGGAAATAAGTTGTTTCAATGAAGCTTTATCATTAAGAGTTCGCCCCGAAGATATCAAAGCTCAACTGGCCAAAACCAATTACTGCGATACCTGCTTCGGTTCACAATACGCCGCCGAACTCAAAGGCATTGAGATGTTGCAGGAATGCCAAACGGCAGAAATCCAAACCCAAACCCCGACATGCGTCACCGAAAACTGCATGAGCTCGGTTGAAACTGCCGGCGGCGTTAAAGACAGCTCTTATGCAATAGCCGAAAATTGCCAAGAAGTAGAAGTAATTGAAGAAGGCGGTACTAAGATTAAAAATGTCGACAATGTAACCTTAAGTGATGACTATTTTGTCGATATTCCGCTTGAGATTGACGAGGTTCAGGAAACTGCCATACTGGAAGAAGGCGGTTCGACAGGCACGGGAACCAGCTCAAATATTGAGGTCACCGAAATCGATGAAGCGGCATTTGCCTCCATCAGCAATGATTTCTGTATTGCCAATACCCCACCGTATGAAAACTTGAACGCTCAAAATTTATACAAATTGAGAGCATCGGTTGTCTCGGTTAAGAACTCGGCCGGCAAATCCGGTGCCGGATTGCTCATTGCCGACAACATGGTATTAACCTCCGCCGACTTAATCCAAAAAGACAACAACCAATACGATTTGCAAACCATTAACGGTAAACAGTTTAAGGCTTCTGCCTTCCGTGTCAATCCGGCCAAGAATGTAGCTGTTTTGCTTTTGGATCAACCGACCCAATTCCAACCCCTGCCCTTATCGCTTGATTTGCCGGAGGTAAATAAAGACATTTTGTTGACCTTAGGTTTGCTTGATATGGCAGAAGAAGGCGGTGAAAACTACATCGATAACGAAGGCAGGGTCGTCGGTTATCGTTGGAGTGAAGACAGAGGTGCCGAAATTATCGTTGATACCTTTGTCCAAACCGTTACCTTGGGCGGAGCCTTGATAGACCAAAGAGGAAATATTATCGGTATTGCCCATGAAAGCAAAAAATCCGATAACTCACCGGATTTATTCATTCCGATAGAAACAGCCCTCAAGAGTTTAGGACTGAATATTTGCGGACAAAATCCCATCAAAGCGGCTCAAAAGCCCAAAGCGGTAAGAATGTATACTCCGGTGGCAGATGCCATTGATAATTCACCGGCAGATAAATCGCCTAAACCGCTTGATAGCCTGCAACGCAAATAAGCCCACAAAAACCACCTGCTTTTTAACGAAAGCGGGTGTTTTTTTGCCTTTAGCCCTTGCATTAGCCGATTTTTATACCTAAATAAGCTATTATTAAAGTAACAATATGGAGAATGTTTTGTTATGACCACCATCTTATGTGTAAGAAAAGGCAACAATGTTGTAATGGCCGGTGACGGTCAGGCTACCTTGGGTGAAGCTATAATATTCAAGTCACACTCAGTCAAAGTGCGTCGTATCGGAAACGGCAATATAATTGCCGGTTTTGCCGGAGCTGCCGCTGATGGTATAACTTTGATTGAGAGGTTGGAAGCCAAGCTGGAAAAGCACGCCAATCAATTAAAAAGAGCGGCAGTGGAATTAGCCAAAGATTGGCGTATGGATAAATATTTGCGTCAACTTCAAGCCTTTATGATTGTTGCCGACAAAGACACTTCTTTAGTTATTTCCGGCACCGGCGAAGTTATGGAACCCGATGACGGCATTATCGGCATAGGCTCCGGCGGTAACTATGCCATGGCCGCCGCCAAAGCCCTTTATGATATTGACGGCTTAAGCCTTGAGGATATTGCCCGCAAAGCCATGAAAATTGCCGGCGATACCGATGTCTACACCAACCATAATGTTATTATTGAAGGTATAAGCAATGAGTAATTTCAGCCCTCGTGAAATCGTATCGGAATTAGATAAATACATAATCGGTCAAAACGAAGCCAAGAAAGCCGTAGCGGTTGCTTTACGCAATCGTTGGAGAAGAATGCAGTTGCCCGAAAAGTTGCGTGAAGAGATTGTCCCGAAAAATATTTTAATGATTGGCCCGACCGGCGTCGGCAAAACCGAAATATCGAGGCGTTTGGCCAAATTGGCTAAAGCCCCCTTTATCAAGGTCGAGGCCACCAAATTCACCGAAATCGGCTATGTCGGCCGCGATGTCGAAAGTATTATCAGAGATTTGGTTGAAATTTCATTGGTACAAACCCGCAAAAAGTTGCGTAAAAACGTAAGTGCCAAAGCCGAGGCCTCTGCCGAAAAAAGACTGATAGAAGCTCTGGTCGGTTCTTCTGCCGGTGAAGATACCAAACAAAAATTTCTGCAAATGTTAAGAGAGCATCAGCTTGATGAACGCGAAGTAGAAATTTCTTTGCTTGATAATTCCAATTCTTCCATGCCCACGATAGACATTCCGGGCATGCCGGGAGCTTCAATGGGTATGATAAGTTTAGGTGATTTGTTAGGCGGCAATCCGCAAAAATACAAAACTCGCAAACTTAAAGTTGCCGAAGCTTATAAAGCTCTGATCGATGAGGAATCCGATAAATTGTTGGATAACGAAGACATCACCTCACAAGCCATCAAAGCGGTTGAAAATGATGGTATTGTCTTTATTGATGAAATCGACAAGATTACCGGTAAATCCGAAGGCACCCGAGGCGATGTTTCCCGCGAGGGCGTCCAAAGAGACTTGTTGCCTTTAATTGAGGGTACCACGGTTTCCACCAAACACGGTATGGTCAAAACCGACCACATTTTGTTTATCTGCTCCGGAGCTTTTCACTTGGCCAAACCGTCTGATATGCTCCCCGAGTTGCAAGGCCGTTTGCCGATAAGAGTTGAATTAAAGGCCCTCACCCACAATGACTTTGTTCGCATTTTGACCGAGCCGGAAGCTAACTTGATAGAGCAATATACGGCACTTTTGGGCACTGAGGATTTTCACATAAAATTTGCTCCGGAAGCTATTGAAAAAATTGCCGATATTGCCGTTGCCATTAATGAAAATGTCGAGAACATCGGTGCCCGAAGATTGCACACCGTACTTGAAATTCTGCTTGAAGATATCAGTTATTCAGCATCGGATCGCAGCGGCGAAAAACTGACCGTTACGGCCGATATGGTCGCCGAAAAACTCGATAAGTATACGCAAGCCACCGATTTATCAAAGTTTATTTTATAATGAATGAAGATAAAGATTTAAGTATATACCTACATTGGCCGTTTTGTCGCAGTAAGTGTCCTTATTGCAACTTTTTCAGCCGTGTAAAAAAAGATAATGATGAAGATGCTCTGATTAAGGATTACATTGAGCAACTGCAAAAATATAAAGAGCTTTTGCCCGA
The DNA here is from genome assembly GCA_949292335.1 of uncultured Pseudomonadota bacterium. Classification (GTDB taxonomy): domain Bacteria; phylum Pseudomonadota; class Alphaproteobacteria; order RF32; family CAG-239; genus CAZU01. The sequence continues at coordinate 69,672 of CASEYY010000040.1, forward strand.
CAGACAAATAATATCCGTATTTTTCGGCGGCGGCACACCTTCTTTAATCAAGCCGCAAAACATAAGCCTATTGATTCAGGAAATTGATAAGCTCTGGGGAATAAACAATAATACCGAAATATCGCTCGAAGCCAACCCCAACACCCGCACCCCCACTTTATTTGCCGATTTATCTCATGCCGGCATTAATAGATTATCTTTGGGAGTGCAGTCATTTGATGATAAGGAATTAAAATTTCTCGGCCGCACGCACTCATCAACAGCGGCTATAAAATCAATCGAAGAAATCTTAAAAAACTTTTCCAATCATTCCGTTGATTTGATGTATGCCCTACCCCACCAAGAAAAGTCGGTTTGGCAAAAGAATCTTGAAATTGCTACCTCTTTTGGCTTTAAACATATTTCTTTGTATCAGCTGACCATCGAAGAAAATACCGTATTTTACCGCAAAGGGATTAAACCGCTTGATGAAGATATTGCTACCGAATTTTATTTGTTTACCGAAGATTTTTTAAGTTTGCATGGGTTTGAAAAGTACGAAGTATCCAACTATGCTCAAAAAGGCTTTGCCTCCATCCACAACCAAACCTATTGGCTTGGCAAAGATTATATCGGTATCGGACAGGGAGCACACGGCCGCTTTCGCAAAGACGGTAAGTTTTATGCCGCAACCGACAAGCTCAACTTCGAAGAACTGACCCCGTATGAGCGAGCCGAAGAACTGCTTATAATGGGTTTAAGGCTTACCCGAGGCATTGACAAAAAATCATTTAAAAATAATTGCTTGCTCGATTTTGATAATTTTATAAATCAAGACTTCAAAAAACAAATGCTGGAACAAAACTTGATTGCCGAAGATAAAGGATTTCTCCGTGCCACCAAACAAGGCTTTCTTATCCTCAATTATCTGATTGAAGGTCTCTGCCCTGCTTTATAAAAACGATTTATTTGTTTTTCCGATAAAATTCTTTGCGGTCTTTACGCGATTTTGACCACAAATTTCCCCATCCGTTTACCGGTTGAACTTTATATAATGATTCAAAATTAAAATTGCGACTAAAAAATACCGAAGTTGTTTTGGTATAATTATTCATCGGGCAAAAACCGTAAAAATCCACCTGCAGTAAATCGGCACTTTTCAATATGTCGATGGTTTTGACATATTCTGCGGAAGTATTAACTCTGTCGCTGTCGTCTAAAATAATCATGCCGCCGTCATTAAGTGCTTTTACCGCCGTTTCGGCACAAAAATTTCTTCTTTTGCCGTCGATTACAATAACATCGTATTTTTCATTTTCTTCAAAAATAGCCTGTTCGTATATTTCACCTTCATCACGCCATTTTACATTTAAGTTCGGCTCATTAAATTCTTTTTGCCATTTATCAAACCAGTCAAGATTATCCTCAATCGATATTACCTTACCGGCTCTTCTTGCCCAAAACAAAGATGAATACCCGCACCCGAATTCAAAAACCTTTTTATTTGTATAATCAAACTGGCTCAAATATTCGATTGCCGGGTATGTATACCAAGGTATCGGGTTTCCGTCACGATCCAAACAAACCTTTTCGTCGATGGAACGTTCTATGGCAAATTCCTCACGCCACATATCAATAAAGGTTTGAAATTTTGGGCTATACAAAATTATTCTCCCGTCTTAACCGGCAACCAGTTCGTCGGCTTTTTTCTTAAACTCGGTCGGATTTTTGATTGCCGAAAATCGCAACTTACCGACCCCAACTCCGTAAAAGCATACATCACCGTAGCCTAAAATTCGTCCCCATACCGGCTGTTCGATTTCAATTCCTTCAACCTTAGCATTGTTAAGCTCGTCGGTATCGACGGCAATAATCCCTTTTTTCACCACTACTCTTTTATTTGTTACCACCATTTCGACAAACATCAATTTAATACTTAAATAAGCTCCCCATAACACCAAGAATGCTGCGACGATCCAGACATACAATTCCATTCCGACCGCTCCGACGGAAGCAATCGCCAAAACCACGCCCAAAATAAGAATACAAAACGATTTAAAATAGTTAATCCAATGCAGCTCTGCTTTTGCCGCAATATTTTCACCTTCTCTCAATGTTTTTTCGATATAAGACATCTCACACCTCGCTTTTTAATATTTTTACAGCTATATCATAGTCAAAACCTGCTCTGACCAAAACGGCCAAATCTTTTGAGTATCTTTCTTTTCTTAAATTTTCGTCGGGATTATACGGTCCCAACTTTTTCTTCTGTGCCAATTTCATCGCCGCCGCTTCAGTATCCATTTCTTGCTCTGACAATATTTGTTCGGCCAAATTTTCATCAATACCCTTTTCTTTGAGTTTTCCCAATATATAACGCGGAGATTTTCCGGAACTTATGTAATCTCTGATTTTAATTTCGGCAAATCTGGCATCATCAACATATTTAAGCCGCACAAAATCGGCAATTATTTTATCGGCCCAAGCATAAGCCTCTGCTTTATTAAAATCTTTGTTATGATAAGCATATTCATCAATTCTTCTTTTCAGCACGGCTCTGAGATTTGCTTGAGAAGTTTCAAACCTTTTCAGATAAAAAAGAGCAATATTTTTCAGTCGCTGTTCGGTAATTTTTTTTAGGCTTTTTTTTATCAATTTATTTTCCGACAACACTTGCAAAATCCCTTTCTTTAGATTATAGGATATATAGATTTATTGCGATTATACCAAGGAAATTATGATATGCCCAACAAAAATTTTGATAACTGTGTATCTTTTTATATCAATGACGGTGCTTTTCAAGGCCGTTTGGTCAGGTTAAATGAGGTTGTAAACACAATCCTCACCAAGCATCACTATCCGCTTCCGGTATCGGCGGTGATTGCCGAAAGTACGGCATTGGCTGCAATTTTGGCCAGCAATTTGAAATATGACGGCCTTTTTACCTTACAAACCCAAAGTGACGGTCCGGTAGGGATGATTGTAGTTGATGTCACCTCCGACGGCAAGATTAGATCTTGTGCTCGTTTTAACGAAGAAAGGTTAAATGCCGGTCAAACTTTGCGTAAGACTTTAGGTGAAATTGAACCGGCTCCGCACTTGATGGGTAAAGGGCATTTAGCCTTTACCGTCGACCAAGGAGACAAAGCTAATTTATATCAGGGCATTGTTGATTTGCAAGGCAAGAACTTAACCGAGTGTGCTCTGCGTTATTTTAAGCAATCCGAGCAAATTGACACCGGATTAAAACTGTTCTTCAAAGCCCCGACCGGTGAAAGCAAATCATGGCTGGCCGCGGGAATAATGTTGCAAAAATTACCGCCTAAAAAAGATATGCAAACATCTGCCGAAGAAATGGCCGAATTGTGGAATCAGGCCAACATATTTATGGAAAGCTTGTCCGAAGATGAAGTATTTAATGCCGAGCTGTCCTCGGAAGAAATATTACATCGTTTGTATCATAGTTGCGATTTGCATATTGGTAGCAGTAAGAATTATACTTTTGCCTGCCGCTGTTCCCGCGAAAAATTGCTCAATACCTTGAGCACCTTTTCCGCTGAGGAAATTGCTTCAATGGTAGAGAACGGAAAAATCACGGCTACTTGTCATTTCTGTTCCGAGGAATATGTTTTTGACCCCAAAGAGCTCAAAAAACAATAGATTAACCAGATATTAATTAATTTGGCATTATGCTGATATGCAAATGATGTATATCAGCATAACTGTTTTTATATATAGGTCTTAAAGCAATGATTAGTACCAAGAAAATTTTATCAATAATCGGTTTAAGTTTGAGTTTGTGTGCCTGCGGGACTTTATACGGCACTCCTGAAGATGAACTACCCAAATACAGTGAACCGCGTTTTAATACTGAAACGCCGATAGAATTAAAGGTAAATAAAGTTAATATCGTATCGGAATTTACCCCAACATTTACTCGTCCGCATGTAGAACATCTGTTTCCGGTATCAATAGAAAAGACCGCAAAATTGTGGGCTCAAGACAGATTAAAGGCAGTTGATTTCGGCTCTTCCAAAACCGCCGAATACATTATCAAAGATGCATCCGTCACTGAGGAATTGGAAGAAGGTAAACAGCTCTTTGAGCAAGACAAAGTAAAATACTCGGCCCGTTTGGTTGTTGCCGTTAAAATCACTGATTCCAAAAGTTTAGCTCAAGCTTCGACCGAAGTTGAAGCCTGGCGTAGTTTAACCATTCCGGCCAATACCGACATTGCCGGTAAGGAAGTTTATTGGAACGGCATGGTCGAAAAATTGTTTAAGGATTTCAACGAAAGAATGAGTGCCAACATTCATCAATATTTAAATGCTTTTGTTGCCAATCAGGAATTAACACCGACTTACTACTAGTTGAGAATTCGCTTATTAAGCCCGCCTTTGGCCGATAAACTGAAGGTGGGCATTTTTATATCTTTAACTTTGCCGCAATCACCGGCATCAATCTTGCAAGAACCGTAAAAAACCGCATTTTCTGACTTAAGCGGAGCATAAGAAGTAAACTCGAAAACTTCACCCGGTTCCAGCTCCGGCAGTTCTCCCTTAAAATCGGCGGAAGAATCATTATAGTTATTGCCTTTTTCGTCGGTAATATTCCAATTTTTACCGAGTAGTTTTATTTTATTTTCCGAATTATTTTCAATACAGAAATAGCAACCCCAGATATAGTTATTTTCGAGCTCTTCTCTGTCGAGCAAAACCGAACCGGCCGAAACGACGATTCCATCGGTCTTAACGGTAACCAAATCATCTTCTGCACTCATATTGGGGCTCCCATAAAAGTTAACTATTTATTAACCGCTATAGTAAAGCCTGATTTTATCAAGGCAACAGATAAGGAATTTATCCCCAAGCTTATCCACCAAAAAAAAGCAACGATATTGAAAGTCAAGCATAAAAATCACGTAATCGAGCATTTAATATCGTAATCATTTTATGCACAACAGCAATAACGGCAAGCTTTCCAGGTTTGCCGTTATTTTTCAGCCTCAAATAGAAATCTCT